>NZ_CP063203.1:1870000-2237500 GCF_019904255.1 Marixanthomonas sp. SCSIO 43207
ATTTCTTATAATAAATTCACTAGGTGTACAACTATATGCTTCTTTAAAGCATTTAGTAAAATAAGATGGAGAACTAAAGCCAACTTGATAAGCAATTTCTGATGTGGTAGCATCTGAGCTTCTTAATAATTTACAAGCCAATTTTAATCTTTGGGAGCGAATAAAAGCTGTAGTGTTAAGACCTAAAATTGATGTTAATTTACGATGTAATTGTGTTCTACTCATATTCATAAATTTTGAAAGCTGCTCACTAGTAAGTTCTGGATCTGTAATATGTTTGTCTAGAACCTCCTGCATACGGTTTAAAAATTCTGTTTCAGTTGATGTAATTGCTAACTTAGGATTAAGCTCAAACGTTTTATTAAAATGCTTTTTTAATTTTTGTCTACTTTCAATTAATTTTTGAACTCTAACATGAAGTTTTTCAATACCAAAAGGCTTAGTTATATAAGCATCTGCGCCCGTTTTGAAACCTTTAATTTCATTTTCTTCTCCTACTTTTGCTGTTAAGAGAATAACAGGTATGTGGCTAGTAAGTTCTTCATTTTTTATAATGTTGCAAAGTTCAATGCCATCCATAATTGGCATCATAATGTCACTAATTATTAGACTAGGTAGATGTTTTTTTGTCAACTTAACACCTATTTGTCCATTTTCGGCTTCAATAACAGTATAATTTTTAGAAAAATTTGAAACAATAAACTCTCTTACATCATCATTATCTTCAACTACTAATAAAACCGGTTTTTCATTTGATTTTAAATTATACTTAGGTGTTTTAATTTCTGTATTTTCAGTATTATTTATTTTGAATTTTTCATATTCGGCAAAAGATTCTTCAGTTATTGGAATTTTAATCAAAAATGAAATAGTATTTTCTGAAAGTGCTTCAGCAGTAATGGTGCCTTTTGATAGTTTAATTAGTTCTTTTACCAATGATAAACCTATGCCAACTCCTTCTTTTGACGAATTAGTTTGATAAAATCTTTCGAATAATTGATCAATGTTCTTAATGTTCAAGTCACCTTTATTATTAGTAATTGAAAAATGAACAAAACCATGATTTTCATATGCTTCGATTGAAATTTTAGATTTATAGGGACTGTATTTTATAGCATTTGTGATTAAGTTTGAAATAATCTTTTCAATCACATCTTTATCAAACCAACATTTTTGTAACCCATTAACTTTACTTTCAATAAGTAGGTCACTGGATTCTGCTTTATATTTAAATGAACTGATAATTTGCTTTAACAACACTGAAAGATTGCCTTCTTTTACAGATAGCTTTAATTCACCAGAATCAACCAATGATAAATCAAGCATTTGATTGACCAATTGTAATAGCCTATTTGAGTTATGCTTTATTAGGTTTAAATCACTTATATCTGTTTGAGATAGGTGTTTTTTCTTAAGTTGATTTTCTACTGGCCCCGAAATTAAAGTTAATGGTGTTCTAATCTCGTGTGAAATATTTGTATAAAGCCGTGTTTTTAATTCATCAATTTTTTTTAATCGTTCAGTTTCTTCGTGTTCAAGGCGTAATTGATTTTTTACATTCCATCGCCATTTGAGATAGGCGTAAATACCATAAATTATTGCTAATAGTGCTATACAATAGAATAGTACTGCTAGATTTGAAGTATACCAAGGTTTTAATATTGAAAATGAATAGGTAGCTGGTTTGTTATTCCAAACTCCATCATAATTACTCGAAATTACCTGAAAAGAATATTCATTTGGCGGTAAATTGGTATAATGTGCTTCATTATTATTTCCGGAAGAAATCCAGTCTTCATCATTGTTGATTAATCGATACTTATATTGGTTACGCTCTGGTTGTGAGTAATGAAGTGAAGAAAAAGAGAAGGTAAATGTATTTTGGTTATGCTGAAATGATTTATCTTGTTTCATTTCGGTTTTTTCATTAAAAACTTTTAAGCCGGTGATTACTGTTTTTGGTTTTTTAGGATTAAAAGATAATTGATTGGGCTGAAACCAATTTATTCCATTAAGTCCTCCAAAATATAATGTTCCTTTTTCATCTATAAAATAGGCTCCGGTATTAAATTCAAAAGCTTGTAAACCATCATAGTTATTGTAGTTTTCAAGTGTTGCGTTATAATTTGCATCTATAGAAATTTTTGTTAATCCTTTATTACTACTTAACCATAAATTGGTGTTATCATCAGGTAAAATGCCATAAATTACATTATTGGGTAAACCATTCTCTTTTGTGTATTTAACAACATTTTTTTCTGAAATATTATAAAGCTTTAATCCATTACCATTGGTTCCTACCCACAATAAATTATTACTATAATACAGACATTTTATATTGTCAGGTATTTTTTCAATTTTTATCATTTCATTGGTAGAGAGATTAAGCTTAAAAAGCCCATCGTTTTCTGTACCAACCCAAAGTGTTTGATTATTTCCTTGAGCAATTGTACGTATGTTATTAGTTGTTAATCCTGAATTTTCTGTATTATAGCTAGAAATAATGCCTGTTTTAATATTAAAAACCAGAAGTCCTTTACTTCGTGTACAAAGCCATAACTCATCATTACTTTTTTTTGAAACTTTCCAAATTGTTAATCCTTTTGTTTCTGAGAACGTTTTAAAATTTTCATTTTGGTCAATTAACTGTAATCCTTCATTTTGATGACCAATCCATAGGTTATTACCATCAAGTAATAGGCTCATAACCCGATTTCCTGCTAATGTCGAGTTTTCTGCAGTGTAGGTTTTATACTTTTTATTCTTTTGATCAATTTTTGTTAAGCCTTTTCCTGAAGTACCTAACCACATAATGTCATTTTTTACCACAATACTTCTTACTACATCAACGTGTATTGTAGGCGGAGTTTGACGGTTGGTCAATACATTAAATTTTACCAAATGCCTATCATAATAACTCAGGCCGGCACCATCTGTTCCTAACCAAATTGTTTCTGTAAAATCTTCATAAATAGATAAAACATCGTTATAATGAAGCGCATAAGGATCATTTTTATTTGCTATAAAGTGATTTATGGTTTCATTATTAAAGTTGATTAAATAAGCACCATTACCATAGGTAGCAACCCAAAGTCTATCTTGACTATCAACAAGAATGTCTTGAATGTTTAGGTTTTCAAGAAAAGCACTGTCATCAAAGCCTAAAAACTTTGAAAACTCTTTATCGTTTTTTCTTTTTAAATACAATCCATTACCAAAACTGGCAGCATAAATAGTAGCGTTTTTATCAATTGATATAGAACTAAATGAAATGGATTGTGTTTCATCTACAAAAGAAACATCAAGTGTGTTTTTTGATACTTTTAAAACCCCTTCAGAAGTAGCAATGAGCAGATCGTTTTCTATTTCTGTAATATCATAAATATCAAATAACTTATATTTTGAAGATAGAATTTGTGTGGTATCTTTTGTAGCTGAATTAACTTTATAAATACCATTACCATACGTTCCTATAAAGTAATTCTTTTCTGAAGTTTGAAAAATGGTACTTACATCTTTTATAGTATTTATATGGGAAAATGTGTTTTGAGCTTCATTAAATTTTTCCAGTTTTCCTGAAATAGAAATAATCCATAAATGACCATCTTTATCAACATAAACTTTTCCTAGTTTACTAAAGGTGGGCCTAGTTACATCTTCAAATTGACGTTCATAATGTGTAAAAGTTTTTCCGTCATATTTGTTTAAACCATCTTGTGTGGCAAACCACATAAACCCTGTGCTATCTTGAGCTATACTTACTACACTATTTTGTGACAGACCATTATCTACCGTTAATTCTCTAAAGAAAATTTGTTTAGGTAGTATAGCATCATTTTGAGCTGTTACCTTTTTAGTAAAGATAACGCATAGCATTATGAAAAAAACAACCTTATAACCTCCCAATTTATTCATAACTGTTTAAGATACAATAAAGTTATGAAAGATTTTCTATTTGTAAATCAGTAAAGTAGCTAAAAGTCTAGTGTGAAATATTTATGAATTTTTTTCACCAAAGAGTGATTTCAATATCCATTGTATTCCATTAAAAAGAAGGTAAATAGTTGCACCCATTGAAATAAAAGCAAGTGGAAGAATAAGATATAAAGAAATGACTTCTTTATTTATAAAAGCAAAAGTAAAAATATAGGTAGTTAAAACTAATAGTGGAAGTGCAATTAAAAGTCGTTTTAATCCCTTAATTAAAAATTTTTTATTTGTATGTTTTTGATTGGTTTCTCTCAAGATTCAAAATTTTTTAAAGCATTGCGCACACTACCGTGTTTTTTTAATAATTCTGAAGCGGTAGCTTCATCAATCTGCAGCTCGGTCATAATCATACGCGTACCTCTATCAACTAATTTATTATTGCTCAACTGCATGTCAACCATTTTATTACCCTTAACGCGACCCAATTGAATCATAGCAGCGGTAGAAATCATATTTAAAACAAGCTTTTGAGCAGTTCCGGCTTTCATTCTTGAACTTCCGGTTACAAATTCTGGTCCTACTGTAACAACTACAGGAAATTGGGCAGTAGTAGCTAACGGACTTCCTTCATTACACGTGATGCAACCTGTAGTAATATTGTTTGCATTACAGTTTTTTAATGCTCCAATGACATATGGTGTAGTACCAGAAGCAGCAATACCAATAACGATATCTTTTTCTGAAATACTATGAGCTTGTAAGTCTTTCCAGCCTTGATCTGTAGAATCTTCAGCAAATTCAACAGCATCTCTAATAGCTTTATCACCACCGGCAATTAAGCCAATAACCATCCCATGTGGCACACCAAATGTGGGCGGACACTCACTAGCGTCAACAATTCCTAAGCGGCCGCTAGTACCAGCGCCAATGTAAAATAACCGACCTCCATTTTTTATTTTTTCTGAAACAATTTCAGATAGAACTGTGATTTCCGGAAGGGCTTTTTCTACAGCCAAAGGAACCGTTTTATCTTCTTTATTTATAGTATGAATGATTTCAGAAACACTCATCTTTTCTAGATGATTATACTTAGAGTCGGCTTCGGTTATTTTTTTGAATGTCATACTACAAAAGTACAATACTTCATTGAACTGTATAGCTTAAAATAGAGGTTTCAGAAATTCTGAAATAACCAAAAGGATAGTTTTCGGGAGTGGTTTCATTGATAATGTTTCCTCTCACAGTAGCAGGCTGGGTTTCAAAAGGTCCGCCTGTATCATCGCTTCCTTGCTGAAGTAAAATAAACATATAATTGTAAAACTGTTCGTCTACTCCATACAGGTAAAATGTCACCGAATCTCCCGGCTCAATATCTTCATTTACATACAAACCAAAGATTGAATTTCCGTTAAAAAACTTATCGTTAAAGGTGTCATAAACATTCCCTTTTGAAGATATTCCTTCAAAAAAGTAGTTGTTTTGTTCATCTGCAGGATCTGTAAAAAATGCTTTGAGCTCAATTGTTTCTCCATCAAACCCACCGTCATTTCTTTGCTCTACAAACTCCAAAGGTACAACGGGTTGTAGTTGCTCTGTAGCTGTATACGTTTCATTGTTGTAAATAACTTCTAATGTGTAATCTGTGTTTGGTTGTGGATCAATATCTTGATAAGTATAAAAGCCATTTGATGAGTTCTCTAGTGTATAGACCATTCCGTTTTGGTCAGTGATTGTTACGGTTGCATTGTTTACAAGATTTATTTCAGAATCAAAAAAAGGAACCGTTGTGCTTAGCTTTACACGAGCTATTGAGGTATTAGATTCATATCCTTTTACAATTTCTGCATCGATAACGAGTCTTGGTTTTCCTTCATTTAAGTCAACATCAATAACATCTTCACAAGAAAAAAAGATGCCGAGACAGACTATAAGTAATAGCGTTTTTTTCATTATCTAAAATTTAAAATTATAGGTAACCGCAGGAATAATCCCAAAAATAGATAATCGTACTGCTTCATTACGATTAATATCTGTGTTTTCTCTAAACGAAATTGACGCTGCGTTCATTCTATTATACACATTATAGATGCTAAAAACCCATTCTCCCTTCCATCTCTTTTTTGAATCTGGTTTTGGTGTCCATGTGGCCGAAAGGTCTAAGTGATGAAAGTTTGTTAACCTACTGCTATTTCTTTGCTCATAAACCGGTATTACTAGATCGTTATAAACGTATTGTCCGTTTGGGAATGTTGTAGGTTGACCGGTTTGAAAAATAAAATTTGCTCCAAAGGACCATTTTTTTGACCATTCATATTGTGCCGTAATTGAAATATCATGCGTTTTGTCCCAAGGCGAATTATACCAATCACCATTGTTAATCCCTATTTCTTGAGGTGTTCTTCCTGGTGTGCGTTGCTCACTTTTTGATAATGTGTAAGCAATCCAGCCCTGCAGTTTTCCTTCATTTTTTCTGAATAACAACTCTGCTCCATAAGCTCTTGCTTCGCCATTTAAAATAATCTGTTCTACAGCATTATTGGCAATTAAATCTGCTCCATCAACATAATCCAATCTATTATCAACTGTTTTGTAAAAACTTTCTATTTCAAAAGAATATGAATCAAACTTTTTAAAGTAGCCCACAGCCACTTGATCTGCCAATTGAGGCTCGATATACTTTCCGCTGGGAGCATAAATATCAAATGGAGTAGGAGATGTAGTTTTGCTAATTAAATGAATATATTGCGCGGTTCTATTATAACTTGCTTTAACAGACGATGTTTCATTAATTTGATAAGCAACAGAAAAGCGAGGTTCCAAATTGGCAAAACGTTTTATTGTTTTATTTCTGCTGAAAGAAACCGTATCAATAGGTGTTGCTTTTTGATAAATATCTAGATTCTCATCATAATCAATAGGATTATCATTTGCATAAATATTCAACTCATCTTGTCCTA
This sequence comes from Marixanthomonas sp. SCSIO 43207, assembly GCF_019904255.1. Lineage (GTDB taxonomy): Bacteria > Bacteroidota > Bacteroidia > Flavobacteriales > Flavobacteriaceae > Marixanthomonas. The sequence continues at coordinate 1,876,888 of NZ_CP063203.1, forward strand.
ATCTATTAAATGTTGAAAGGCGTAAACCGGCTTGAATAGCTAACTTATCAGTAACTTCAATTTCAGTTTCTGCATAGAGTGCATTTTCAAAAGCATATTTATCAGTTAGCTTAAAAGGATTAATACCTGAAGTTTCAGTTGTTGGTTTTATATCTCCGGGGTTAAATTTATAATAGATACTGTTTAAACCATAACGCAGTTCTATGTTTTCTGAAATAAAATGGGTAAAATCATATTTTAAATTAAAATTTCTGATACCACTTTCAAAGTCAAATTCAACAAAACTAAGTTCTAATCCGTAATAATAATCTGAATAGATTAATGAGAGATTTGAAAACAGCTTTTCTGAAAAAAGATGATTCCATCGTAAATTGAGGGTTGTATTTCCAAATCTATTTGAAAAACTATCTGCTATATCAAAAACATCTCTGCCAAAATAGCCAGATAAGTACAGCTTATTATTTTTATTAAGATTATAGCTTATTTTGGTATTAAGGTCATAAAAATAGGCTACGTTATCATTATCAAACAATGGAAGAAATAAGTGAGCATAACTACTACGACCACCTACTAAAAAAGAAGCAGTATCTTTTTTTATAGGGCCTTCCAGTAAAAGTCTACTTGCAACGGCGCCAATACCACCGGTAGCTCCAAATTTACGTTTGCTACCATCTTTTTGATAAATATCTAAAACCGATGAAACTCTACCACCGTACCGTGCTGGAATTCCACCTTTGTAAAGCGTTAAATCTTTTATAGCATCTGGATTAAATACTGAAAAAAAACCAAATAAATGGTCACTGTTGTAGAGCGTGGCTTCATCAAGTAAAATTAAATTTTGGTCTGCGGCACCACCTCGCACATTAAAACCGCTAGAGCCTTCACCAGCTCCCGTTACACCCGGAAGTAGTTTTATAGATTTAATAACATCCTTTTCACCTAAAACCACCGGAATTTTTTTAATCGTTTCAGCAGAAAGACGATTGATACTCATCTGTGGTTTTCTTATGTTAAGAGCTTCTACATCGGTTTCTATTAAAACCTCGTCGAGCGTTTCTGTATCATTTTGCAGAAAAACATCCTTCTTAATATTTTTTGAAAGTGAAATAGTGGTTTGCTGAGTTGCAAAGCCCAAACTACTATAGTACACTTCATATTCTCCTTCAGGAAGTGTGATGGAGTAGTATCCATATTCATTTGTAGTGGTTCCGGTTTGTAAAGAAGGAATAAGTATGTTTACACCTATCAATGTTTCACCACTTTCTTGTTCTGAAACCGTACCGCTAATGGTAAACTTTTCTTGACTGAGTGTTATTGCAGTAGTAAAGAATAAAAAAAATAGGAATAGTTTCTTTTTCAAGTTTTTAGTTGGCATTTAGATAAAAAAAAGCCTTCAAAATATTTTTTGAAGGCTTTTATAATATATGTGTTATTTAATTTCAGAAAGTATAGCATTGAGTGTTTTACTAGCTCTCATTTCTGCATATACACGGTCTTCGCTTGGTTTGTAATAACCATTAATATCAACCGGGCTACCTTGAGCGGCGTTCAACTCATTCACTATTGTTTCTTCATTTTCTGAAAGTTTTTCAGCAATAGGAGTGAATCGTTTTTTCAAAACTTCGTCTTTATCTTGTTTTGCCAATTGCTGTGCCCAATATAATGCTAAATAAAAATGACTTCCTCTATTATCTAGTTCATTTACCTTTCTAGAGGGTGATTTTTTATTGTCTAAGTACATTTCAGTAGCTTCATCTAGTGCTTCAGCAAGCATTTTTGCTTTTTCATTATTATAGGTGTCGCCTAAATGATCTAATGAAACTGCCAATGCTAAAAATTCACCTAACGAATCCCAACGCAAATGACCTTCTTCCATAAACTGTTGTACGTGCTTAGGAGCAGATCCTCCGGCACCGGTTTCAAAAAGTCCACCACCGTTCATCAATGGAACGATAGATAACATTTTTGCACTAGTTCCTAACTCTAGAATAGGAAATAAATCTGTTAAATAATCACGAAGTACATTTCCTGTTACCGAAATGGTATTTTCACCAGCTTTTACTCGCTCTAGTGTATATTCTGTTGCTTTTTTAGGTGAAAGAATTTTTATTACCAATCCATCGGTATCGTTTTCAGGAAGGTATTTGTTTACTTTTTTAATTAGCTCGGCATCGTGTGCTCTGTCTTCATCTAGCCAGAAAATTGCAGGCCAACCTGTGGCGCGTGCTCTGCTCACAGCTAGTTTTACCCAATCTTGAATAGGTAAATCTTTTACTTGACACATTCTCCAAATATCTCCTTCTGAAACTTCGTGTTGCGTTAAGGTAGTTCCTTCAGCATTAATCACGCTTACGGTTCCTTCACTAGAAATTTCAAATGTTTTATCGTGAGAACCGTATTCTTCAGCTTTTTGAGCCATTAAACCTACGTTTGAAACTGTTCCCATTGTAGTAGGATCAAAGGCGCCGTGTTTTTTACAAAAATCAATAGTAGCTTGATAAACAGAAGCATAACTGCTGTCTGGTATAATTGCTTTGGTGTCTTTTGTTTCACCGTTTTTATCCCACATTTGTCCAGATGTACGAATCATTGCCGGCATTGAAGCGTCAATAATCACATCACTAGGAACGTGTAAGTTGGTGATGCCTTTGTCGCTGTTTACCATAGCCAAATCTGGATTTTCATCCATAATACGGTCAATGTCATTTAGTATTTCATCACGCTTAGCTTCTGGAAGGTTGCCTATTTCGTGTAATAAGTCTCCAAATCCGTTATTAACATCAACACCAAGTTCTTTGAATGTGTCGCCATACTTGTCAAATAATTCAGCAAAGTATACACGTACAGCGTGACCAAATATAATAGGGTCACTCACTTTCATCATAGTTGCTTTCATATGTAAAGAGAACAAGATGTCTTTTTCTTTTGCATCTTTAACTTGTTCTTCAAGAAATGACAACAAAGCTTTTTTACGCATAACCGTAGCATCAATCACTTCTCCTTTTAAAACAGGAACAGAAGATTTTAATACGGTTTCTTTTCCGGTTGAATCTGTATGAACAATTTTTACACTTCCTTCTTGGTCTATGGTTAATGATTTTTCATTATGAAAAAAATCACCGGTGCTCATAGTAGCTACATGACTTTTTGAATCACTACTCCATTTACCCATGCGGTGTGGGTTTTTCTTGGCGTAGTTTTTAACAGCTTTTGGTGCTCTACGATCACTATTCCCTTCACGTAAAACAGGGTTTACGGCACTTCCTTTTACTTTATTATATAATGCTGAAATTTTCTTTTCTTCTTCGGTTTTAGGCTCATCTGGATAATCAGGTAAGTTGTAACCTTTAGATTGTAATTCTGAAATAGCTGCTGTTAATTGCGGAATAGAAGCACTAATATTTGGTAATTTGATAATGTTTGCTTCAGGAGTTTTAGCCAATTCACCTAATTCTGCTAGGGCATCATTTACACGTTGGTCTTCGTCAAGATATTCTGAAAATTGAGCTAAAATTCTTCCTGCTAAAGAAATATCTCGTGTTTCAATCTTAATGTTTGAAGGTGCTGTATAGGCTTCAATGATAGGCAATAAAGAATGAGTTGCTAAATAAGGAGCTTCATCCGTTTTTGTATATATAATTTTTGCAGCTTTTGTCATGTTTGTATAGGGTTTTTTGGAAGTTAATCTATTTTTCAGAGTTGCAAATATAGCGAATTGACAAGGCTTTTAAAAGCTTGGCTATCTTATTGTTTTGTTAACTATTGCTGAATTTGCAGTCTAAAATTGACTATTGATTTGTTTTTTCTAAAGCATCCCAATATTCATATGCTCTTCTTAAATGAGGAATTACAATTGTACCTCCAATAAGTAATGATACACTTAATGCTTCAACTACTTCTGCTTTTGTGATATTGAGCTTGTAACAAGCCTCTAGATGATAGCGAACACAATCATCGCAACGTAATACCATTGAATTGCCTAATCCCATCAACTCTTTGGTTTTTTTGGGTAAAGCACCTTCGGCAAATGCGTTTGTGTCTAGATTAAAAATACGCTTGATAATCTTGTTGTTGTCCTTTAGAATTTCATCGTTCATTTTTGAACGATAGTCATTAAATTCTTCTACAATGTTACTGTTGTTCATTAGCTTTTTCTTTTTCTTTTTTTCTGTTATTTCGAAGCACTGCTCTAGATATATAAATACTTATTTCGTATAAAATAGTAACAGGCACTGCAACAATTACTTGACTTGCAATATCTGGTGGTGTAATTACTGCTGAAATAATCAAAACAATAACCAAAGCAAATTTTCTATATTTTCTTAAAATTTCAGGAGTTACGAGTCCGAGTTTGGTTAAAAAGTAAATTACAATGGGAAGTTCAAAAATAAGCCCGCTAGCCAATACTGAAGCACGTACCAATGAAATGTAGCTACTTAAATCAAAGTCATTAAAAACTTCTTCACTTACTCGATAGCTACCTAAAAAGTTAATTGATAATGGAGTTATTACATAATACCCAAAAAGTACTCCTAGAAAGAATAAAAAGGAAGCAATGATAATAAATCCTTTACTATGCTTACGTTCTTTTGGCATCAACCCGGGACTGATAAACTTCCAGAATTCATAAATAATGTAAGGAAAAGCAATGATTATTCCTGCTGTCACAGAGGTCCATATATGTGCTGAAAACTGACCAGACATGGTTCTACTTTGAATACGAAAGGGAAGTTCTTCAAAGCAAAAGCTGTTCATACCGATAAATCTGGCTGCTCTACAAAGTAACTTATAGGTTGGGAAATCTGCACTTTTAGGTCCAAAGAGTAAAACGTCAAAAATAAAGTCTTTTGCAATAAATGCCAGCGTACCCACGATCACAACTGCTATAGTTGATCTAATTATATGCCATCTTAATTCTTCAAGATGGTCTAAAAAGGACATTTCTTTTTCTGGATTGGGGTTTGCGAGACGTTTTGCCATTATATAATTCCTTCTTTAGTAAGGTTATGAATGTGAACAACGCCTGCGTATTTTCCATCTTTTTCGGCAAGTAATTGGGTAATCCCAAAAGAGTCCATGGTTTTTATAGCTTCAATAGCCATAGCGTCGTTGTCAATTTTTTTGGGGTTTTCAGTCATAATGTGTTTTGCAGTAATCCCTTTTAACGAATCTCTTTTGGTCAACATTCTACGCAAATCACCATCGGTAATAATACCTACAATAGCATCATTTTCTATAACCGCAGCTACCCCTAGCATTTTTTCTGAAATTTCGACAATAACATCTTTTAATTCAGTATCTGGGTTAACTTGTGGTTTTTCATTTAGCGAAGTAAGGTCACTTACTCTCAAATATAATTTTTTACCCAAAGACCCTCCAGGATGAAACCGTGCAAAGTCTTTGCTTGAAAACCCGCGTAGATCTAATAGTGCCATCGCTAGAGCATCTCCTATAACCAATTGTGCTGTAGTACTTGTGGTTGGTGCTAGGTTGTTTGGGCAGGCTTCTTTTTCAACATACGCGTGTAATACATAATCTGCTTTTTGACCTAAAAAAGAATCGCGATTTGATGTAATAGCAATAAGCTTATTGTTTGATGCTTTAATGAGCGGAACCAAAACTTTTATTTCTGGGGTGTTTCCACTTTTTGAAATACAAATCACCGTGTCACTTTCAAGAATAATTCCTAAATCACCATGAATAGCATCTGCCGCGTGCATAAAAATGGCAGGAGTTCCGGTTGAGTTCAAGGTAGCTACAATTTTGGTAGCGATGTTTGCACTTTTGCCAATTCCTGTAATAATTACACGTCCTTGAGAATTAAAAATATAATCTACAGCTGCAGCAAACTCTGTATCTACCAAAGCAGCTAGTTTTGCAATTGCTTCACTTTCAGTTTCTATTGTTTTTTTAGCTACTGAAATTATTTGTTGCTCTTTGTTCAAATTTTAAGCTTTTGAATGTTTGAAACTGTTTCAGAATTTAGTATATTGAAAATGCTAATAATACTAACCTGTTTAAACTTCTGTTTAAAGATACGTTTTACATTATTGGTTGCAAAATTACAATTGTTCAATTGGTATAGCAATTTAATTTTACATCCATTTTAAAAAAATTAATAACTAAAAATTAGTATAGCAGCGTGACAGATACTGAATTATACGCAGCACTTAAAAAACATTTTGGATTCAATTCTTTTAAAGGGCTCCAAGAGGAGGTGGTTAAAAGTATACTCAATGATAACAATACGTTTGTAATTATGCCTACAGGCGGAGGAAAATCGCTTTGTTATCAACTCCCTGCATTGATTAAAGATGGTACAGCTATTGTGGTTTCACCTTTAATAGCATTGATGAAAAACCAAGTAGATGCTCTACGGTCCCTCTCTTCTGAAGACGGCATTGCTCACGTTTTAAATTCTTCACTTAATAAAACAGAGGTAAAAAAAGTTAAAAGTGATATTGAAAATGGAATAACAAAATTATTATATGTTGCTCCAGAATCACTTACAAAAGATGAATATGTGTCTTTTTTACAAACACAGACTATTTCTTTTATGGCTATTGACGAAGCTCACTGTATAAGTGAATGGGGGCATGACTTTAGACCAGAATACCGAAACCTTCGTAAAATAATAGAACGTATAGGAGATAATATCCCTATAATTGGTCTTACCGCAACTGCAACTCCAAAAGTTCAAGAAGATATTCTTAAAAATTTAGGTATTCAAGACGCCAATACTTTTAAAGCATCATTTAATAGACCCAATTTGTATTATGAAATACGACCAAAAACCAAAAATGTTGATGCAGATATCATTCGTTTTGTAAAAAAGAATGAAGGTAAAAGTGGTATTATTTACTGTTTAAGCAGAAAAAGGGTAGAAGAGTTAGCTCAAACACTACAAGTGAATGGCCTTAAAGCAGTTCCATATCACGCAGGTCTTGATGCAAAAACTCGTGTAAAGCATCAAGACATGTTTTTAAAAGAAGATATTGATGTGGTTATTGCGACCATTGCTTTTGGTATGGGTATTGACAAACCTGATGTGCGTTTTGTTATTCACAATGATATCCCTAAAAGTATTGAAAGCTACTATCAAGAAACAGGCCGAGCCGGTCGAGATGGAGGTGAAGGTCATTGTTTAGCATTTTACAGCTATAAAGACATTGAAAAGCTAGAAAAGTTTATGAGCGGCAAGCCTGTGGCCGAACAAGAAATTGGTCACGCACTACTCCAAGAAGTAGTAGCTTTTGCTGAAACATCCATCTCTAGAAGAAAGTTTATTCTGCATTATTTTGGAGAGAAATTTGACAATGAAACAGGAGACGGGGGCAATATGGATGATAATATGCGCTACCCAAAAAAGAAACATGAAGCAAAAGAAGAAGCTGTAAAGCTGCTCGATATTATTGATAAAACAAAACAACGATACAAAGCCAAAGAAGTAGTAAATGTGCTAGTAGGTAAGGCAAATGCAATGATTAAGTCTCACCGTACAGATACGCAGCCATTTTTTGGTACCGGAGCCAGTAAAGAAGCTACTTACTGGATGGCATTACTTAGACAACTGTTGGTTGCTGGTTATATAAAGAAAGATATAGAAACCTATGGTGTAATAAAGTTAACAGATAAAGGTAAAACTTTTATAAAATCACCCTCAAGCTTTATGATGACAGAAGATCATAGCTTTAAAGAAGCAAATGATGATGCCATTGTATCAAATCAAAAAGCAGGTGATGCTGCAGACCAAAATTTATTTAAACTTTTAAAAGCCGAAAGAAAAAAAGTTGCAGACAAAATGGATTTACCGCCATTTGTAATCTTCCAAGACCCTTCTCTTGAAGATATGGCACTCAAATATCCTATTACTATAGACGAATTATCAAACGTTCACGGCGTAGGAGAAAGTAAAGCAAAAAAATTTGGGAAAAGTTTCATTTCTTTAATTGAAACTTATGTTGAAGAAAACGATATTTTACGACCTGATGATTTTGTTGTAAAATCAACAGGAACTAATAGTGCCTTAAAACTTTATATCATTCAGAACATAGATAAAAAATTACCGTTAGATACCATCGCCGACGGAAAAGGATTAGATATGAATGACTTTATAAGTGAAATGGAAGCCATAGTTTACAGCGGAACAAAACTTAATATAGATTATTGGCTAGAGGATATCCTGGATGAAGATCAACAAGAAGAAATACACGATTATTTTATAGAAGCTGAAAATGATAAAATCGATGATGCGATGGAAGAGTTTGACGGCGATTATGATGAAGAAGAGTTGAGACTGTATCGCATTAAGTTTATCAGTGATGTAGCCAATTAAAAATTACTTCTTAAACGGTAAGTCTTTAAAAAAAATATACTTTTCATTTTCATAATCTAGTTGACAATAATAATGGTTTAATCCATTAGTAACCATTAGGTATGCAGCATCTGCTACAAGGTTGTATCTTGCTATTTGGTCAAACGTTTGTTGGTTAATCTGTACAGATGGAGCCTTACACTCTACAATTAAAAAAATACTACCGTCTGTATTATAAACTACTACATCATACCTTTTAATAGTGTTTTTTACCTTCAATTGTTTTTCAACATTAATTAAAGACTTTGCATAATTTTTTTCAGAAATTAAAAACTGAATAACATGTTGTCTTACCCATTCTTCGGGAGTGAGAACAATGAATTTTTTTCTTATTTCATCAAAAATGAACGTTTTGTTTTCACTACTTTTGAAACGAAACTGATATTTTGGAAAATCTAACGGTTGCATGCAACAAAGTAACAGTTTCCTTCAGTAGCTACAAAATTTGACAATTACCTTTTATGATAAATCTATACGTTTATCTTTAAAAACCCTCATTTTATATCTATGCCTTTAGACAAAGCCAAAACGATAATCACTGACATTAAAAACGGAAACGTAAAACCCATTTACTTTTTGATGGGCGAAGAACCGTATTATATCGATGGTATATCTAGTTTTATTAAAGACACAATACTGTCTGAAGAAGAAAAAGGATTCAATCAAATAGTTTTATACGGTCGTGATGTCTCTATTGATGAGATTGTAAGCAATGCCAAAAGATACCCAATGATGGCAGATAAACAAGTTGTGATTGTAAAAGAAGCGCAAGACTTATCTAGAACCATAGAAAATTTAGCCGCTTATGCTGAAAATCCTCAACCCACAACAGTCCTGGTTATTTGTTATAAATACAAAAAGCTAGATGCTCGTAAAAAATTGGCAAAAACAATCAAAAAAACTGGTGAACTTTTTGAAAGCAAAAAACTATATGAAAACCAAGTGCCAGACTGGATTAAACGAGTATTGGCTGGTCGTGGTTATACCATTACTCCCAAAGCAGCCCAAATGCTTACAGAGTTTCTAGGAAATGATTTGAGTAAAGTTAATAATGAACTGCAAAAACTTCAGTTAATTATCAAGCCGGGAGCGCAAATTACACCTCAACTTATTGAGCAGAATATAGGAATAAGTAAAGACTTCAATAATTTTGAATTGCAGAATGCCATTGGCGAACGCGACATTAAAAAAGCATACTCTATTGTGCAATACTTTGCCCAAAACCCTAAAAACAATCCTTTGGTCATGACAGTAGCCTTGCTGTATTCATTCTTTTCAAAACTTTTAAAATACCACGCTTTAACAGATAAAACACAAGCTTCAAAAGCACTAGGTGTTAATCCTTATTTTATAAAAGATTACCAATTGGCTGCACGCAATTACCCTATGAAAAAGGTAAGTGCAATTATTGGTCACATTCGAGAAGTTGACATGAAAAGTAAAGGTGTTGGTGCTGCAAATATTGAACAAGGAGATTTGCTTAAAGAAATGCTTGTCAAAATCTTTAATTAACATTTATACTTCTATTTTTTTTCACAAACACACTGTACGTGTAAAATTATTCGAAAAAAAAGAATTTGAAATACTCTGTTGTCGTCCAAGCTAAAGTTCTTCAATACTAGACCTAACCTTTTCATTACTTAAAATTAATATACTACAAGATATTTAATAAAATCTATGAGTATCCTTTACGGTAATTTAAATTTCAGCTAAGACTGCTGGTACATACTACAACTAATTTAGCCACCAAATTAAAAAACTAATTATACTAATGAAAAAAATTACTTTTTTGGCGGCTTTATTAATAAGCGCCATTGCAGTTGCACAAACCGAAACAATTGCATCAACAAGTTTTGAAGAACCTTCTACAGGGAGTCAATATACAGATACCGGTGACGCATCTGTAGCACACGACCTAATCAATAACGTAGATGAATCACCAGTAGATTTTACACAAGTTGCTGATGAAATAGGTTTTAACGCACGTTATGAACCATACACAACTCCTAGTAACGGTCTTACTGATGGTGACTTTGTAGGGGTTACAAGTTTTGTTGGTGATGTAGCAAACTATACAGATGGTGTTCAAGGATATCAACTTTCAGATAGCGACGGAAATATGATTGTAGAATTTGATGCTGTAGATTTTACAGATTATACAAATAATACAATTTCTGTAGATTACTTTATTAACGAAACCGGATACGAAGGAGATGGTACTGTTAATGAAAGTAGTAGTGACCGTATTCGTATTTACGTAAAAGATGAAACAAACTCTACCGAAATAGACATCTTAAACACAGAAGGGTCAGATATTAATGATTTAGGTATTGAAGGTTCTTGGATTACAGGAACTGTTACAATTCCAGATGATATTACAGCTACATTGGTAGTTGAAGTACGTACCAACTCCGGTTCAGAAGCTATATACTTAGACAACATAAAATTTGAAGGAGAACCTGCAGCAGATCCTTTACAATTAACTATTACTGAAATATTTTCGGGTCAAAGCGGTACAGATTTAACTGCAGATTGGTTTGAAATAGAAAATACAGGAACAGTAGCTTGGACCTCTGGAGTAAGCGAAGACCTATACTACGATGATGAATCTGCAGATCCAACAACCGCTGATTTAATTCAAGGATTAACTGAAATTCAACCAGGAGCTAGAGTAATTGTTTTAATTACCGATAATACAGCAGATATTACAACTTTTACAGATGTATGGAGTCCTGTAATTGATTTAACAGGTATCGAAATTGGTTACACAGACGGCGCTGGACTAGGAGGCGGTGGCGATGCAGTTACGCTTTGGGCAGGAGACCCAACAACCAACACACCTCTTGATTCTGCTTCATATCCAGATACAGACGCTAATGACGGACAATCTTACGATGTTGATTTAGCTGCTTTTAGTGTTGTTGGTAATGCCAATGGCGCAGTTGAAACAATTGCTCAAGGTGGTGACAGTAATGATGTGCCAAATATTGCATCACCGGGTAACGGACCTGCAGTTTCGCAAGTAGTAGTAAGTTTTGATGAGGCTTACACATCGGTTTCAGAAGATGGAACAGAAGTAACTATCACAATCACTCCTTCTCAAGTAGTAACAACAGAGGCAACTGTAGATGTAGTGCTAAACCCTGCTGGGACAGCTATAGAAGGTACAGATTTTACATTTTCAGCTACCGAAACAGTTACATTTCCAGTTGGTAGTGATGCTTCGCAAACAATTACTATTCCTATTATAGATAATACAGAAGATAACAGCGATATCTTTTTTGTAGTTGAATTACAAAATGTAACCAACGCGACAGTTTCTGGTAGTGATATTTTTTCAGTTTACATTCTAGATGACGATACAATAGTTCCTGAAACAGATGCATCTGTACTAGATGTAAACTACCTAACAAGTTATTTGGTTGATGCAGATGGTACTGCCGAAATTACAGCATACGATGCTACAACTCAGCGATTGTTTGTAACAAACTCAAGTACAATTGAGGTTTTAGATTTTTCAAACCCTGAAGATATTCAGCCGCTAGCTACCGTAGATGTTTCAGATTTTGGCGGAGCAAGTGTGCAAAGTGTTGCAACCAAAAATGGAATGGTAGCAGCTGCAGTTTCAGTAGACCCTAAAACTGATAATGGCTTAATTGTATTTGCTGATGTTGATGGAAACAACCCTGTGGTTGTTGAGGTTGGTGCATTGCCAGATATGATAACTTTTAGTCCAGATGGTAACTGGTTATTATCTGCAAATGAAGGCGAACCAAACGATGATTACTCAATAGATCCTGAAGGAACTGTATCGTTAATAGATGTAAGTGGTGGTTTGGCTTCAATTTCACAAGCTAGTGTAACTACTTTAAATTTTAACGATTTTGATGCCTCACAAGCAGATTTAATCAATGATGGTGTTCGTATTTTTGGTCCGGGAGCTACGGTTTCTCAAGATTTAGAACCAGAATACATTACCGTTTCTTCAGACTCACAAAAAGCTTACGTTGTGTTGCAAGAAAACAATGCGTATGCTATTGTAGATATTGCAAATATGGAAATTACAGATGTAATATCGTTTGGCTTGAAAGATCACAGTCTTCCTGAAAACTCTTTAGATCTTTCAGACGAAACAGACTTTATTTTTAATGCTTCTTGGCCGGTAAAAGGGATGTATATGCCAGATGCTATTGCATTTTATGAAGTAAACGGAACAAGCTATATTGTTACAGCCAACGAGGGTGATGCAAGAGAATATGACACATTTGAAGAAGAACGAAAAATAGGTGATAGTGATTATACATTAGACCCTTCAGTATTCAATAACATTGATATATTAGAATTAGAATCAAATCTTTCTGAAATTGCTGTCACCAATGCTTCCGGTGATGCAAATGATGATGGATTGTTTGAAGAAATACACATTTTTGGAGGACGTTCATTCAGTATTTTTGAAGCTGAAACCGGAGTAATGGTGTATGATAGCGGAAACGACTTTGAGGTAATTACCGCAGCAGACCCTACATATGGAGCTATTTTTAATGCAAGTAATAGCAACAACAATTATAAAAACCGAAGTGATAACAAAGGACCAGAACCTGAAGGTGTATTGGTGCAAGAAATTGAAGGTAACACATATGCGTTTATTTTATTAGAGCGCATAGGAGGTGTTATGGTTTATGATATTACCAATCCTGTTTCTCCACAATTTTTACAATACGTAAATAATCGTGATGTAGTAGAAGGAGGCGATGAAGCAGGTGATTTAGGTCCGGAAGGAATAGCATTTGTTTCAGCTGAAGAAAGCCCTAACGGAACGGCTATGATTATTGTTTCAAATGAGGTAAGTGCAACGGTAAGCTTGTATTCTCTTGATAATATTGTACTATCAACTCCAGATTTTACTGTAGCTTCAGAAAGTACGTTTACACTGTATCCTAATCCGGCGTCAAATAATGTATTTGTAAGCAAACCAGGAACCTACAACGTGTTTGATATGAGTGGTCGTCTTGTTTCATCAATACTTGATGGGGCATCAATTAACATTTCAAACCTAACTACTGGAACGTATATTGTAAAAAATAAAAACGGTGTTTCACAAAAGCTTATTATCAAGTAGTTTTTAAGTAGTTTAATATTTTTTAGAAAAGCCACTTCCTTATAGGAGGTGGTTTTTTAATTTAACTGTATTTTTGCGACACCGTATAAGAGCAATATAATATGAAGAAATTACGTGCTTGGGTTTCTGCAGCCCGTCTTCGTACACTTCCTTTATCAATTTCCGGAATTATAACAGCCAGCGCTGTGGCTATTTCAGAAGGATATTTTAAGCTTTCCATTTGTGTTTTAGCTTTATTAACAACCTTAGGTTTTCAAATTTTATCAAATTTTGCAAATGATTATGGTGATGGTGTTAAGGGTACCGATAATGAAGATCGCGTAGGACCGGCAAGAGCTATGCAAAGCGGTTTGCTTAAAGCTAAAGAATTAAAAATAGGTATGATTATTACCGCTGCTATTACCTTGTTAATTGCCACTATGTTAATTTTTATCGCGTTCGGAAATGAAAACTTTATATTATCTTTTATTTTTTTTAATCTAGGTATTGCTGCGATTATTGCTGCCATAACCTATACTGTAGGCAAAAAAGCCTATGGTTATAGAGCTTTGGGAGATTTATTTGTATTTCTGTTTTTTGGGTTGCTTGGCGTTATGGGCTGTTACTTTTTATTCAGTAAGAGTTTAGGTGACTATATTGTTTTACCCGCTATTGTTATTGGTTTATTGAGTGCTGCAGTTTTAAACTTGAATAATATGCGAGACAGATTAACCGATGCCAAAGTAAATAAAAACACACTTGCCGTAGTTTTGGGAGGTCAAAAAGTAAAGCATTACCATACGGCTTTAATAAGTGTTGCTTTTATAGCCTCAGTACTCTACTTTATTGTAAAAGCAGAAGCAAATATTGAGTTTTTACCACTCATAGCTTTTATTCCTTTGTTTATAAATATTCGCAAAGTTTATACAAATGAATCACCACCATTATTAGATCCTGAATTGAAAAAAGTTGCGTTAAGTACCTTTTTATTTGCCCTCCTTTTTTTACTAACGGTTTCTTTCTAAGCTTTTTTTTGAAAAAAATTAACGCTTTTCTTTATTCTGCTTAGTATATTTAAAGAAAAACAGAAACATATGAAAATTACATTCTACGGCCAAAACAGCCTTGCCATTAAAGTGGGTGGAAAAAACTTGATTGTAGACCCATTTATCACCGGCAACGACCTTTCAAAAGATAAAGTTAATATTGATGACTTAAAAGCAGACTACATCTTGCTTACCCACGCACATCAAGATCACATACTAGATGCAGAAGCTATTGCCAAAAATACTGGAGCTACAATAGTTAGTAATTTTGAAATTGCCAATCACTATGAAGAAAAAGGCTTTGACGTACACCCCATGAATCACGGAGGAGAATGGCAATTTGATTTTGGATATGTTAAGTATGTAAATGCAATCCATACCAGTTCTTTTCCTGATGGAAGCTACGGCGGACAACCTGGCGGGTTTGTAATTGAAGGCGAACACAAAAACATATACATTGCAGGTGATACAGCATTGACGATGGATATGAAATTAATTCCTATGCACACCAAACTAGATCTTGCAATTTTACCTATTGGAGATAATTTTACAATGGGCGTAGATGATGCAATTATTGCAAGTGATTTTATAGAATGTGATAAAGTATTAGGTGTTCATTATGACACTTTTGGTTACATTGAAATTGACCACGAAGAAGCTAAAAAGAAATTCTATGACGCAAATAAAGATTTAATGTTATTAGAAATAGGTGAATCGATTGAACTTTAGCAGGTTAGTAATTTAGATGTTTTGATTTTTAGATTCATAAATATGCATAGATTTAAGGAGTTAAAAGTTTGGAAGAAAAGTAGAGCATTTTGTAAGCACATATATGAAATTACATCCTTATTCCCAGAATCTGAAAAATTTGGTTTAGTAAATCAGTTAAGAAGAGCAAGCGTTTCAATTCCCTCAAATATAGCAGAAGGAACTTCAAGAAAGTCAAATAAAGATTTTTCTAGATTTTTAGAAATTGCAATTGGCTCTTGCTATGAGGTAGAAACACAATTATTAATTGCAAATGATTTAGGCTATATAAATAAAAAATCTCTTCAACTAGTTTTAGAAGACCTAGAAGCAATAATCAAAATGACTTCTAAATTTAAATCAACCTTAAAATAGTCCAACAATCTAATAATCTAAAATTCTAATAATCCAATTTGAAAGCAACTCACAAAAAACACACGCTCAATTTTAAACGTCCCAGCGGAACTTCCCGGGGCGTTTTGCGTACCAAAGAAACTTGGTTTTTAATACTTGAAAATAATAAAAAATGGGGTGTTGGTGAGTGTGGCATCTTGCGAAGCCTAAGTATTGATGATCGTCCAGATTATGAAGAAAAGTTAAAATGGGTATGTGATAATATTGAAAAAGGTAAAGAATATTTATACCATCAACTTACCGAGTTTCCATCTATTCAAATAGGGGTAGAAACTGCTTTTGCATCTTTACAAGCTCAAGACCCTTTTCAAATTTTTCAGTCGCAATTTTCTACTGGAAAAGCTACTATACCAATCAATGGGCTTATCTGGATGGGAGATAAAGACTTTATGAAAAAACAAATTTCAGAAAAATTAAAAGAAGGATTTCAATGCATAAAAATGAAAATTGGTGCTATTGATTTTGATACTGAAATAGAATTATTAAAATCTATTAGAAAAGAGTTTTCTGCTTCTGAAATAGAATTGCGTGTAGATGCCAATGGAGCCTTTAACCCTTCCGAAGCTTTAGAAAAACTTAAAACATTATCAGAATTACAATTGCATTCAATTGAGCAGCCTATAAAACAAGGTCAATGGGAAGAAATGGCTGTTCTTTGCGAAGAGACACCACTTCCTATCGCTCTAGATGAAGAGTTGATAGGTGTATTTTCTTCAGAAGAAAAAAAGAAATTAATACAAACGATACAACCGCAATATATTATTTTAAAACCAAGCCTTGTAGGTGGTTTTGCAGGTAGTGATAGTTGGATTAATTTGGCCGAAACAAATTCAATAGGTTGGTGGATTACCTCTGCTCTAGAAAGTAATGTGGGATTAAATGCTATTTCGCAATATACATTCACAAAAAACAGTACATTGCCACAAGGATTAGGTACCGGAAGTTTGTATACAAATAATATTAAATCTCCTTTAAAAGTTTGTAACGGAACCATACAATATGATACTAACAAGCAGTGGGAAACTGCTTTATTAAAATAAAAACTATATAGTATGTTCATAAAACAAGCTTTCAATTATCTACACGATTCTTGGCGCTACATAGTTGGCGCTGTTGTTATATTTATTGCATCTCAATTAGGAGCTTTACCATTTGTGTTAATTGCTGCATTAAAGGTTATGGGAGAAGGTGGAGATATTACCTCTTTGGATGATCCGGCTACATTAATGACAGCCTTAGACTCAAACTTGACACTCTTTTTAATGTTGCTAAGCTTTGTTATTGGTCTTGTTGCTGTAGTATTGATTGTAAAATATTTACATAATCAACCGCTTAAAGCTGTTACAACTTCTCGTAAAAAAGTAGATTGGGGCCGCATATGGTTTTCATTTTTATTGGTAGCTATACCCACAATCTTACTAACGGTAGTTGATTATTATTCAAATCCAGATGACTATATTGTTCAGTTTGAAGCAGTACCTTTTATCATTTTGGCAATTATTGCTATATTAATGATACCGTTGCAAACCAGTTTTGAAGAATATCTGTTTCGAGGATACTTAATGCAAGGTATTGGTGTTATAGCAAAAAACCGTTGGTTACCATTGATAATTACATCAGTTGTTTTTGGAGGCCTTCACTTTTTTAATCCCGAAGTAGATAAACTAGGTAATATTATTATGATATATTACATTGGTACCGGTTTCTTTTTGGGTATTATAACTTTAATGGATGAAGGTATGGAGCTAGCTCTTGGCTTTCACGCCGGAAACAATCTTATAGCTGCGCTTTTAGTAACAGCAGATTGGACCGTTTTTCAAACCAACTCTATTTTAAAAGACATTTCAAATCCTTCAGCCGGATTTGATATCCTAATTCCTGTTCTTGTAATGTATCCTATCTTAATTGGTATTATGGCTTGGAAGTACAAATGGACTAATTGGCGAGAAAAGCTCTTCGGAAATATTACACCACCACCAAAACTTTCTGAAGAACAGATTGAATATTAGGTTAATCTTATGGAACTGCCTTTTCATACATCATTTACTTTTAACGGGCTTCAATATGAAACCAAAGATGAGCTATACAGCTTTGCTGAAACGTTACAAAAAGAAGGTGATGAATATGAAACTCATATAGGTGCATTTATCATAAACTGGCTTGATGATACTACTACCATTACAGTAAAAACATCAGGCTCTACGGGAAAACCAAAAAAAATTCATTTGCCCAAACAAGCTATGATTAATAGCGCCAAAGCTACTGCTAGTTACTTTAAACTAGCTTCAAACACATCGGCATTACTTTGTTTACCGGCCAATTATATTGCCGGCAAAATGATGTTGGTGAGAGCAATGGTAATGGGTTGGAACTTGCACGTAGTTGCCCCAGAAAAAGATGCGCTCACTCAATATGACAATGATTATGACTTTGTAGCCATGGTTCCGTATCAAGTTCATCATTCAATAGACGCTTTACATAAAGTAAAAAAATTAATTATAGGCGGCGGACCGGTTTCTAAAGAGCTAGAAGCGGCTTTACAAACTGTTCCCACTGAAGTTTTTGCCACATACGGAATGACCGAAACCATCACTCATATTGCCGTAAGAAGGATTAATGGTCCCGCACGAAGCGAACAGTTTTCAGCTTTGCCTAATGTAAAATTTTCACAAGATGACCGAGAATGTTTAGTTATTTCGGCTCCCGAAATTTCAGAAGAAAAAGTTGTAACAAATGATGTGGTAAGTTTACAGTCGGCTACTTCATTTACTTGGCTAGGTCGATATGATAACGTGATTAATAGTGGAGGCGTAAAGATTTTTCCCGAAAAAGTTGAAGAGAGTCTATCACAATTTATAGAAGAACCGTTTATAATTGCTTCAGAAAAAAACAATGAGTTAGGTGAACGGGTTATCTTAGTTATAGAAAGCAAGGCTCAAACGATTCCTGATTACTCACAAGTTTTTGAAAAGCTTACAAAATATGAACGCCCCAAGAAAATTGTAAGTCTATCCCAATTTCCGTACACAGAAACCGGAAAAGTGAAACGAGCAGCTCTATTAGAACTTCTTCAGAAATATAAATAAGTACTTTGTTGTTATAAGGTGTTTTTTGAGTTTGGTTTCATTTTTGATACTTATCTATTAAAATTGACAAATCACTCTTAAAATCAAATCTTTATGAAATCAATAACCACTATTTTCTGTGTTTTCTTCACAGCAATTATTCTTCAAGCCCAACAAGTTACTGTAACCGGAATCGTTACAGATGAAACAAATACTCCGCTTACTGGAGTTAATATTTTGATTAAAAACTCAAGTAAAGGAACTCAAACCGATTTTGATGGAGCGTATCAGCTTAAAGCTTCTATTGGTGATGAACTTGAGTTTAATTATGTGGGTTACAAAACAGTTACTAGAAAAGTAAAAAATAATAAAGCAATTAATGTGCAGATGAACCCAGGAGCTGAACTAGAAGAAGTTGTTATGATGTACGACGCAGCAGCTGAAAAAAAAGTGATATTAAGAGGCATGGTCTCTACGTCTCAGCTTAGTCCTCCTCCATACCCAACAAACAATCAGGTTTCTGATAACGAATCATATGCAAAGATTGAAGAAAATATTTTTAAGAGTGTAGTAACCGCTCCCTTATCTACCTTTTCAATTGATGTGGATAAAGCCGGATACAGTAATATACGTAGGATGATTAATAATGGTCAAAAAATTCCGAAGGATGCTGTTAAAATTGAAGAAATGATTAATTACTTTAATTATAATTATCCTCAACCTAATAAAAATGAGCCTTTTTCAATACTAACAGAAGTGGCTAATTCACCTTGGAACTCTGGAACTAAGTTGGTTAAAATTGGTTTAAAAGGAAAAGATATAGCAACAGAACATACACCTGCTAGTAATTTAGTTTTTTTACTGGATGTTTCAGGCTCTATGAATTCAGAAAATAAACTTGGGTTACTTAAATCTGCAATGGGTGTGTTGGTTGATAAACTACGTGAGGAAGATAGAGTAAGTATTGTAGTTTATGCAGGAGCAGCAGGAACTGTTTTAGAACCTACAAGCGGTGCTAATAAAGATAAAATTATGGAAGCTATTGATAAATTAAGAGCAGGAGGATCAACAGCTGGGGGCGAAGGTATCAAACTTGCCTATAAAATTGCTGAAGAAAATTTTATTAAAAATGGTAATAATCGTGTAATTCTAGCCACCGATGGTGATTTTAATGTAGGAGCATCAAGTGATAGAGCCATGGAAGATTTGATTGAAGAAAAGCGTAAAAGTGGAGTGTTTTTAACGTGTCTTGGATTTGGAATGGGTAATTACAAAGATTCCAAAATGGAAACCTTAGCAGATAAAGGGAATGGTAATCACGCTTATATTGATACTATGCAAGAAGCCAAAAAAGTGTTGGGAACCGAGTTCTTCGGAACTATCTATACTATAGCAAAAGACGTAAAGTTACAGGTAGAGTTTAATCCTAAAAAAGTTCAAGCTTATAGATTAATAGGTTATGAAAACCGTCTATTAAATGATGAAGATTTTAATGATGATACTAAAGATGCAGGTGAGTTAGGCAGCGGTCATACCGTTACAGCTCTTTATGAAATAATTCCTGTTGGTGTTGATAGTAAATATTTAAAAGATATTGATGATTTAAAATATACCAACACCACAAATACTTCAAAAAATAGCAACGAACTTTTAACGGTAAAATTTAGATATAAAAACCCTGATGAAGATACAAGTCACTTGATTGTTAAATCACTTAATGATGAAACGCGAAATATTCAAAACACGTCAACAGATTTTCAATTTTCGGCAGCTGTGGCATTATTTGGGCAGCAATTGCGCGATTCAAAATTTATAGAAACTCAAAACCGTGAAAAGGTAATTCAATTGGCCGAAGCCGGAAGAGGCGATGATAATGAAGGTTATAGGGCAGAATTTATAAGATTGGTGAAAAGCTATAAATAAACACTAAAAGAAATATAAAAAAGGAGCGATTAATCGCTCCTTTTCAATGTAAGATAAGCTGTTTGATTGTTTTATACTTGTAAAACCCCCATATTAAATTTCTTTTCAATAGGAGCGTGGTTTGCAGCTTCAATGCCCATACTAATCCATTTACGAGTGTCTAGTGGGTCAATTACGGCATCGGTCCATATTCTGGCAGCTGCATAGTATGGAGAAATCTGCTCGTCATAACTTTTTTTAATTTTATCAAACAATTCTTTTTCTACCTCTGGTGTAATTTCTTTTCCTTGCTTTTTAAGAGAAGCGGTTTCTATTTGTAGTAAAACTTTTGCAGCGCTATTACCACTCATTACAGCTAGTTCAGCGCTTGGCCAAGCTGCAATTAATCTAGGGTCATACGCTTTTCCGCACATGGCGTAATTTCCGGCACCATAGCTATTTCCTACTACTATGGTAAATTTTGGAACCACACTGTTACTTACAGCATTTACCATTTTAGCTCCATCTTTTATAATTCCGCCGTGTTCACTTTTACTTCCTACCATAAAACCGGTTACATCTTGTAAAAATACCAATGGAATTTTTTTCTGATTACAGTTGGCAATAAAGCGTGTAGCTTTATCAGCACTATCACTATAAATCACACCGCCAAACTGCATTTCACTAGGTTTTGTCTTGGCCTTGGTGGTTTTTACTAGTTTACGTTGATTAGCAACAATACCTACGGCCCATCCATCAATACGTGCATAACCGGTTAAGATAGTTTGACCATACCCTTCTTTATATTCTTCAAAGTCGCTATCATCAACCAAACGTTTGATAATCTCGCGCATATCATATTGTTCGGTGCGGGATTTTGGTAAAATTCCGTAAATTTCTTTTGGATCTTCTTTGGGTTTTGCAGCTTTTTCTCGGTTAAAACCGGCTTTATCAAAATCGCCAATTTTAGAAACAATATTTTGAATTGTTTCTAAAGCATCTTTATCATCTTCAGCTTTATAATCTGTAACCCCGCTTACTTCACAGTGAGTTTTGGCGCCACCTAGTTCTTCATTTTCAATACTTTCTCCTATGGCTGCCTTTACCAAATAACTTCCGGCGAGAAAAATACTTCCTGTTTTATTTACAATTAAAGCTTCATCACTCATAATAGGTAAGTAGGCACCACCAGCTACGCAGCTTCCCATCACGGCTGCAATTTGAGTAATACCCATACTACTCATTACAGCATTATTTCTGAAAATTCTTCCGAAGTGTTCTTTATCTGGAAAAATTTCATCTTGCATAGGTAGATACACTCCGGCACTATCTACCAGATAGATAATTGGTAGCTTGTTTTCAATAGATATTTCTTGAGCTCTTAAATTCTTTTTTGCCGTAATAGGAAACCAAGCACCGGCTTTTACTGTGGCGTCATTTGCTACAACAATACATTGCTTGCCTTTAACGTAACCTATTTTTACTACTACACCACCACTTGGGCAACCACCGTGTTCTTCATACATACCATCGCCGGCAAAAGCGCCTATTTCAATACTAGGTTTTTTGTTGTCTAGCAGATAGTCAATTCGCTCTCTGGCTGTCATTTTTCCTTTGGCGTGGTGTTTTTCAATTCGTTTTTGACCGCCTCCTAATTTTACTTTGGTTAGTTTCTTTTTTAAATCTGAAACAGATAACTTATTGTGGTCTTCGTTTTTGTTAAAGGTCATATTCATAATACTCATTCCAATTTTCTCAAAAATACGAAACTATGACATTTTGGTACGGTAAATATCTATTTTATTACCGATATTTGTTTAATTAATGTAACATTCATATCTCCAAAAAAACACTTGATATGAATATTGATAGAGGTATACTATACTATGACAAGAAATAAGAAGGATAAAAATATGATGAATAAGAATACAGTATTAGCTTGGGCTACATTTATAATGATTATAGTGGGATTGGGACTAATTGCCATGGGTGCTTTTAAATATGATGATGTTGCCGGATGGGGGTTTGCATCGGTAGGAATTGGTTTTTTTGCTATTGCTTGGGTTTTTAATGCACTTAAAGGACGAGTATAAAATTGATGAGTCTAGAGATTACAACAAAAACACTTCTTAAAAAACATCTATTGGGTGGTGAAGCTTTTATTCCTATTACTGAAATCATTTCAGAAATACCTTTTCAGAAAGTTGGAGAACGTCCTTTTTCATTGCCTTATTCTTGTTATGAATTGTTGTATCATATTACGTATGCACAAAAGGATATATTGGACTATTGTATTTCAGCAGATTATAAAACTCCCAAGTGGCCAGATGATTATTGGCCCAGTAAAACAGCTCCAGAAAATACGATAGAATGGGAGCAACTTCAGAAAAAATATATAGAAGACAGAAAACAATTAGAACATCTTATTGACGATAAAGAGTTAACAACAGAAGTTTCTTCAGAAAGTAAACATACTTTGCTAAGGGAACTATTGTTGGTGATAGAGCACACAGCGTATCATACTGGTCAACTAGTAGTATTAGCACGTTTGTTAAATCAACATTCAAGCTAATAATTTTAAAAACAGAATAACAACCTAAAATTATAATATATAATGGCAGACGATAAAAAAGTGATTTTCTCAATGTCTGGTGTGACAAAAACTTTTCAAAGTGCACAAACACCAGTACTTAAAAATATTTACCTAAGTTTCTTTTATGGGGCAAAAATTGGAATTTTAGGTCTTAACGGAAGTGGTAAATCTACATTACTGAAGATTATCGCAGGTAAGGACCAAAACTACCAAGGTGACGTTGTTTTTGCTCCCAATTACAGCGTAGGAATGCTTGAGCAAGAGCCAGAACTTGATGAAGACAAAACTGTAATGGAAGTTGTAAAAGAAGGTGTTAAAGAAGTTGTTGATGTTCTAGATGAATACAACAAGATTAATGATATGTTTGGCTTACCAGAAGTTTATGAAAACCCTGATAAAATGCAGGAACTTATGGATAAACAAGCCAAGTTGCAAGATAAAATTGATGCAACCAATGCTTGGGAGCTGGACACCAAACTTGAAATAGCTATGGATGCCCTTCGTACCCCTGAAAAAGATAAGAAAATAAGTGTTCTTTCTGGGGGAGAGCGTCGCAGAGTAGCTTTATGTCGTTTATTATTACAAGAACCTGATGTTTTATTACTAGATGAGCCTACCAACCACTTAGATGCAGAAAGTGTACATTGGCTAGAGCATCACTTAGCACAATATAAAGGTACTGTTATTGCTGTTACTCACGACCGTTATTTCTTAGATAATGTAGCTGGATGGATATTAGAACTAGACCGCGGAGAAGGAATCCCTTGGAAAGGTAACTACTCATCTTGGCTAGATCAAAAATCTAAGCGCATGGCTCAAGAGCAAAAACAAGCTAGTAAACGTCAAAAGACACTAGAACGTGAACTTGAGTGGGTACGTATGGCTCCAAAAGGACGACAGTCTAAACAAAAAGCACGTTTAAATAACTATGATAAGTTATTAAGTCAAGACCAAAATAAGCTAGATGACAAGCTTGAAATTTATATTCCTAATGGGCCTCGATTAGGTACCAATGTGATTGAAGCCAAAGGAGTATCTAAAGCCTTTGGGGATAAGTTATTATATGATGACTTAAACTTTAAACTTCCACAAGCAGGGATTGTAGGTATTATTGGTCCAAACGGTGCTGGTAAAACCACCATATTTAAAATGATTATGGGTGAAATTGAACCTGATAAAGGAACTTTTGAAGTAGGTGATACAGCCAAAATTGCATACGTAGATCAATCACACGCCAATATAGATCCTGAAAAAACCATTTGGCAAAACTTTAGTGATGAACAAGAATTAGTGATGATGGGTGGTAAACAGGTAAATAGTCGTGCCTATTTAAGTAGGTTTAATTTTAGCGGTAGTGAACAGAATAAAAAAGTTTCTAAGTTGTCAGGAGGAGAGCGTAACCGTTTGCATTTGGCGATGACTTTAAAAGAAGAAGGAAACGTTTTATTACTAGATGAGCCTACAAACGATCTTGATGTTAACACATTACGTGCGCTTGAAGAAGGATTAGAAAACTTTGCCGGTTGCGCTGTTGTCATTTCTCACGACCGTTGGTTTTTAGACCGTATTTGTACTCACATTCTTGCTTTTGAAGGAAATAGTGAAGTTTATTTCTTTGAAGGAGGGTTTAGTGACTATGAAGAAAATAAGAAAAAACGTTTAGGAGGCGATGTAATGCCTAAACGAATTAAATATAAAAAACTTATTCGATAAGAATGCGTAAAACCATAGCCTTTATAATACTTGCCGTAAGTTTATATGCTTGCGGCAGTAAAAAAAATATAACTGAAATACGTCTTGGTACCGAAAAGACTATTGCATATCAAAGTTTAGGAAATGGAGTTGCTGCTATTTCACTTACGCTTTATAAAAACAACACATTTAAACTAAATTTTAAAAGCATTCCCCAACCTGAAACCAATGAAAAACCCGTGAAGCATTCTGAAATAGGAACTTATATTGGTGAAGGAGATTGGAAAACACTTCAGTTCGTAACTAATGATTTTGATGCTTACGCCCTTTTTGATCCACAATACAGCAATCCAGACGAAATTAAAGTACTTAATGAAAATACAGTAAAAATTAATACAGCAAAACAAACACTAAATATTTGGGGTGTCTTGTGTGAAAGGGAGTAAGCGATACTTATTTTTACTTCAACTGTAATTTAGATAGTAATTTTGTGTATAGTATATAGAAGTACTTATTCACCGCGTAATATCCTTTTCCATCTTTTTGATTTTTGCTAATTCGTCAACTAATTTATCTAAATATCGAACCTATTTCGTTAACGGATTATCAATTTCCTCTATTCTATAACCATAAATAACACTGTTATCTGTGTAGCGTTTGGGTTTAATGTTGCTTTGTCAAAAAATATCTTAAAAGTCGCTTTCTCATCAATCAATTCTTGCAGATCATTGTTGTAAAACCCGTTAGCCATTTTATTAATTGATGTAGCTCCTCTTTGGTTCTATTTTTATTTTACACTTTTGTTATGTAGTGTGGATATACCGATGTAAATGTCAATTTTGCCATTCGGTCAGAATGTTCGGTTGTAGTTTTCATATTATTTCAATCTTATTAATTCTCCTTTTCTTTTTACAATATTTTATAGTCCAATGGTATTTCTTTAGATTTCTGTAACCATCTTTTTAAATCAGTTAAATCTATTTGGTCTATAGCAGTATACCGAATAGAGGCGTCCTTAAAACTTATCTTTGCTGGGTTTTAGGTTTTCTTCTTCAAAATTTGCCCCGCTCCAGAACTTTAAGCGTATACAGTTCTTTAACTTGCTGTATCCTGCAATAGGGTTGCCTTCTATAAACCAGATAAGGTGAGCGTGCCATATTTTGCTTTCAGTTTCAGATAATTCGCTACTAATTGTTATTGCAAGCTAATCGCAAATTTCTTTGTCAGTAACTGTTTGTTTGTTGTTATAGGCTTGAATTTCAAGATTCATATCTACCTTGTTTATCTATGGTTTTAGCACGTTTGGGTTTTGGATAAATGTATGAACTTATTCAGTTTGGTACTGATGTTGATAATTTCGATTGTATTCTGGCGTAGTTAAACCCAGAGTAATCAATGATGTACATTGTTCTTTGGCGCTTTTATTTACGTTTAATTTTTCAACGGAAATGTGATTCCAACAGCCAACGCTCCAACAAATTGTTCAACAGATAGCTGAAAATAATACTCAAACCCTAAATTTACGTTATTATTCTTTCCTAATTCCACTCCAAAGGAAAAGGGAATATGGTAAATAATTCCTCCTTTATTGATGCTATCGAACGCTGTTAATTTATTAAATTTTCTAATTGAAGTTCCTATTCCAATTTCAACATGAAGTGCTACCCAAGGAATTGGAGCCCCTAACTCTTGCTTTTCCGCCAAGCAACAAGGCTTTTGATTCCGCTATTTCATCAGTTAGATTGTCATTTAAGTCTTTTCCACCTGAGCTTGTTAAAATAAAATCTACATAAGGTCTAAACTCAACCCAGAAATGACCTTAAGCACTAACTCTACTTGTGAAAAAAAAAACTATCATTTACAAAACATCATTGCTATGATACGGTGCACTCAACCCATACCCAATTTGAGAATTGATTTATTTTTCCTTAATAAATTGTGCGTTGGTTATATTTGAAGTTAGTAAAACGACTAATATTATCAGGGGTTTCTCATAGTGTGTTATAGTGGTCTTGTATAAAAATTGTAGGGCTTAAAAAAATAATTTTTATTCATTTGAAGATAATCCTTATTAGAATTAAGTTTAATCTTTTATAAATTTTGTAAAATACTTTTTCTTTACATTAAGCCCTACAATATAGTAGATGCCTTTTGTTAAGTGACTTATATCTAATGTTTGAGTTGCATCCACAACTTTATTATAAATCCTTTGCCCAGCTACATTATAAATTATAATATTATTAACACTCAGTTTGTCACTCCAAGAAATATAATTAGAACTAGGGTTGGGGTATATATAAAAAGAGTCGGTGTCCTTTAATAATCCAATTTCTTCTATAGATAACTCAAATGAATTTATAAAATATTTAACTGTATTTATAAAATAATAACTTGAAATAACATCTAGTTTATCGTCATTATTCAAGTCCCCTAAAGTAGCTTCTTTACTCAAACTTAATGCATCTCCCAAACTTTCTATTAATGCTTGGTCTTCGAAACCATTTCCTTGATTATTTAAATAATAAAAAACTTTTTCATTATCTTCGGAATAATCATAAGATGTACAAACAATATCTTGATAGCCATCGTTGTTAATATCACCCATTACAATTGATTGTGCACTTTGGGAATCAATTGTAATTTGAGGTCCAAAATTAGCATTGTTATTCTTAATAAAATAAATGATAGGATTATTTCTGTCTGCAGAAACTATGTCTAGGTCTCCATCATTATCTATATCAGATAACTCTATTGGGTTGGTTTCAATTTCTGATTCAATTAAATGATGAGTAAAAAATCCTAAGCCATCATTCTCTAACCATTGGATCATAGAATATTCAGTAGAACTTGTAACTATATCTATGTCTCCGTCATTATCTATGTCTCCTGTTTTAAAATGATAGGGTTCAAAACCATACTCAGAGATCTCGATGGGGGTGGGAGTTTGAAAGTCAAAACCTCCATTGTTCATTATTTTAATTAAATGGGGTTCATCTTGAATAAAAGATATTAATATGTCAAGATTATTATCATTATTCAGATCTGATACTTCTATTTCTCTTGATATATCTGAAAGGGCAACACTGAATATGGGTGTAAATGTTTCATCCCCATTATTTTTATAAACTTTAAAAGAAGAATCCTCGATTGCAGCAATGTCAATAAGGTCATCATTATTAAAATCTTTTAATTCAATATCATATACAAAGCTATTTTCAATTGAATTACTGATTACTATTTGAGAAGAAAAAGTAGAATCTCCTAGATTTTTATTCCATAGTAAAGAACCATAAGCCGATACAATGTCATTATAACCGTCGTTATTTAAATCGGCTACTTTCACTGTGTTTACTGCTTTAAAATAAAAGTTTAATATCGTTTCTTTATATACATTATTAGTAGTGTTTAAATTAAAAAGTGAAAGTTTCTGTTTTGAAGATTCATTATTTACATATGATGATGCAACAATATCTATAGAGTTATTATTGTCAAAATCTTCAAGTATAAATGCTTTAGGGTTATACACACTTGTAGTAATTTGATTGATATTGGAAAAAGATCCGTTGTTGTTTTTATACCATCCTATTATTGAATTATAATAAGTTGAAACAACGATATCTAAAACCCCATCACTATCAACATCTTTAACTTTTAATTGCTGAGGATCTGCTAGTGAATCATCAATAGTAATGGGGGATGAAAAAGAAATCCCATTTTCATTGAGACTATATTTTAAATTATCGCTAGAATTGGATGTAAAAACAATATCATAAAAAGAATCACTATTTATATCTATAAAACTAAATCCTTTTCCGTTACCCGCTAATCCAGTAATAAATTCTGGGGAATCAAAGTTTAATCCATCTAAATTTTTAACCCATTTTATAATACCATTATCGTCTCCAGAAATAATATCTAAAAAACCATTGTTGTCTAAATCAAATAAATCTATTTTCCTAATTTCATTATCTGAGTTAAAAATTACCTCTGGATTTGTAAACGTACCATCCCCATTATTTTTAAATATACTTACATTATTATTAGAATATGAACCTATAATGATATCATTATCGCCATCATTGTCAATATCATCAGATATAAGTGATTCGGGCCTATCTATATTTTTTGATAACTCTATTTCGGAACTAAAATTATAATCACCTAAGTTTCTAAACCAAGATACCTTATTATCCAAATCACTAATTATTATTATATCGTTTAAACCATCTGAATCTAAGTCTTTGGAATAAACATCAATTTTATATATACTAGATGTACCCTCATAAATTATTATTCGTTGCTCTTGCTGTAAACTCCCATTTATATTTTTATAAAATAATATTTTATTATCATTTATAGAGCCAACGATTAACTCTTTAAAACCATCATTATTTAGGTCAGAGGCAAATAATGATGTTATGTCACTTGAATAATGTGTTAAATCTATTAGAGTATTTCCTTCTTCATAATTAGTTTGGGAATAAATAAATGAAAAGTTTAAAATGAACAAAGTGAATAGTAATTTTATTGAATTTTTAGGTAGTAATGTATTCATAAATTTTTTTTAATATAGTGTGTTTTGAAATTAGGCAACATAAAATAAAAATAATGCTTGAACTTAAAGTTCTTACACGATTTACCCATTTTTTCCTTGTTAATTAGCGTTTATTTTCGGTTTTGCACAGACGTTAGCAATTCTTAGTGGGGATTGGATATTGACAAATCTGCTGTAAGTATGTTTATACCTTATTCTACTTTTGTTTTTTATTTTAAAATTATTTTTTTTATAGCTGTGCCCTTGTCAGTAGTAATTTTTGCCAAATAAATTCCTTTCGAGTGCTGGCTCAGATCTATTTCTTTTTTATTAGTTGTTTTTAAAAGCACACCATTAATATTATAAATTTCAATATTTTCAACAGTATTACTCTTAACCCTAAATATATCTGCTGTTGGATTAGGGTATACGACAATATCATCATCTGAAAATGTTTCCTTGGATAATAGTTCGGTATCTGTCATTTCCGCGAATAGTCCATCCCCTCTATCATGAGTTATAATGTTTTGCCCATCGTTATAAGTGAAATTATCGTCAATTCTACCTGCATACGTAAGTTTACCATCAAAATAGGATATACTATTTCTAAAATAACTAGCGGTGAATTCCGAAATCCATTTTACTTGTTGAAAGACATCAAGTTTAACAATAAATCCAGTGTCGGAAGAAATCGTGACTGTTGCAGGAGCTATCCCTATAACGGCACCAGTATCAGTCCATCCTGAAAGATAGGCCTCATTAAATTCATTAAATGAAATCGAAAATATCCTCACTCCGTCTGTAGATGGATGTTCATGCTCAGTAATTACAGAACCATTACTATTATAAAAGCCAACTAATCCCACCCCGCTATTTTTATATCCGCAAATCCCAATAACGCCTTCAGAGCTAATGTCTAAAGAAGTGCCATAAGTAGCAAAATTGGACGGAAGCTCTAAAATTTGTTTTACCCAATTTTGAGTTCCTTCAGTATCATAGGATAATAATATTATTCCTTCATCATCATTACTGTTATAGGCAGGTGAGAGCTCTCCATCATAGTATACGGGTCCGTTACTACGACCCAAAACAATAATCTCATTTGTTTGAGGGTGTATCTCAATATCTCTACCTCCGGCAAATGTATTATGTGGTGTGCCGCCTGCACGTTTTGCCCAAATAATGGTACCGTCTGCTTGATATTTAGCAATAAGCATGTCTTGTGTACTACCTGTAGATGGGTTAGTAAGTGTTATTGTTCCTCCCAATCTAACGGATCTTCTAAAATTGCCAACTATGTAAAGATTTCCATCAGAATCGGTGGTTATTCCTTGAAATGAATTGTTATCTCCCGTTGGGGTAGTGCCGGATTCATGCCAGATGTATTCACCATCTGAATTTACTTTGATAATGACACCTTCACCGCCGCCCTGACCGGAAGCTTCCACACCGCTTAAGAGTTGCCCATCATACATAAAGTTTTGGCCAACTGATTGAATTGCAAGGTAAACGTCACCAAATGGATCTATGTGAATGTCTAAAGCATCATCGAAATAGTTTATATCATCTCCCCCAATTTTTTTCAGCCAAACTAAATTTTTATCAGAATCAAGCTTGGCGAAAAATGCATCACTACGACCATTTGTATAATATTCAATGCCTTCATATACAAAAGGGTTTCCAGTGGAATGTCCAATAAAATATGTTTCTCCTAGGCTATTTTTTATTGCTTTTACTCCATATTCATGTTCACCACCCGTTATACTATTTGCCCAATCGAATTCTTGCGAGTGCAATCCGAAAACTTGGAACATGGTTAATAGATAGAGAATTTTTTTGATTCGCATAATATTTCATTTTTAATTTTCTCAGCTAGTTGCCTAACTAGTTTACAACAACACCGTTTCCATTTTCATTAAACCTATATAGCATGATATGAGCTGTATCAACTAAAAAAAAGTGTTCTTACTGTATTTATTAAAAGGGGAGTGCTGTCTCAAATATACTTAAAAAACGCAATTCACAAAACCGTATACTTTGTCTCGAAGCCCTTGCTTTAATTCAACCTTTATTTTTAAAGCATCAAAAGAGTCAGATTTTATTCCTACCAGTCCATATTTGGTTTCACTTTTTTCAATAAGGGTTTCATTGATGTTGTGCTCTAAAAACTCTGTTTTAAATTTCTTATTTGCAGACACGGCTGCAATCATGTTTCCGCAGGCAAGGCTAGGTTCAATTACCAAACCTATTGGGGTAGAACTTGTATCGGCATCTGAACTTGATGTGTAAAAGTTTAAAGGAGTTAATAATAGATAAAACAAATAAGAAGCTGGGCTTTGCTTTAAGGATTTAAATACCCTATCGTTTTCCATAACCACTATTTCCTTTCCGTTTTCATAAGTGAGTTTAATTTTCCTTCAAAACATTAAATCCTTGTCAGACTCATTTGTTATTTTAACAGCTACTAACCTTACTCCCTTTTTAGCATACTTTTTATCGAGTAAATCATATTTGTACTCTAGTTTTGCTCCATTGTTTTCGTTTCTCGAAACATAATTAATTGATTTTGGCTCAATCATTTTATATCCAGAGGCACAACTTGTTAACGTAGTAACTGAAATTAATAGCAGGGGAATTTTAATACTTCTCATCTGTTTAATTTAAATATTGGTTTTGGTTTATGATAATATATATCTAACCACAAAGAGGCATAGCTTTTAGTAGTAGGTTTAGTTTATGTATGTGTGTGAAATGGATAATTAGTGTTTGGGGTTAAAAACTTTGAAATCTTAATAAAAAGTTAAATCGCCGCCAAATATACTTAAAAAAACTAGTTTACAAAATCTTGTAAATAGATTTTTGTGTTGCTTTGTTCAAGTAATTCATCAAACTTGTATTTTCTCCAAAACCAGGCATACCTGCAGGTTTAAAGCTACTAAATACGTTGATACCCCAACAACTTGAACTATATTGATAACAAATGACGGCGTTTGGCCATAATTGACCGAGTTTGGTCAGCGCTGCAATCCTGTGACGACGTATGCAGACATTATCCTAAATTTTAGGGGTTTTGTTCGGGGATCTTTCGGGAACGGATTGGGCTATTTTCCAAAAAAGGACGTTTTGCAAAGTAACCTAGAAGCAAACTAGATCAAATGCAGGAAAACACTCGTTTTTATAGCAATTGAACACTCAAAAATTTATCTAAAAGAATAAGAATAGAGCTAAAAACCATGACTAATAGAGTAGTGTTGTTTTGAAGCCTCCAAGAAGGTTGGTGACTTTTATCAATGCGGTACTCCAAATACAGTAAAAATGCACTAACTAATACCGGTATGGTGTAGGTGCCCAATCCTAAAAACTGACTAATGCGCCTTCATCGTTTAGGTTGATGACGTTCATACCTCCAGCTAACAGTCGCATATAAAAACAGTGAATAGAAAAGGATATAGGTATAGGTATAGATTCCATCGCTTATAGCTTAAAAATAGAAAAACCACAATTGCTTGTATTATAATAATCATAGGTCCCGCCCCTGAGATGATAATACGTTGCCCTGCACTAGAATCTTCCCTAGCTGCAAACGAGGTACTGTTTAAGTCCATGTTAGTTGTATATCCAAGAATTTCAGCTATACTCCAATATACAAACCCGTGAAGCATTCTGAAATAGGAACTTATATTGGTGAAGGAGATTGGAAAACACTTCAGTTCGTAACTAATGATTTTGATGCTTACGCGCTTTTTGATCCACTATACAGCAATCCAGACGAAATTAAAGTACTTAATGACAATACAGTAAAAATTAATACAGCAAAACAAACACTAAACATTTGGGGTGTTTTGTGTGAAAGGGAATAAACTAAAATTTAAAAGCTGAAATTTGAATTAATTTCATTTTCTATTGACTTTAATAATTTGATAAACCTTTCAAGTTGCTCAATCGTATCAAGACCATAAGCCGGTTTAAGTAAAATATGTTTAGGGTGTTTTTTATTAAGTGTAATGTAGACTGTTTCAGGTTTTAACACTTCACAAAACTCTTTATCCTTTTTTAATTTTTTAATGAGTTGTTTATTTCCCTTGAAGCTATAATACTTATCTATTTTGCTTGATAAACTTAGCTTACTAGATTTAAAAATATACCAATAAATTTTATTTAGAATAGTAGTAGGATATATTTCTAGTTTTCCATTGAAAGGCTTTTTTAAGTATAAAATAATTCGATAAGGCTCAGTAACTTGGGCAGCACCTCCAACGGCTTGAATATTCACAGATAGTTTACTGCCAGCTACCTCAAATACGCCTTTTTCTGGATGAAAAGAATATTTACCAGACGCATAAATTGTTGATTTTTTTATTTCTTCTTCATAAACTCCTTGATATTTGGCAGTAATTTCTTTTATAATATTCATCTAATGAATTTCATTTTCATAATTTCAGCATATTTGCTTTAAGTAAAATAATACCTAAAATGCACAAGTTTTACTCTTTATCAGGATACCAATCTAGCTGCTTAACAGTAATTGACTCATCTTGATTGTTTACCATTTCTTTAAACTTGCTTACATCACTCAATCCGTTTTGTCCTCTGTAATGATATGGATAAACAATGTGAGGTTTAAAATCCAAAACAGCTTTGGCAGCTTTGTTTACAGGCATAGTATAAGGTAGATTCATACATACAATGGCTATATCTATATCACTTAGGTTTCGCATTTCAGAGATATCTTCTGTATCTCCTGAAATGTATAATCGATTTCCTTCTTTTTCCAAAATATACCCATTACCACGTCCTTTTTCGTGGAATTTTTTAGCTTCTTCTCGAAGATTGTACATTGGCATTGCTTCAATAGCAATATTGTTATGAATTGTACTTTCTCCGTTTTTAATAACTTGTGTTTTTTCTCTGAGCGGGTCTGGTAATTTATCTGCAACAGCTTGTGGAGCTATTAAAATGGTACTGTCTTTCATAACTGCTTTCAATGTTTCCACATTAAGATGATCGCCGTGAATATCGGTTACCAAAACTATATTTGGCTCTGGTTGTCCATTAAATGCTTTACTACCACCTACAGGATCTACATAAAGAACTACATTGTCCCACTGTAAAACCATTGTTGCGTGCTCAATAGGTGTTATGTTTACAAAATCTTGATCTGAATGTTCTTTAATTGACTGAGGTTTCTCTACTTCTACTGTAGTCACAGTTTCATCAGATTTTTTCTTTTCTGAATTATTACATGAAGTAAATACCATTATGCTTAATGCAAGTAAAAATATAGGTCTCATTATTAGGTTTTTACTCGAATATACAGCAAAGTAAGCGTTTGTGTTGTGCGTTTCACACTATTTTAAGACATAGGGTTATAATGTAAATGCATTATTATTTACAAAAAATAAGCTGTTTACAAACAATAACTTACCATTTTGCCAAAACGAACGAAATAATACATCATCAATTATGTATACAACAGAACCTCGACCAACGCGATCTTCACCAAAAACTAAAGTATCTGTTAAGCCTTCCTTTGCAGTAGCTCCGGCAAAGCCTGAAACATTTTCAGCAGCACCTTTTATGTACCCTACATTATATCCTGAATCTAAAAAACTATATGCTTGGTCTCCTAGTTTTAAACTAAAATATGTATCGTCATACCCAAATGCCATAGGGTGAGAGGAATCCATTTTTACTTTAAATATGCTTCCGGTTATAAGGTTTTTAGTGCTTTCAAGTTCTCGGGCATCATAGGGTGTTAAATTTTGCTTAGCTTCATCATTAGAATCTGCACTTTCTAGAGTACTCTTTTCTTTTAATGAAAATCCATTTCTTCCTTCAAAACTTCGTACTGCACTACCAATAGCGATAACTTTTCCTCCTTTTTGTATCCAGTTTTTTAATTCGCTAAATGTTTCATCTTTTAGTACACTTCTGTACCAGCCGTTTGGCATTACCAAAACATCATATCGTTGAAGCATATCTGCATTAAAATCTTCAGTATTAATTGAAGTTATAGGGTACTGTAATTGTTGTTCAAAAAAATGCCAGATAGCACCATAACTTAGCGAAGAAGTTCCATTTCCTTGTAATACAGCAATACGTTGCTTGTTTATTAACTTTATATCTGGAGAACCAAAATCGGTTAGTGTATCTGCAAAACTTGTTTGAGAAGCATATAGAGTACGTTTGTGGTTATTAGCCAAACGATTTACAATAGCATCAAACTCTGTATTACTTTTGTTATCGCTTCGGGTAATAATTAAACTACCTCTGTCAAATGTGTTACCATTAAAGTTCAATTTCTTTTCTGAAAAACGCACTCGTATATCGTGCTTTAATAAATCTGCCAGAAAAGATGCATCGTCCATACTGTTCCATTTTGCGATATAACCTGCTGCAGTTGAAGCTTCAGTATTTGTTTTAAAAATAGATTTTGGAGTATCATTTGCTGAAACTAAAGAGGTGCTTGCCACAGCCTCAAGGCCATAAGCATAAGGAAGGCTCCAAGCGGTAATATCATACGTTACAGGTGTAGAAAGCTTTGTTTGTGGCTCAAATAAAACTTGAACCATTTTCCCTTTTGGTTGATTGGTACTTACTACCAATGCATTTTCTGCTTTCATACTGCCTTGTTTCGCATCAGTATAACTGTAACCTGTAACGGTTTTGCCGTTAATAAAACCATATTTTATCTCGTGTAAATCTAGAAGCTCTGTAAGCGCATTGATATTATCGCTGTTTCCTTTTAAAACATAGCTTTTATATTTTGAAGATTGATTGTTAAAGAATTTTTTAAACTCTGAAGTTAACTCTTCGGTATTTCTAGATGCTACCTCTACTGTAGAAAGCCCGGTAGTTGTGTGATGTGCAATACGATCTTTAAGAGTAAGTTCAAATCCTTCATCTGTATTAATACCTAAACCGGCAAACCCATGTCCTGCCTGTTCATAAGTCATCCCAATTGCTCCCATATAAATAGGGTAGGTGTCACCATAACTAGGATATAATAAATCAAAACGCTCACGGGTAAAAAATAACCACCCGTTTTCATCAAAGTATTTTGCGTGATTTTTACCTATTTGATGCTGAAATTCTCGTTGAAAAGGAGTGATGATTTCGTGATACGGTTCTGCAGCAGGTGCAAAGTAATAGGGCTCATTAATGCCTTGTTCGTGAAAATCAACGTGAACATGAGGCATCCATTGATTGTAAATTTTTAAACGTTGGCGAGTTTCTATTTGAGAAGCCCAAGCCCAGTCACGGTTAAGATCAAATAGGTAATGATTTGGTCTTCCTCCTGGCCATGGTTCGCTGTGCTCGGTTGCGTCTTGTGATGGGTTATACGGTGTTGCCTTTACTTGGTTGTACCAGTTTACATAGCGATCACGGCCGTCGGGGTTTACAGAAGGGTCAATAATTACAACGGTATTTTCCAGCCAATCTTTCTTTTCTGTGATTAATTGATAAAGAGTTGCCATAGCAGCTTCTGTACTCGATGCTTCATTTCCGTGTACATTATAACTCATCCATACTATAGCGTGTTTAGGATTTGCTTCACCAGACTGTAGGCCAATACTTTTCAAATTGTTGGCTCTAATGGTTTCTAGATTTAAAATATTCTGTGGAGAAGAAACCACAGCATAGGTTAATGACCGTCTTTCATTTGTTTTTCCGTACCCTTGAAAGGTTACCATATCACTATTTTCTGCAACGTGCTTAAAATAATTAACCACATCTGCATTTCTTGTAAATTGTGACCCCAATTCATATTCTAAAAATTCTGAAGGCGATTGTACTTGTGCAAATAAAAAGGATGATAATACTAAAAAGAGAGGCGTAAAAAACTTGGTCATTTTTATGTAATTTGATTTGAGGGCTAAAGATAGTTGATTTTACAAAATTCAAATCTCAAAAAATAAGCTAATTTAAAACCGAATAAGATTAACGTATCTTTAAAATCACAAATCACGTAAAGTGGTTACATTTGTGTCAATTTTTAAAGACTGTATGCCAATTTCTACTATTTCGTATCAACAAACCGGTTATTTTTCAAACTTAATTTGTGACTATCTTGACTCAAAAGATAGCTTGTCTCAATTTTTCGGAAATTTTCCATCATTAGAAAATTTCAAAAATCAAATAGAGCAAAAGCAAAATTTCTCTTCAGAATCTAGAGCTACCCTAGTGAAAGCGTTACAAAATCAATATAGTAGCGTACCTACTTCAGAAGAAACACAAAACAATATACAGTCCTTATTGCAAGAAAATACATTTACCATCACTACGGGACATCAACTTAACTTGTTTACAGGACCGTTGTATTTTTTATATAAAATAGCTTCGGTTATTAATCTTTCAGAAGCACTGAAAGACAACTATCCCAAACAGCATTTTGTACCTGTTTATTGGATGGCAAGTGAAGATCACGATTTTGACGAGATTAATTATTTTAATTTTGAAAACACAAAAATTCAATGGAGCAGAAATGCAGATGGAGCAGTAGGTAGGTTAGATGATAAAGGCTTAGATAAGGTTTTTAAAACACTTGGAGATTCTTTTGGTAATAGTGAACAAGCACAGTTTTTAAAAAACCTTTTTGAAGAAGCATATTTAAAACATGATACACTAGCTCAAGCAACACGCTATCTTGCAAATGAGCTTTTTAAAAAATACGGGCTAGTGATAATTGATGGTGATGATGCATCTCTTAAAAAGGCATTTATACCATATGCTGAAAAAGAACTTGAAGAAAATATTTCTTTTAATAAAGTAACCAAAACAACAAAACAACTTACAGATCTAGGGTATCAAGAACAAGTACATCCTCGTGAGATTAACTTATTTTATCTTACCGAAAATCGTCGTGAACGTATTATTGAAAGAGAAGAGGTGTTTTATATCAATGATACCGATCTTTCTTTTTCAAAAGAAGAATTGTTTAATGAACTAAACAACCATCCAGAGCGCTTTTCTCCCAATGCTTTGTTACGGCCATTATATCAAGAAGTTATTCTTCCTAACCTTTGCTATGTAGGTGGAGGAGGAGAATTGGCTTATTGGTTTCAGTTAAAGGATTATTTTGATGCTGTAGCAGTACCATTTCCTATATTGTTGCTCCGCAACTCTGTATTATTAGTGCCTTCAAAACTTTCAAAAAAACTGGACAGTTTGGGTGTTTCTGTTAGCGAATTATTTTTAAAACAACATGAGCTAAAGACAAAGCATACCAAACGTATTTCAGAAATTGAAATTGATTTCTCAAAGCAACGTACTCATCTTCAACAACAATTTAAAGATTTGTACACCTTGGCCAAAAAGACAGACGCATCATTCTTGGGTGCTGTAGCGGCTCAAGAAAAAAAGCAGTTAAATGGACTGGATCATCTTGAAAAACGATTGTTGAAAGCTCAAAAACGCAAATTGGTTGATGAATTGGAAAGGCTAACAAAGCTGCAAGACATCTTGTTTCCTAATCAAAGTTTGCAAGAACGCACCAAGAACTTTTCAGAATTTTACCTAGAATACGGTGACCGTCTTTTCTCTGAAAT
Source organism: Marixanthomonas sp. SCSIO 43207 (assembly GCF_019904255.1). GTDB lineage: Bacteria > Bacteroidota > Bacteroidia > Flavobacteriales > Flavobacteriaceae > Marixanthomonas. The sequence continues at coordinate 1,915,901 of NZ_CP063203.1, forward strand.
AAAAAACAATCTAGACCCATTAGCTCATAAGTTTACCATCTTGGAGTTACAAACTTAAATCTTGCTGCTGCAGGTAGTTGAGTGTGTTTGGACCTTCATTAAAAAGTAAATCTAGAATCGATAAGTTGGAAAGAAATCCGTGTTTGGTTTCAAAAACTTGTTTGTAAGGAGATAAGTTAAAATCGGGTTGATTTTTGGCTTTAGCTAGATAACGAAGGTTTATAATTTTTTCAGGATTTTTATGATATTCTTCGGTCTTTGAGGTTTCTACGTCAAGATCTATTAATTCGCAAAGGGTATCAAAAATGTCTAAGTTATGATCTAAAAGTTTATTAACTGGTTTATTGAACAGTGGATAGAGTTCGTCTTCATAAAATTCAAAAAAAGGTGATGTGCGGTAAGCGGTAGTTAATGATTTCCAATGTTGTGATTGCCACGGAAATTCATTTTCAACTTGTACTTCTTTTGTTTTTTGACGTTGACCGGTATGTTTAATAGGAATATTTAAGGTTAGTTTTCCATTACTATGTGCAATATAGGTACGGGTACGGTACGATTGTTTTTGGTAATTACCAGATACTTCAAAAACTACTTTTTCTGCTTTGGCAATAGCAACCATTTGGGCAATAGATGGAAAATAAACCGGGTGAACCAAAATAGAATCCATAACAATGAACGTTTATGATTTTTACTTCAGAGATAAGAAAGCAACCACTTATTTATTTTTCTTTTTTCTTTTTCTGAAAAAGTCAAAAACAAACCAAGCAATAACCAAAACTAAGAAATATGAAAGGTATGAAACTGGTTTACCTTTACCGCCAACAGTTGTAAACAACCGTTCCCAGCGTATTTTATTCATAATTCCTTGTTTGGTGCCATCCCAACTCATCCAGATAAAAACGGGTTTTCCTACCACGTGATTAAAAGGCACATACCCCCACATACGAGCATCTTGTGAGTTGTTACGATTATCACCCATCATCCAATAATAGTCTTGCTTAAAAGTATAACTACTTATGGGTTCACCATTTAATAATACTTGATTGCCAGAAGTGGTAATGTTGTTTTCAATGCCTAATTCGCTTCCTTCATATACTTCAATAATGCGTTTATAAAACGGAATGGTTTCAAGATTTATATCAACAGTAGCGTCTTTCTTCGGAATATAAATAGGCCCAAAGTTATCTGCATTCCACTTATAGCGGTCGTCTTGTGGAAAGATAGAGGCATCAAACTCTCCTTTTTCAGATTTATACCTAAAAACTTCAGCAATATTAGGATTTTGCTTCAGTAGGTTAAGTGAATTTTCTGAAACAGCCGGTAAAACGTATGCTTTTAAATTTTCATCATATCCTATACCATCTGTAATGTCATACTGCTCTCTAAACACATTTGGATTCATTTTTCCTTTGGTTCTAAAAGCATATGAAAACTGAATTTTTGATCGGTCTGGAAGGTCGTTTTGCTTTCCGTCTATGTAAACGTATCCATCTCTAATTTCTAATGAATCTCCCGGCAAACCTACACAACGCTTTACATAGTTTGATTTTTTATCAATAGGTTTATAAGCCTTTCCGCTTGGTGGTGGTCCTATGTTTTCAAACTCATCAATAGGCCAGTTAAAAACAACAATATCGTTGCGTTCAATATCTTCAAAGCCTGGGAATCTAAAGTATGGTATTTGTGGTTTTGAAATATAAGATTTTGATTTTACAACCGGTATTGTATCGTGCACCATCGGAAACGAAAGTGGGGTCATAGGTGTACGAGCTCCATAATGAAACTTACTTACAAATAAAAAGTCGCCAACTAATAATGTTTTTTCTAAAGATGCAGTTGGGATAGTAAACGGCTGCATAAAGTATGTATGAACAATTGTAGCTGCTACAACTGCAAACAAAATAGAACTTACCCATTCTCCAGCGGCAGTGCGAGGTTTTAGGCTTCGTTCTTCAATATACGTGACCTCTTGTGTGTAATTTATATAATAAATATATAGACCAAATGTAAGTATTGCCAAAAAAGTATTTGCGTTGCTGTTCCTGCCAAAGCTTCGCAAGGTTTCAACCCAAACAACAGGAAACATAATTAAGTTTACAATAGGAATAAAAAGTAAAATTACCCACCACCAAGGGCGATTTATAATTTTCATCAATATTACTGCATTGTAAACCGGTACAGCAGCTTCCCAAGCTTGTCTTCCGGATTTAATGTATAACTTCCAGGTTCCTAAAAAGTGAACTACTTGTATTAATAGGAAAAATAATAACCAACCTGTCCAACTCATATTTTATTTTTTTCTGAAGAAATTATTCTTCTTTTTATTTTTAATTCAATAGAACGCTGCAATACTACGAAATTCCTAACACATCTTTCATAGTAAAAACACCGCTTTCTTTTTTTGACAACCACTCTGCTGCAAGGATGGCACCTTTTGCAAATCCGTCACGTGTATGCGCCTCATGCTTAATTGAAATAGTATCAATTGTCGACGTATAGGTTACGGCATGAGTACCTTTTACATCTCCTTCACGTTTAGCAGAAATAGGAATTGTAGAAGGGGAGACTTCATCTAGTTTCCAATTATCTTTATGGGTATGCTTCATAATTCCTTCGGCTATGGTGATAGCTGTGCCGCTGGGAGCATCTTTTTTTTGGGTATGATGTATTTCTTCAACAGAAACATCATACTCATCCCAAGGAGCCATAACTTTTGCTACATATTCATTAATTCCAAAAAATAAATTAACGCCTACACTAAAGTTTGACGCATAAATGAAGCTTCCGTTACGTGCTTCACAATTTTTTATTATTTTTTTATATGAATCAAGCCAGCCTGTTGTGCCGCAAACAACCGGAACTCCTTCGTTAAAACATTTTTCTATATTTTTAACTGCTGCTTCAGGAATAGAAAATTCAATAGCGGCGTCTGCTTCTTTTAACTTTCCTTCTTCAAAATCACTACCAGATTTAAATACTATCTCGTGACCTTTATCAGTAGCAAGTTTTTCAATGGTTTTACCCATTTTTCCATATCCTAATAGTGCTAGTTTCATTATAATTTAATTCGGAATGACAAACCATAATTGGCTTGTGTGTTTATTGGGTTTACTTGAAAATTTGGCGACACTGAAAGATCTTCTGAAACGTTATATTGTTGTAAATGAGCGTCTACATTGGCATCAATAATATTAAGCATATACACCAAAACAACAGCAATTACACTGTAATCTTTATTTTTTTTGGCATTACGTTGTGCGTCAATTAAACGATTGGTTGATATACCTTGAAATTCATCATCTTCAAAGCCAGCGAGCCTTCTTTTGTAAGCATCACGAAAACGATTGTAATCATCATCGTTTTTTAAATAAAAATAGACGCCAGTTGCCATACCTGCATAAACTATAGGAATTTTCCAGTACCTTTTATTGTAAGCTTGTCCTAACCCAGGTACTACTGCAGAATAAAAGGCAGCTTTTGATGGTGCTAATGGGTTGTATGGCTTGTTATCTAAAACAGTATCTTTTACAACAATTCCAGATTTTTTTTCAGAAAGAAGTACACTATCTTTTTGTACAGCAGTTGTGTCTGCTTCTTGAGCAAAAGCAGCTGTTGCTACTAAAAAAAATAGGATATTTAATAACCTACTGTTCACGTTTTAATAGCTTGAGAATACGTTGAAAGTCCTCCTTGTTTTTAAAAGGTACAACTAATTGACCTTTACCAGATTTTGAAACTTTTACATTTACTTTTGTTTCTAGTAAGTCTTCCAATTCTTTTCTGCCTTTATTAGCAAATTGAGGTGTTGCTTTTTTTGCAGGTTTTGGTTTATCGTCAGTAGATTTATAATTTCTTACCAATGCTTCGGTATCTCTTACAGACAGCTTATTACTTACTATTTTTTCATAAATGTCCAACTGGGTGTCAGGATCTTCAACATTTATTAAAGCTCGACCATGACCCATAGATATAAATCCGTCACGCATTCCGGTCTGGATTATAGGATCTAGTTTTAAAAGACGTAAATAATTAGCAATTGTTGAGCGATTTTTACCTACGCGATCACTTAACTCTTCTTGAGTAATTTCAATTTCTTCAATTAAACGTTGATATGAAAGAGCAATCTCAATAGGGTCTAAATCTTGACGTTGAATATTTTCAACCAATGCCATCTCAAGTGACTCTTGGTCATTGGCAATACGGATGTATGCGGGTATGCGCTCTAGGCCAATGAGTTTTGAAGCTCTAAAACGACGTTCACCACTTACCAATTGGTATTTGTTAAAGCCAAGCTTTCGTACTGTTATAGGTTGAATTACGCCAAGTTCTTTAATTGAAGAAGCCAACTCTCGCAAGGTTTCTTCATTAAAACTTGTACGTGGCTGAAAAGGATTTACCTCAATGGTATCTAATTCCAACTCGACTATGTTACCAACAACTTTGTCTGCGTTTTTATCTTCTGCAGATTGTATATCGTTTGAGGGATCTTTCAATAAAGCAGAAAGACCACGTCCTAAGGCTTGTTTTTTTGTTGCTTTCGCCATCTATCGTTTCTAGTTTTTCTCAATTAACTCTTGTGCCAAACTTAAGTAATTATTGGCTCCTTTACTACTGGCGTCGTAGCTAATAATGCTTTCACCATAACTTGGTGCTTCACTTAAACGTACGTTTCGCATAATGATTGTCTTAAAAACCATTTCATCAAAATGTTTTTTAACTTCATCAACCACTTGATTTGAAAGTCGTAAACGAGAATCATACATTGTAAGTAAAAGCCCTTCAATGTCTAGATTGTTGTTATGTATTTTTTGAACACTTTTAATTGTGTTTAATAGTTTTCCTAGTCCTTCTAATGCAAAATACTCACACTGAATAGGAATAATCACTGAATCAGCTGCTGTCAAGGCGTTAAGCGTTAATAACCCTAAGGAAGGAGCACAGTCTATCAAGATAAAGTCATATTGATCTTTAAGGCCTTCTATGGCATTTTTGAGCATAGACTCGCGCTTATCTTGATCTACCAATTCAATTTCTATGGCAACCAAATCTATATGTGCAGGAATAAGATGCAAATTTGGAGAGCTAGTTTCCATAATAGCATCGGCTGCAGATATGGTATGTTCTAGAATTTGATACGTACCTTTCTCAACTTCTTCTACATCAACGCCAAGCCCTGATGTTGCATTAGCCTGGGGATCTGCGTCAATTAATAAAACTTTTTTTTCCAATACGCCTAATGAGGCGGCTAAATTGACCGAGGTTGTGGTTTTTCCCACACCTCCTTTTTGATTGGCAATTGCTATTATTTTACCCATTAAGTATGTTATGGTTTAAAGGCTAAAAATACAATTATTTATGCGGACATAAAATCATTTTTGTTAACAGGAAGTGAACAATTAAGTGTGGTTATGATTTATTCTTTTTTGATCGAATCATCATTTCAAGCATATCCCACATTTCATTAGGTATTTCTTCTAAAAGATTCATTTGTCCAGCACCTTTTAGCCACTCACCACCATCAATAACAACCACTTCACCATTTAAATATGCTGAAAAGTCTGATACTAAATAAGCTGCTAGGTTTGCTAATTCTTGATGATCACCCACTCGTTTAAGAGGTACTTTTTTGGCAAGGTCAAACTTATCTTTTAAATCTCCCGGAAGCAATCTATCCCATGCTCCTTTTGTAGGGAAAGGCCCAGGCGCTATGGCATTGAAACGTATTCCGTATTTTGCCCACTCAACTGCCAAAGAACGAGTTAAAGCCAATACTCCGGCTTTTGCAGTAGCACTTGGTACTACATAGGCTGAACCCGTAAAGGCATATGTGGTAACAATATTTAATACTGTTTTATTTGTTTCTTTTTTGTCAATCCAATGTTTACCAAAAGCTAGTGTACAATTTTTTGTCCCTTTTAAAACAATATCTATAATAGTGTCAAATGCATTGGCAGAAAGACGTTCTGTAGGAGATATAAAATTTCCTGCAGCATTATTCAATAAAACATCAACTGTCCCAAATTCTTTAACCGAAGCTTCCACCATCGCTTCAACTTCGTCATAATTGCGTACATCACATTGCACAGGTAGAACAGTTCCGCCGGTTTCATCTTCCAGTTCTTTTTTAACTGTTTGTAGCTTTTCTATATTTCTAGAAGTGATTACCACATTGGCTCCTAATTCCAAAAAATAGGTGGTCATCGATTTTCCCAATCCGCTACCACCACCGGTAACAACAATTGTTTTTCCTTTTAATGCATCATCACGAAGCATTTTTGCTGAAGTATCCATAGTTTTTTTTTAGTCTTGTAAAAATAGGAATTTGCTTCCTAATAGAAGAACAACCCTTCTTCTTAATAAAATATCTTGTTATTAATTTAAGAAACCTTATTCATCGGTAGCGATGTCAATTAAAATTTGAAGTATTTCAATAGCAGCATCACTAATTTTGGTTCCGGGACCATATACAGCTGTAGCACCAACGTCAAATAAAAACTGATAATCTTGCGACGGAATCACACCACCAACAATTACCATAATATCTTCACGGTTGTGTTTTTTTAACTCGTCAATTACTTGAGGAACTAGTGTTTTGTGACCCGCGGCCAATGAAGAAACCCCTAGAATGTGAACATCGTTTTCAACAGCTTGTTTAGCAGCTTCGGCAGGTGTTTGAAACAAAGGACCAATGTCAACATCAAAGCCAACGTCTGCATAACCGGTAGAAACTACTTTGGCTCCACGATCGTGACCGTCTTGTCCCATTTTGGCAATCATAATACGTGGCCTGCGCCCTTCCAATTCGGCAAATTTATCGGCTAACTTCCTTGCTTTGGCAAAGGATGGGTCTTTGTTTATTTCACTGCTATACACACCGCTTACAGATTTAATTTGTGCTTTATATCTTCCAAAAACGTCTTCCAAGGCATCTGAAATTTCGCCCAGTGTAGCTCGTTCTCTTGCTGCATCTATGGCTAAAGCTAATAAATTTCCGTCACCTGTTTTGGCACTTTCAGTTAATTTTTGAAGTGTTTCTTTTACTTTTTGAGTATTTCGTTCTTTTTTAATGCGCTCCAACCGTTCTATTTGTGAAGTGCGCACTTTTTGATTATCAACATCTAAAATTTGAAGCGGATCTTCTTTTTCCAATCTATATTTATTGGTACCAACGATAATATCTTGTCCGCTATCAATACGAGCTTGTTTTCTAGCTGAGGCCTCTTCAATACGCAATTTCGGAATTCCTTTTTCTATTGCTTTGGTCATTCCGCCCAATTCTTCTACTTCTTCTATAAGAGCCCAAGCGCTTTTTGCAATATCATCGGTTAATTTTTCAACATAATAGCTTCCAGCCCAAGGATCAACCGTTTTTGTGATTTCGGTTTCTTCTTGTAAGTAAATTTGTGTGTTTCTTGCAATTCTAGCTGAAAAGTCTGTGGGCAAAGCTATAGCTTCGTCCAGCGCATTGGTATGTAATGATTGCGTACCGCCAAAAGCTGCTGCAGAAGCTTCAATGCAAGTTCTTGCTACGTTATTAAAAGGGTCTTGCTCAGTTAAACTCCAACCGCTGGTTTGACAATGAGTTCTAAGAGATAAAGATTTTGGGTTTTTAGGGTTGAATTGTTTTACCAATTTTGCCCATAACATGCGCGCTGCTCGCATTTTGGCAATTTCCATAAAATGATTCATACCAATTGCCCAGAAAAAAGATAAGCGCGGAGCAAAGGTGTCAATATCCATACCGGCATCAATCCCTGTGCGAATGTACTCTAGGCCATCTGCCAATGTATACGCCAATTCTATATCACACGTAGCGCCGGCTTCTTGCATGTGATACCCTGAAATGGAAATTGAATTAAAACGAGGCATATTTTTGGAAGTAAATTCAAAAATATCACTGATTATTTTCATAGAGGGCGTTGGCGGATAAATGTAGGTGTTACGCACCATAAATTCTTTTAAAATATCGTTTTGAATGGTTCCTGCTAAGGCTTCTGGTGAAACGCCTTGTTCTTCGGCGGCAACAATGTAAAAAGCCATAATAGGTAAAACGGCGCCATTCATTGTCATGGAAACACTCATTTTATCTAGCGGAATTTGATCAAAGAGTATTTTCATATCCTCGACCGAATCAATCGCAACTCCGGCTTTTCCTACGTCACCAAATACTCGCTCGTGATCGCTATCATACCCTCGGTGTGTTGCCAAATCAAAAGCTACTGAAAGTCCTTTTTGTCCGGCTGCTAAATTTCTTCGGTAGAAAGCGTTACTTTCTTCAGCAGTAGAAAATCCGGCATACTGTCGTATAGTCCAAGGTCTGCGAACATACATAGTAGAGTAGGGGCCCCGCAAATAAGGTGATATTCCAGCTGCAAACTCTAAGTGGTCTATATTTTTCAGATCTTCTGCAGAGTAGCGGTTTTTAACCTCAATTTTTTCTGCAGTAGTATATTTTTTGTTTGCTATACTCGGCTTAGGAGTATATGCTTTATTATTTTGTAAGCTTATATGTTGAACGTCTTTTCTACTCATTACATTCTGAATTTTTTAATAAAAGGATCAAAATATGCCTCAAACGGTGTTGATAACTGAAGAAAAATTGTCTTATTGTTTGATGTTATAAAATAGCTTGAAGTAAATGTCTCTAGCTTTTCTCCTTCGGCTTTATAGATACTTTTAAAAATACAATTTTCTGGTGTACCGCTATAACGAGCGGTTATTTTTTTAAAACTGATGTTTTTATTTCGTACAGATTTTTCGGCGTTTAAACGCATAATGCCCAAAAACTGTTGTGCCTCTCTTTTTGATAAAGGTGTGTATGGCATGGTATTTACAGTGCACGTAGCGTTTGTTTTTTCATCAAAAAAGATGTAAAAATCACCTTTCATTTTGTTGAGGTTATTCAGTCTGTTAAATTCGTTATTTACTTGATCTTCTGCTGCGAGTTTGTTTATTACTTTTTGATAGCTGGCTATTGAGTATTTCTCAAAATCTTCAGGTAAGTAAATTTCTGTGCCGTTTGCATCTAAAAAATGATACGTGCCAAATACTTGTTCTGTTTCTTCGGCATCAACCCAACTTACCATTTCTTTCCCTACTTGTACACAAGAGACGCACAGTAAGGCGATGATAAAAAATGATATTTTAAATCGATTTTTATGCATAATTATTAAAGCTTCTGATCGCCAAATAAACGGCAAAAGCAATAAAAAGGACAGTTAAAACTATAATGAGAAGTCTGTAGTATTTTGATTTACTCAATGAATTACGCCTTATGAATAATCCTAATCCTAATATGGCAAATCCAATTGCTAAAATAACTTCTAGCGCTTCTCTACTCATTATTTTTCTTCTTTTAAACGTTCTTGTTCTGTTTGTTCTGCCAATCTTTTTTCTATAATTGGCTCAATAAGGGTTTTGCGTGGGTTTGTTTTTACAAATGGATAAAGCTCTAGATCGTCTTTCATACGGTCTTGTGGGTTGGTATGATAATTTGTGCCCAATAGCTTTAGTGTTCCGTCATTGTACAATTGCTGTTCTTTCTCAGCACTTTCTTTAATTTTTTGCTGAATTTTTCCTTCTTTTAATTGCTGAAGAAATCCGCCGCCTTTTTCAATAGTCTTAAATAAAGCAAGCGCCTTTTCAGCCAATTCATCAGTCAAGCTTTCAATATAATATGTACCATCTGCTGCGTTACTAACAGTATCAAAATAACTCTCTTCTTTTAAAACCAATAATTGGTTACGGCTTATGCGCTCACCAAACTCATTACTTTTATGATATAAAGCATCATATGGTAAGTTACAAACCGTATTTGCACCACCCAAAACAGCACTCATACATTCTGTTGTGGTACGCAGCATATTAACATTATAATCATACAGTGTTTTATTTCGTTTTGAAGGAAACGCAATGATGTGGCAGCTTTCTGAAATAGTATATTCTGAAGCCAACGCGGCATATAATTTACGAAGAGCTCTTATTTTGGCTATTTCAAAAAAGTAATTTGAACCAACTGCAACTTTGAAAGTGATATTGCCTTCTAGCTTTTTTGAAGAAAAATGATTTAAATATTCGTTTACCTGAGCCAAGCTGTAGGCTAACTGTTGTACCATTGTAGCTCCGGCATTTTGATACCCAGTACTATCTACAGAAAGTATTGCTGAATGAACATTTTCTGAAATTATTTTTTCTAAAACAGTGTGATCCTGCTTCAAGTTATAAAACCAATTTCCTGAATGAGTAAGATTACCAATGATGTCTATATTGTAAAATACAGTTGCTTTTTTATGGGAAAGAAAATGATTCAGTTTTTCAATAAATGATCCAGAAAGAAAAGCAAAGTTGAAATATATTGGTGTTTCTTTAAAAGGAAAATCTGTAAAGAGTTTTTCAACTTCAAACTCATCTTTTGCAGAAAAATAGATAGCTTCTGCTCCTCGTTTAATGCTGTCAAGCGCTAATTTGTTTGCTACGCTCTCGTCATCAATAAATATGTGTTGTGCAATATTCCACGTAGTGGGTTGCCCAGGAATAGCTTTAAATGGTTCTTCAAAGTCATCTGGGTGGTAAAAGGGTTTTACGTGAATGCCTTCCCGACTTTGCCAAACGAGCGTTTCATTATAATCGGCTCCTTTTAAGTCTACTTGTATTTTTTGTTTCCACTGCTTTGCAGAAACAGAATCAAATTCTTTAAATAAATCACTCATCGTCTTCCTTGTTTTTAAGGCTGTCTTCGTGTTCTATGATATATATATCTTCGTTCTCTTTCTTAAGATAGTATTTTTCTCGAGCAAATCGTTCTACTTCATCACTATCTTTCATTTTTTCGATAAATGCTTTGTCTTTTTCTATTTCAGATTTATAAAATTCGGCATTTTCTTGAAGACCTTTAATGTCATCATCCAGTTCTTGATGTATAAACCAAGAGTTAGTATCAAAAAAAATCATCCAAACTAGAAAAACCAAAACTATGAGCATGTATTTATTGCTCATTATTTTGAACCATTTTTTCTGTTTGATTTCTGAAAGTTTCACGATTCGGTTTTGGTTAATTTTTGATTGATTATACTTCGTATTAAGTTTACGGCTACCGTGTTATATCTGTTGGTTGGTATAATAATATCTGCAAACTCTTTTGTGGGCTCAATAAATTGTTGGTGCATTGGTTTTAAGGTAGTTTGATACCTGCTGAGTACTTCTTCAAGGTCTCTGCCACGTTCTGCAATATCACGTTTAAGTCTACGTATTAATCGTTCATCACTATCAGCGTGTACAAAAATTTTAATATCAAACAATTCTCTAATATCTGGATGTGTTAATATTAAAATACCTTCTACAATTACTACTTTACGCGGGTGTGTAGTAACGGTTTCTCCTGTTCTATTATGATCTACAAAGCTGTATACCGGTTGCTCAAAAGAGTTTCCTTTTTTTAATTCTTTTAAATGATTAACTAAAAGATCAAAATCAATGGCTTGAGGATGATCAAAATTAATCTTCACACGTTGATCAAATGATAAATGTGTGGTGTCTTTATAGTAAGAATCTTGTGAAATGATACATACTTCATCTACAGGTAATTCTTCAATAATTTGTTGTACTACTGTTGTTTTTCCACTTCCGGTACCGCCGGCAATGCCAATTATAAGCATGTTTTTTTAGTTTTTACAAAAGTAGGAATTAAAAAATAATATGGAAGATTGAAGGGTGTATTATCATATAAGGTACCTTAGAAAATAAAACTATGTTTTAAAAAGCTTTACTGCTCATTTTTCTTTTCTATACTTGCCACTTCTTCTTTTGTCACCATTGTATCTTGTGTGTTGCCCCAAGAGTTCATAATGTAATTCATTACATCTGCTACTTCTTGATCGCTCAAGCCCATAGGTACCATAACGCCATTATAGGTTTTGCCATTAACTTCAATTTCTCCTTTTTGTCCATATTTGACAGCGTGAATACTAGCTTCTCGCTTGTCTTTTAACCAATTAGAGCCTGCTAAGGGGGGGAATGCTCCGGGAACGCCTTTTCCATTTGCAATGTGGCATTGCATACAAAAATCTGTGTAAATTAATCCACCACGTTCTTTACTGGCTGTTAAAGGGTCTTGTTTAGTTTCTGTTTGTTTATCTGAATAAGAGCCAAGTTTTATTGGTTCTTTTTCTTCTTTTTTAGAGTTTTTACAAGCTACTAGCATACAAAGTATGAGTAACAAAAAGGGTGTTTTGTGCATTGTGATAGTATGGGGTTTTTAATACATTAAAAATTATTTGGGAACTACTTTAAAAATTCCTTGTCCTTCAACTGCGATGTAAATATAACCATTAGGGCCCATTTTTACGTTACGTACACGCCCAATATCTTGTGCTATTTTTTCACGACCTACTACTTCATTTCCATTTAATTTAACTAGTTCTACGTAGTTAAACTTTAATGAGCCAACTAGTAGGTGTCCTTTCCAGTCTGGGTAACGGTCACCTGTAACAAAATCCATCCCACAGGGAGCAATTGATGGGACCCAATAGTAAATAGGTTGTTCCATTCCGGGTTTTGAAGTTATGTCTGTAAACGTAGTGCCGCTGTAATTTACTCCGTAAGAGATAACAGGCCATCCATAATTAACTCCTTTTCTGACAATGTTTATTTCGTCACCTCCTTTGGGTCCGTGTTCGTGTGTCCATATTTGACCAGTTGTAGGGTGTTTTGCCATACCTTGCGGGTTTCGGTTTCCGTAAGTGAAAATTGCTTTTTTTGCGTTTTTTTCATTTACAAAAGGGTTATCATTTGGGATGGTTCCATCATCATTTAATCTGTATATCTTACCACCATCACGAGTAATATCTTGTGGATTTACGTCTCGATTGCCACGCTCACCAATAGAAAAGTATAAATATCCTTCATTATCAAACTCAATACGTGAGCCGAAATGTTGTCCTCTACTAGTGTTGGGAGTAGCTTTATAAAGCTCTTCAATAGATGTTAATGAATCATTTTTAAGTTTACATCTTATTAGCTTAGTATTTCCTCCTTCTTCATCACCTTCACTAGATGCGTATGTAATGTAAATCCATCCATTTTCAGAATAGTTAGGGTGTAATTCAATATCTAATAACCCGCCTTGTCCTCGATTATAGACTTCAGGAACATTTTTTATTTCGGTTTTTGTTCCGTTTGAAAAATGAATAAGACTTCCTGCTTTTTCAGTAATAAGCATACTGCCATTGGGTAACCAAGTCATTCCCCAAGGATTGTTGAGGTTGTTTACTATTTTTTCAGTTGTATAGCCTCTTTTTTCTGAAGTTTTAATAGCTACATCGTTTTCTTTTTTACGCTGAGCACATGAAGTAATTACCGAAAAGGAAAGTAGCAGTATTATTAGCTTTTTCATAGTATGAATTTCTTTTTGAAAAGATACTAAAATAGCTTGAAATGTAAAAGTCCCCAAAGTTTATAACTAAGGGGACTTAGCAGGGGCAAAAAAGTTTTTAAAGTCTAACCATTCTTATTGTGGATCTCTGACTTATTTTATTTACGAAAAATATAGGGTAGGCGGTTTTATTTTCTGAAGAAAAATTAATTCTCTTGAAGGGCTGCTTCTAGTTCTTCGGTCATTTCTAGGTTGTGAAATACATCTTGAACATCATCATCATCTTCAAAAGCATCTATTAATGATACAATTTGCTTAGCTTCTTCAAGTGGGAGTGTTTTGGTGTTTAATGGTATGCGTTGCAGTTCGGCATTTTGAGTTTCAATTTGTAATGACTCCAACTTTTCAGACATTTTTCCAAAGTCTGTAAAATCACTGTAAATAATAAAAAACTCTTCTTCATTTTCAAACTTTGTAGCACCAGCTTCTATAAGTTCTAGTTGTAATTCTTCCAAGTCCCAATCGAGCGCTTCTTTCTTCAGTGTAAAAACACCTTTGCGATTAAAAAGAAACTCTAAAGAGCCATTGGTGCCTAAACTTCCGTCGTGTTTTGTAAAAATAGATCTTACAGATGCTACAGTGCGGTTTGTGTTATCTGTTGTGCACTCCACATAAAAGGCAATGCCGTGAGGACCATATCCTTCAAAAGTGATTTTTTCATAGCTGTCTGCATCTGCGCCCGACGCCTTTTTGATTGCGCGTTCAATTGTGTCTTTGGGCATATTTACGCCTTTAGCGTTTTGAATAGCGTTACGCAAAGCAGGGTTGGTTTCTGGATCACCGTTTTGGTTATTCTCTTTAATTGCAACGGTAATTTCTTTAATAACACGAGTAAATTGCTTAGCGCGTTTTTTATCTTGTGCTCCTTTTCTATGCTTAATATTTGCCCATTTGCTGTGTCCTGCCATACGTTTTAAAAATTTTAATGTTAAAATCTATTTTTTTTATTTAAATAGAAAAAATATAAATCTTAAAATTTTCTGAAAAAAAACAGATTACACCTTACCAATAAATTCTGACTTTGAGACCTTCCTTCAAAACTGTATCTTTACGCAAAATATCTTTTTATGAGTGCAACATATAAAGCTGTTGTTAACGAATCATTTGAATTCTCGTTACAAAGCAGTGATATTGAAACGTTAGATAGCGTTTCAGAAGGAAAAAACAAAATCAATTTACTACAAAACTCCAAATCGGTAACGGCACAAGTACTTTCTACAGACTTACTTTCTAGAACCTATACTATTAAAGTAAACGGTAATAGGTATACCGTAAAAATTGAAAACGAACTGGATGCACTTATTGCAGACATGGGGCTTTCACTTGGTGCCAATGCTGTTGAGAATGAAATTCATGCACCAATGCCGGGATTAATTCTTGAAGTAAGTGTAAAAGAAGGCGATAAGGTTTCTGAAGGCGATTCTCTTTGCGTTCTTGAAGCTATGAAAATGGAAAACGCACTAGGCGCACCTAGAGATGGCGTAGTGAAGGCAGTACACATTGCCAAAGGAGAAACTGTAGATAAAAACGCATTGTTAATTGAACTAGAAGACTAATGGATATAAAAAAAATATTGATAGCCAATCGCGGAGAAATTGCACTTCGAGTTATGAAAACCGCCCGCAACATGGGCTTAAAAACGGTTGCTGTTTTTTCTGAAGCAGACCGAAATGCACCACACGTGAAATTTGCAGACGAAGCTGTTTGCATAGGTCCGCCACCTTCTTCAGAATCTTATTTAAAAGGTGACTTGATAATAAAAACCGCAAAACAACTTAATGTAGATGCTATTCATCCTGGCTATGGATTTTTAAGTGAAAATGCTGATTTTGGAGAAGCGGTAGAAAAAGCAGGATTACTATTTATAGGTCCAAAGTCATACGCTATTAAAGTCATGGGAGACAAGCTAGCGGCCAAAGAAGCTGTTAAGGATTATGATATCCCTATGGTTCCTGGTATTGATGAAGCTATTACAGATGTTGATAAAGCTACTGCCATTGCAAAAGATATTGGGTTTCCTATTTTAATTAAAGCTGCTGCTGGTGGTGGTGGAAAAGGAATGCGTGTAGTTGAAAAAGAAAAAGAATTAGGAGAACAAATGAAACGCGCCATTAGTGAAGCTGAATCTGCTTTTGGTAATGGAGCTGTTTTTATTGAAAAATATGTTGCATCACCTAGGCACATCGAAATTCAAGTACTAGCAGATACCCACGGAAATATTGTACACCTATTTGAACGCGAATGCAGCGTACAACGTAGACATCAAAAAGTAGTTGAAGAAGCACCTTCCTCGGTATTGACCCCTCAATTAAGAAATAAAATGGGTGAAGCAGCTGTAAAAGTTGCAAAGGCCTGTGATTATGTAGGTGCCGGGACTGTTGAGTTTTTACTAGATGAAAATCATAATTTTTATTTTCTAGAAATGAACACTCGATTACAAGTAGAACACCCGGTTACAGAATGGATTACAGGAGTTGACCTTGTAGAAGAGCAAATTAAAATAGCAGACGGTCAACCATTGTCATTCTCTCAAGAAGATTTAACAATAACCGGCCACGCATTAGAGCTTCGAGTGTATGCAGAAGATTCATTAGATAACTTTATGCCAAGCGTAGGGACACTAGAAGTTTACAATCCACCAAAGGGAGACTTTATAAGAGTAGATGATGGTTTTACAGAAGGAATGGAAGTACCTATTCAATATGATCCTATGTTGTCAAAGTTAATTACCTACGGAAAAACCCGTAACGAAGCAATTCAACATATGATTGAAGCTATAGCAAATTATGAAGTAGAAGGTGTAAGCACGACGTTACCTTTTGGAAAGTTTGTATGTGAACATGAAGCTTTCAGAAGTGGAAACTTTGACACCCATTTTGTAAAGAAGTTTTATTCAGAAGAATTATTAAAAGAAGAAATAAAAGAAGAAGCAGCAATAGCAGCAAAAATTGCCCTTCAAGCATATTTGAAAGAAGCAAAACAATTACGAGTACCTAAACATTAATAGCGATAGAGTTTATGAGCGATACCAATAAAGAATTACAGAAAAAGATAGCCGAAGCAAAATTAGGCGGAGGTGAAAAACGAATTGCCAAACAACACGAAAAAAAGAAACTAACAGCTAGAGAGCGCGTTGAGTACCTTCTAGATGAGGGTTCTTTTGAAGAAATGGGAATCTTGGTTACTCACCGTACTACTGATTTTGGTATGGACAAACAAAAGTTTTATGGAGACGGGGTGGTAACCGGATATGGTACCATAGATAATAGGCTTGTTTATGTTTTTGCACAAGATTTTACAGTTTTTGGTGGTGCTTTATCTGAAACTCACGCCGAAAAAATATGTAAAATTATGGATCACGCACTGCGTGTTGGTGCGCCAGTAATTGGATTGAATGACTCTGGAGGCGCTCGTATTCAAGAAGGAGTACGATCGCTAGGTGGATATGCCGATATTTTTTACAGAAATGTACAGTCTTCAGGAGTGATTCCTCAAATTTCGGCTATTATGGGACCTTGTGCGGGCGGTGCAGTTTACTCTCCGGCAATGACAGATTTTACTATGATGGTACAGGACAGTAGTTATATGTTTGTTACCGGTCCTAATGTTGTAAAAACTGTAACCAATGAAAATGTCACTTCAGAAGAATTAGGAGGCGCACATACCCATGCTACCAAGAGTGGTGTTACACATTTTACGGCAAGTAATGACATTGTATGTTTGGAGCAGATAAAACAATTGCTCAGCTACTTACCACAAAATAACCAAACAACACCAAAATCTCTTCCGTATGAATTAGGTGACGAAATTAGAGAAGAACTAGAGTCTATAGTTCCAGACTCTTCCAATAAACCGTACGATATGCATACTGTTATCAATGGTATTATTGATGCCAATTCTTTTTTTGAGGTTCATAAAGATTACGCAGATAATATTATTGTAGGATTTGCTAGGTTAGGGGGGAGAAGTATAGGTATAGTTGCCAATCAACCTATGAGTCTTGCAGGTGTTTTAGATGTAGATAGTAGTAAAAAAGGAGCTCGCTTTACTCGTTTTTGTGATGCATTTAATATTCCATTACTGGTATTGGTTGATGTACCCGGCTTTTTACCCGGAACAGATCAAGAATGGAATGGTATTATCCTTCACGGAGCCAAACTTTTATATGCACTAAGTGAAGCGACAGTACCAAGAGTTACTGTAATTACCAGAAAAGCCTATGGAGGAGCATATGATGTAATGAATAGTAAACACATAGGTGCAGATATGAATTATGCGTGGCCAACTGCAGAAATTGCTGTGATGGGGGCAAAAGGAGCAAGTGAGATAATTTTCAGAAAAGAAATTGCAGCTGCAAAAGATCCTGAACTCAAATTATCTGAAAAAGAAGCCGAGTACGCAGAAGCTTTTGCTAATCCATTTAAAGCTGCACAACGTGGTTTTATTGATGAGGTAATTCAACCAAAAGAAACTAGAAGAAAACTGCTTAAAGCATTTTCTATGCTAGAAACCAAAACTGTAGATAGACCAAAACGTAAACACGGAAACATTCCTCTTTAAAAAGAAGTGTCGTTAAATTATTTGGCAAACAAAGTATAATTTTAAGTATTGTGTTAAATCTTTTTTAAAAGCAACTAGATTTAGTATTCATAATTTTTGATTGGTTAAATGTTTAGTTAGCATTGCATACATTAAAAATATGAATACAAAAAAAACAATAATGTCAAAATTCAAAGCAACAACACTCGTATTATTGGTAACTTTATTTAGCGGTATGTCTGTAGCACAAGCCCAAGATAAAATTTCAGACGCCGAATTAAATAAATTTGCAAAAGCTTTTCAGGTAATTCAAATGGAAAACCAAAAAGCACAGCAAAAAATGGCAACCGTGATAAAAGACAACGGTATGGAAGTTGAGCGTTTTTCAGCGATACAACAAGCTAGTTCAAACCCAAATCAAGAAGTAGAAGCAACAGATGCTGAAATGAAAAAGCACGATGCAATTATGGCTGAAATAAAAAAGATGCAACCAGCTATAGAAGCTAAAATGGAAAAAGCAGTAGCAGATTCAGGAATAACCATTGAGCGATATCAAGCAATTGGCACAGCATTACAACAAGATAAAGATTTACAGCAACGTTTTCAGTCTATTATGATGAAAAACGTTAAGCAGAAGTAATTCTGATATATAAATACATATATAAGGCAACATTTTTGTTGCCTTTTTTTATGTGATAAAAATAAGATTGAATTTGTTCACCTTTATGAATTAATTATTTTTGCAAATCATTACATCGGGATGTGGCGCAGTCCGGTTAGCGTACACGGCTGGGGGCCGTGTGGTCGCAGGTTCAAATCCTGTCATCCCGACAATAAAAGAGCTTCAGTTTTAAAGGAAGATTACTTTCTAGAAACACTGAAGCTTTTTTCATTTACAAATAGCAATGCTTTTTAAAAATAGAAAAAAGTAGCAATTGTTTACACGCATATGTATGCACTTTTTTACTTTTTAATACCCTTCAAAGAGGATTTTTTTTAATTCTATAAATCCACAAAAAAATGATGTTTTTTAATTGTTAACTACCCATTTTTTTAAGCTAAATCGAGATTATTATAAAGCATTAAAAGCCATTTATTTAAAGTTTTTTGAAATGAAAATATTTTTTTCAAGTGGGGTCAATTCCTTTAAAATAAGGGTTTTGACCCAATTGTTGATAACCTCGTTAAAAACCTTTTGAAGGAAGTATGAAATTGCTTTAAATAAAATTTAAACTTTACAATGAGTTAAGGACTACCATTTTTTTTAAGGTTAATTATTAGACCAGCCTACTTCAACAGTGGGTTTGTGATACTTCCTCGACTCTAAAAGTAGCAATCATTTTTTAATATTTAGTAACGGCATGGAGATTTCAAAGATTATTAAACGAGATTACAACACGAGTCCTTTTGTACTCGAAAAAATTACAAATGCGATAGAAAAAGCCATGAAGGCAATAGGTCATGGAAGTGAAAATGACGCAAAGATTATTTCTATGCAGGTCTATGAGAGTTTGTTAAAAGTAAAAGAAAAAGAGCCGGATTATATACCCACCGTTGAGCAAGTACAAGATCTTGTTGAAGACAAATTAATGGGTAGTGAGTTTCACGATGTAGCAAAGGCTTATATCTTATACCGAAATGAGCGTGCATTAAGACGTAAAACAAACATCTTTGAAAAGCGAATTAACTTAAAACCATACGAGTATCCACAATTAAATCAATATGTAGATGCTATTCGCCACTCGTATTGGATACATTCAGAATTTAACTTTACCAGTGATATTCAAGACTTCAAAACAGGTTTAACAGAGCTTGAACGAAGCGCAATAAAAAACACTATGTTGGCTATTTCACAAATAGAAGTAGCGGTAAAAACCTTCTGGGGCGATATATACCATAGAATGCCAAAACCAGAAATTGGTGCCGTGGGAGCAACATTTGCCGAAAGTGAAGTACGTCATCACGATGCTTATTCACATCTTATTGAAATTTTAGGATTGAATGCAGAATTTAATGACCTAAAGAAAAAACCAGTCATTATGAAGCGTGTTCATTACTTAGAAACCGTTTTAAAAAATGCAAAAAGTGAAGACAATAAAGAATATGCAGAATCTATTTTATTGTTCTCTCTGTTTATAGAGCACGTGTCACTTTTTTCTCAGTTTTTAATCATTATGGCATTCAATAAGTATAAAAACATGCTTAAAGGAATTTCAAATGCTGTTGAAGCAACTTCAAAAGAAGAACAAATTCACGGTGATTTTGGAATTGACATCATCAAGATTATAAAAGACGAAAACCCAGAATGGTTTGATGAAGATTATCACAATACCATTAAAGATATGTGCCAAAAGGCATTTGAAGCAGAAAGCAAGGTAATCGATTGGATTTTTGAAAAAGGCGAACTAGACTTTTTGCCAAAATCTGTGATAAATGAATTTATTAAAAACCGTTTCAATCAATCATTAGAATCTATCGGTATTGAAAAGATATTTGATGTAAATGAAAACCTATTACAAGAAACAGAATGGTTTGATGATGAAATTATAGGAACCAAGCACGGAGATTTCTTTGTAAAGAGATCTATCAACTACAGTAAAAGAACACAAAGTATAACCAGCGACGATTTATTTTAAACTATGGCCGAAAACTCAACTAACGTACAGCAAAAGGTAGAAACAAATACTACCAACGATGCCAATGAACTATTAAAGGCACGTAAAGGAACCCTTAAAAATGCTGCAACCAGCACAGAAGATCACTCTTCATTTAAGTGGCTTACAGAAAACAGTAGAAAATTTTTAGCAGCAGGATACCTTTCTGATGGCGTATCTGCAGAAGAACGTATTAGAGAAATTGCAGAACGTGCAGAACAAATATTAGGAATGCCGGGCTACGCAGATAAGTTTTACCATTATATGGGAGAAGGGTTTTACTCTTTAGCCTCTCCAGTCTGGTCAAACTTCGGAAAAAGAAGAGGTTTGCCTATAAGTTGCTTTGGTTCTCACATAGATGATGATATGGGTAACATACTTTATACTCAATCTGAAGTAGGTATGATGTCAAAGCTTGGAGGAGGTACTTCTGGTTATTTCGGTAAAATTAGACACCGAGGTGCCGCTGTAAAAAACAATGGTTATGCTTCGGGTGCGGTTCACATTATGCAACTATTTGATAAAATGGTAGACGTTGTGAGTCAAGGCTCTGTAAGAAGAGGAAGATTTTCACCTTATTTACCAGTAGATCACCC
Source organism: Marixanthomonas sp. SCSIO 43207 (assembly GCF_019904255.1). Taxonomy (GTDB): domain Bacteria; phylum Bacteroidota; class Bacteroidia; order Flavobacteriales; family Flavobacteriaceae; genus Marixanthomonas. The sequence continues at coordinate 1,937,119 of NZ_CP063203.1, forward strand.
AGATATTGAAGAGTTTTTAGACATTGGTGCCGAAGGAAACTCTATCCAGCAATTAACACACGGAGTTACAGTAGGTAGCGAGTGGATGCAGGATATGATTGACGGGGACGAAAAAAAGAGAAGTATTTGGGCCAAAGTATTACAGCGTCGAGGTGAAATGGGTTATCCATATATTTTCTTTAGAGACAATGCCAATAATGGTAAGCCAGACGTTTATAAAGACAAAAATCACGAGATATATGCAAGTAATCTGTGTACAGAAATTATGCTTCCTTCAAGTGATGAGTGGTCTTTTGTTTGTGTACTTTCTTCTATAAACCTTTTGCACTATGATAAGTGGAAAGATACAGATGCTGTAGAAACAATGGTATATTTCTTAGATGCTGTACTAACAGAATTTATTGAAAAACTAGAAGAATACAGAGACTCTAGCGATAAGGATCACCAACAAACATTCTTATTTATGGAGCGCGCATACAATTTTGCCAAATCAAATCGTGCGTTAGGTTTAGGAGCATTAGGATGGCATTCTTTATTACAGTCTAAAATGCTTCCGTTTGACAGTCAAGAAGCTTATAATTTGAACAGTGAAATATTCAGAGAAATGAAGGAACGTTCTTATAAAGCTTCAGAAGAACTAGCAGAACGATTAGGAGAGCCAGATTTATTAAAAGGATATGGAAGACGTAATGCAACCTTAAATGCAATTGCACCTACAACCTCTTCTGCTTTTATATTAGGTCAAGTATCTCAAGGTATTGAGCCTATTTGGTCAAATGTGTATGTAAAAGATATTGCCAAGATAAAAACAACCATAAAAAATCCATTTTTGGAGCAATTACTTGAAGAAAAAGGGCAAAATAATCCAGAAGTGTGGAGAAGCATACGTGACTTTGATGGTTCTGTTCAACACCTTGACTTTTTAACCGACCTTGAAAAAGATGTGTTTAAAACTTATTCAGAAATTGACCAAACGGCAATTGTGTATCAAGCGGCAAACCGCCAAAACCATATAGATCAAGGACAGTCAATTAACTTACTTGTTCATCCTGATATGCCAGTAAAAGAGATTAACAAAATACATATCACAGCCTGGAAGCTAGGTTTAAAATCTCTATATTATCAACATAGTATGAATGCAGCTCAAAAATTCAAGCAGAAAAAAGAATGTGTGAGTTGTGAAGGGTAACAACCTAGTTAAAAATTATATTTAAAAAAATCTCGTAATGTAGTTTACGAGATTTTTTTTGTCCTTAGCAAAATAATTTTGCCAATACATTTTATTTCAGAAGAATAAAATTTTCTTTTATTTAAACTCTCCTATATGCCATAAAACGCCAGAAGGGTCATATAAGAAAAATTCATTTCCCCAGTCATTATATTGAATAGAGGTTATTTTAACGTTTGGGTATTTCTCATTCAATTTTAAGTTATTTAAATATGTGTGATGTAAAGTAAGATTATCAACCTCAAGAAATATCATTGAATTTTCTACCCAATCTTTTACATAATAATCTTGTAAATAAAACCCCAATGTACCCAACCTGAAATAAGACATTTTCTCAGATGTTTTATATTCTTCAAAGCCTATATCTAGATAAAATTGTCGAGATTGATGGTATTGCTTTGCACCTATAAATGTTCTAATTGATTTTGGTTGAAGTTTCATTAGTTTTATGCTTTTCTAAGAATGTTTTCCATTTTTTTACCTTTAGCAAGTTCATCAACCAATTTATCCAAATACCTAACTTTTTGAGTCAATTCATTGTCAATTTCTTCAACACGGTATCCACAAATTACTCCTTTAATTAAATGTGCGTTGGGGTGTAGGGTTGCTTTTTCAAAAAAAGTTTTAAATGTTGCTTTATCATCAATGAGTTGCTGTAAATCATTTTTATTAAACCCAGTAAGCCATTCAATTACGTGATGTAATTCTTCTATAGTTTTTCCTTTTTTCTCAACCTTGGTTACATAATGCGGATATACCGATGCAAACGTCATTGAGGCCATTCGTTCATTGTGTTTATCTGTGGTTTTCATAAAAAATAGTATATGGTAATTTGTACTAAGGTAGTAAAATATTAGAGTTCAACGATGTTGTAGCTCAAGTTAGGATATTTTAGAGTTTACTCAAGGTATCCCAAACCGTTTATGTTCTAATTACTACTAATCAATTTTTTTACTATAACAATTTGTCCTAAGTGGTAATAACTGTGCTCTATCATTGCATTGATGTTGCGTAAATAGGTTCCGTATTGTTTATTTACAAAAGTTGCATTTAATTGTTCGTCTGTTAGTTTTTCAAGAAATTGAGCAAGCTCTTCGGTATCTTTCCAAAACTGTTTCAAGAATGACTCCCATTGATTTTGTGAAGTAATAGGAGGGAAGTTAAAACTGTCTTTGTCGTGTATTTCAAGTTTACCGTTGATAAAAACATTTTTAATTCCTTGAATGTAATAATGAATGTGTTGAGACAGTTCTGAAATTGTATTTACACTATCTACTTTTTGAGTAGCTGTTTTCCAATCAACAGTTTTTAATTGATCTTTAAAGTTAGTGTTTGCAATCCAAGTTCCGTTTAAAACTACTTCTCTAAGGCGGTTAGCTAATTCTTGATTTTGCTTCATCTTAAAATGGCACTTATTTTTATAAAATATAGGAAAACTTTAATGATAAAAACGATTGGATGGTTTTGTCTTTAGCAATGAAGATTAAATATACCTTTTTCTTCACAATAGCTTATTAAAAAGTAGAAGGGTTATTTTATGGATTTAATGAGGGGTCCTTCTGTTTCGAGGTTGTTTGCTAAGTATAAATTTCCGTTTTAAAAATAAAACTCATAGGTAATGCTCTTTTCAATATGTTATTTATGAAGTTTTTTTAATTTTCTTTTTAGTCTAAACGCTATGATAGTGGGAATAAGCGCTATCAATAACCCAATTAAAATACCTTGTACTGTAAATTTTAAAGTTTGTCTCGTATCAATGTCGTGACGGTGGTTCCAGATTTCTACAATTTTTCCTTCTTCGTTTATTCTAAATACGTTTATAATTGGTATTGTACTGGAGCCAAAAAATACTTTCCCGAAAAAGGTTGACGGGCTGTAGGTTGCTTCCCATCGAGTAGCAACAAGGTCACCTTCTGCAATTTGATAGTTTATTTTTGAATCCCAAGATCCATTATCCCAAAATAAGTCTGCTGTATTTTTTTGTTCAATTGCAGGTTCTGTAACTGCTTTTCGGTCACCAATATCGTGAACTACGTATTCTTCGGCTACATAATCTGCATATTTATCTGTATTGTCTGTAAACCAAAGATCTTGATAAAAGTTTTTGGCAATTTCTTTATTTCTATCTTCTGTGTTTGTGGTCTGTAGGCTATCTGTTTGTGATGAGAGGTTACTCCATAGTAGCACCATTGTTAGTAAAAGTAAATTTTTCATACGTTGAATTATTATTTCAAAAGGGTTGTTAAGCCTATATATGAGTTAATTATTGTGCAACGTTTCAAAAGCAATTTTCCAAGTGCCGTTGGGTTGTTTTCGCCAGCTTACTATATAGGTTCCTACACTTTTTATAGTATCTTGAGTTTCTTTATTGATAAATATTTCATTAAAGCTGTTGTATGAAATCGCCATGTCATTTGCAGCTATAACCTTGGGTTTTCCTCTGGAAACAAGTTTTACATCATACGATTTGTAAATTCCTTCCCATTGAGCAATCAAAGAGTCTTTTGTAACTGTCTTTACAGCTCTTTCTGGATAGATTGCAGTAAATTCGTCTTCATAAAAATCAATCCATTCAAAACCGAATTTTTCATATTCTGAATATAGACTATCTACTTGCTTTGTGATGATCTCTTTAAGCTCAGTTTCAGATGTTTTGGCAACTTGTGTTTCGACTTTTTCGGGTTCCTTACACGCTACGACCAATAGAAATGGTAATAGCAGAACAATGAATATTCTTTTTTGATTTTTCATAGAAATTGGTTTTAATTTATGCTTTCTTTAATTTGAATCCTACTGTGTCTGTTTAAAATTCTAAATAATTGATTTATACTTCATATTTATAATAAAACCTTTATTATCACAGGTTTTGAAGTTGTAATAAACTTCTAAGTGAGTTTATACAAGATTTAAAAAAAGTAATTAATTTCTAGAGGAGAGATTACTAAAATACACGTAATCAATTAAATAAACAAATATTTTAAGAGTAGCGACAAATAAAATGTTTTGTTTAATCTATTTACATCATTATTAATAGAATTTTCTTACATAATGAATTAATTCATACAAAAAAGAGCTTGCAAGTTCTTAAGACAACCTTAAATTGTAGTATCATGATTTGTTAAAAATAGGTTATTTAAGAAAGTCACTATTATTTTAGCATTTCTTTTATACTACGCTCAACGCCTATCAATACTGTTGTTTAAATAATAAAAGAGAGGCTTCCAACTTACTAATTGCTAGAAACCATAAAGAACAGAGGGTTAAAAAATAAACTTAGATGTAAAGGTTTGATTTTAAAAGTATTAAAAGGTTGTGTTCTTAGGTTGATGTCCTAAAGGAACGTTAATTGAATTTTTTCTGCAATCCAAAATATTTTACACTTGCTGTAATGTTTTAAGCAAGCATTAATAATCAGTAAACAGGTTGCTTTAAAACAAATTATAAACCTAACAAATTTTTAAAATGAAAACTATGAAGAAAAAAGCAATTTTTATTTCGATGATGACAGCTGTAATGGCTTTTCTATTTGTATCATGTTCAGATGATGATGACAATGGCGATGTAAGTGCAGAAAATTACAATGCCAAAGTATACATTACCGATGCCCCAATCGATAATGCAGAGGTAGATGCTGTATTTGTAACTATTACCGACATACAAATTGATGGTCAAAGCCTTTCAGGATTTGAAAAAACTACAATTGAATTGAGTGCTTTAACCAATGGTCAAACTCAATTATTAGGAGATTTAGACCTAGAAGCAAGAGAGTATGATAGTATTGATATTATTTTGGCAACAGATACAGATGCAAATGGTGATAGCCCGGCAAACTATGTAGTTGTAGATGGAAGTACTAAAATAGCATTAGATCCAGCTAGTGCAACAATCAATGTAGATGAAGATGTTGATATTGCAGCACAAGATACTAATGAAATTATACTAGATGTAGATTTACGTAAAGCTATTGTAACAGATGAAGCTAACGGAGGGTATAACTTTGCTTCACAAACACAATTAAACAACAGTGTTAGGGTTGAAAACACCTTAAATACAGGAATGGTAACAGGAGCTGTAAGTAATGATACCGGTAATGAAGAGAGCATTATGGTAGCTTATGCATATGAAGCAGGTTCTTTTACTGAAACTGAAGCTGAAGAAAATACTGCCGGTGTTCGATTTAGTAATGCCGAAACCAGTAGTGTAGTTGCTGAAGGAAGTAGTGATTTTAGCTTACACTTTTTAGAAGCAGATACGTATGAAATTAAATTTGCTAGCTATTCAGATATGGATGGTGACGGTACATTAGAATTTGAAGGAATGGTAAACGCCGAAACAGAAAGCGGTGTAACACTTGATAATGTTGAAGTAACTGCAGATGGTGAAGTTAATCTTGTAATAACTTTATTAACAATTTTGCCATTGTAAATTCATAAAAAACCCAACCAATTTAAAAAACCTCCCGAAACGGGAGGTTTTTTTAGGCTTATTATATACTACAAATAATATTTACTGATATTTTACTAAAAACAACTTTAAATAAAACAGGCTGAGAATTAAATCAACAGCCTGTTTTTCACTAAATTAATAAATATGGAGTGTTACTCTTTCATAGCAATGTCGCTATCCATTTTTGCAACATATGAATAAAATTCTTGCATTTTAGCCATGGCTTTATCAGGGCCGCCAGTAAGATTACTCATTTCAGACATCCACTTGACGTCATCTTCAGTCATCTTGTAGTTTAACGTTTCAATCCCTTTTTCCATCGGAAAAATTACTAGCATATCATATTCACCTGAAGCTAAATCATATGAAGTGGGTTGAAGCCCACCAGAATTTTGACCTGCTTTCATAAAATAATCGTTAATAATGCTTTTAGCTTTGTCTTTCATCATGGGCTTAAATTTTACATAAGCAATTCTCACCCATTCGGGGTTCTCGTGTTTTGATACTTTCATTTCTTGAGCCAATACATTGCTATTAAAAAATAGAAGTACGACTACAAACAATGTAATTGTGTGAATCTGTTTCATAATGGTTATATTTTGTTACTACTATATTTCAGAGTACATATGCTTATAAGCACAACCGTTTTTGAAAGTAATATTCACTGCTTTGTTCGTGCTTGTAAAAGCATCAAACGACTATTAAAAAAACAAAGGGGGATTGAGGGTTTGTTGATAGAAAATAAAAGTATAACAATTATAAGGTTTTGTCTGTGTTAAACTCGCAAATATTTTCCTACATATAGCGTATTATAAGGGCTTTTCGCACAAAATGAGCTTTATTTAGTATCAAAATCAAATAAACTTTAAATTAAACTATCTCTTCTGAACTATCTACAGGGAAATTTACCATAAATAAGCAACAACATTTTATTATCCTAGTTTGAGTAGTTTAAAAACTTAATTATATTAACAGCGAAGTTTAATTATGATAGGGGATATACAAGAATATTCATAAAATTAAAGTGATATTACTGAACAAATCTTAAAACTTACTTGTAAAAAACCCTTAATTTATATTATTTTTGAATTAATTAATTATTAACTTTTCAAGACGGAGGCTTAAACTTTGAAGAAAGATGTGCTATTTTTAGTAATTCAATTCATACTCTTCTCATGCTATTTTATTGATATTCATATTATTTCCTATTCACTACCATATTGGATTAACACAAGTTTATTAGTATTGGTAGGCATTGGTTTTATAGTTATTTTTTTAGGAATATTGAACTTAAGTGATGATTTAAGTGGTGTTCATCCTAAAAAAGGAAATTCTATGACCTTTAATGGCATATACAAATACGTTAGGCATCCAATTTACGCAGGAATTCTGATAAGTATGATGGCGTATGCTTTTTTTACAGCATCTATTTTCAAATTTTTATTAACATTAATAATGGGAGTGGTATTTTATTACAAGTCGAGCAATGAAGAAAATTGGATGCTTGAAAAGTATGAACAATATCGCATCTATAAACAAAGAACGGGTCGTTTTTTACCTAAGCTTAAAAAATAGATTATAGTAATTAATCTATCATCTTTCTTAATAACTTTCCTTGTAAATTTCTAGATAAAACTACTACTTTTACAATCCTAATTTTTGAACAATAGAATTGTTATGGCAGATAAAGTTGAAAAAATCAAATGTTTGATAATCGGTTCGGGACCTGCAGGATATACAGCAGCAATATATGCTTCTAGAGCAGACTTAAAGCCTGTAATGTACACTGGAATGGAGCCGGGAGGTCAATTGACAACAACTACAGAAGTAGATAACTTTCCAGGTTATCCAGAAGGAGTAGATGGACCAACGATGATGGTTCAATTACAACAACAAGCAGAACGCTTTGGTACAGAAGTGCGCATAGGAATGGTTACTGCTGTAGATTTTAGTGATAAAGTAGGAGGTATACACAAAGTAACAGTTGACAATAGTAAAGAGATTGAAGCTGAAACCGTAATCATCTCAACAGGAGCTACCGCAAAGTATTTAGGTTTACCAAGTGAGCAAAGATTGCGAGGAGGCGGAGTATCTGCGTGTGCAGTTTGTGATGGCTTTTTCTATAAAGGGCAAGAAGTAGCAATTGTCGGTGGAGGAGATACCGCTGCTGAAGAAGCCACTTATTTGGCAAATATTTGTTCAAAAGTTACTATGCTAGTTCGTAAAGATCATATGAAAGCTTCAAAAGCGATGCAACATAGAGTAACCAATACCGAAAATATTGACCTTCGATACAATTCTGAAGTTGATGAAGTATTAGGAGACCAAGTTGTAGAAGGGCTACGTATTGTAAATAATGAAACCGGTGAAAAGGAAGAAATAAATATCACAGGTTTATTTATTGCTATAGGGCATAAACCAAATACTGAAATTTTTGCCAATCAATTAGATATGGATCCTACCGGCTACATCATTACGAAAGGTAAAAGTACAAAAACCAATAAACCGGGAGTATTTGCCAGTGGTGATGTACAAGATAAAGAATATCGTCAAGCTGTAACTGCAGCAGGAACAGGTTGTATGGCAGCATTAGATGCAGAGCGATATTTACAAACCATTGAAACTGAAGAAGCAGAAACAGTAAGCGCTTAAAGCTTACTCAATAAATCATAAAAATAAAAAACACCTAATAATCTAAGTTTAGGTGTTTTTTTATTTACCAATATACCCATCTAGCAAATACATACTTTCCTACACAACCCTAAAAAACCTATATTTGTAAGACACTATTTATTTTTTATGAAAAAGCTTCTGTTTGCCTTGCTTTTGTTGGTTTCAGTTGGAACTCTGTCTCAGAATTCAGCTGAAAATGAAAAGCTTTTTTCAAAAAATTTAAATTCATTTTATAAAAACCCAACTCAAACTTTAAAAGTAGCTGATTACCTCTTTGATAACGCATCAAATGTCAAAGAAAAAGCACAAGCGCTTTACCTTATTTCAGAAACAAAAAAACTACAAGGAAATTATATAGAAAGTATTGATGCACTTTTTCAGGCTAAAACTTTAACTAGATCTACAAACAATGGTTTTATTAATACGCTTATTTCAGTTTCTATTGCAGATCGCTGTAGAATTTCTGGAATGAATGATATCTCAAACACCTATCTAAAACAAGCCGAAACCTTTGTAAATACTATTGATAAACAAGCTGATAAAAAAATAGCAACAGTTTATTTGTTACATGAACAAGCTGAAGCAACGTATCAAGCCAACGAACTTAAAAAAGCTATTAAATTGGCTGAAAAAGCAAAGTCATTAATTAAAAGCATAGAAAAACCAGATTTCTCATTAGTAGTTATTAATGCAATTTTACTTGGTAAGCTATATGTAGAGCAAGGTGAACTAGAAAAAGCTTCAAGCTATTATGAAAATGCTTTAGCTGTTTTAAAAGAATTAAACTTATTAAATTCATCTCTTGAAGCCGAAACACTGTATGGGTTAGCTACCATTGCGTATGCTGAAAATGATTTAGAGGTTTCAGAAAAAAACCTTACAAAAGCTGTATCCATTGCAGTGGTAGAAAAACCCTTAAAGTTGAAGGTGTTAAATCAACTTTCACAAATATATAAAGAGAACGATAGTGCTTTAGGGTTTCAAGAGCGTTATAAAGAAAGTTCGGCTTTAAATACTTCAATTTTAGCTTCAGAAAGAAAGGTAAGAAATACTATTTTATCTCAAATTGAAAATGAACAAGAAAGTGCTTTTAGTACAGACCAAAGACGCTATTATATTGTTGGAGCTGCAATTTTCTTGCTATTAGTGCTCACGTTGTTAGGGTATTATTTTTACAATAAAAAACTTGACCGCACCTATCAACAGTTTGAAAAAATTATCAAACAACTTGAAAACAAACAAAAAATTGAAGCTCCCGCTACGGCACAAGCAGAAAAGGAGGAAAGTAAAGGTATTGTAATTCCTAAAGAAACTGAAAAAGCCATTTTAAAAAGACTCGATGATTTTGAAGCTTCTACAAAGTATACCAATTCAAATATATCGCTTCCTGTTTTAGCAAAGCAAATGCAAACCAATACAAAATATATTTCTGAAATAATTCATATTCATAAAAACAAAAACTTCAATACATATATTAATGAATTGCGTATTAACCATATAATACAATTGATGAAAGAGGATAAGAAATATCTTAATTATAAGGTGTAATATAGCTTTATTAATGCTACTTTTTCTTAATTGTCCATTCAAACTCAAAAGTAGAAACTACATCACCAGTTTTATCAACACCTTGAGATTTCATCCAGATGGTCTGTCCTTCTCCGGTTTTAACAGCTTCCTTAATGGCTTCTTTTACTTTAATTCCATCTTCACAGGTAAACATAATTCTACCTTTTGCTTTTTTTGAAAATGAAGCCTTATTATTGGCCACCAGCATAGATATACGTTCATCACTTTCTTTAATAGCGGCCATCACCATAGCGCCGGTGCTTAACTCTGCAGCCATTCCTTGCACAGCCCAAAACATTGACTTAAAAGGGTTTTGATTAATCCATTTATGGCGTACCGAAGTAATACATTGTGTCTCATTTATATACTTTACTCTAACTCCTGTAAACCAAGCTGAGGGTAATTTAAATAATAAAAATGTATTGATCTTTCTAGGATTAAGCTGCATGAGTACTGATTTTATAGCGAATATACTTTAATTATTCTAAAAAGTATAATTCTTAAAAAAATGTTAAATTTTAGTACTATGCGTAACATAATACCTTTTTTTATACATATATTTGTATAAGAAATTAATAAGCAATGGCAACAACTATTTCAAATCTTAGTAAAAAAGAAGCTGAAAATCAAAAAAATATAGCAGCAGGAATACACCTTACCACTTTTTTAAAGTATTTTTTTCCGTTTGCGAATTTTATCGCTCCATTAATTTTATGGGTGATACATAAAGAAAAACCCTTTGTGGATGCTAACGGAAAACAAGCAATTAATTTTCAATTAAGTGTTTTGTTATATTCAATTGGTATAGGTCTTCTTTGCCTACCTTTTTTTGTATTATTTGCTTCAGATTTTATTTCACTAGTTGAAGCCATGGAAAGTAACATAGGCAATCCCAGTTTTTATGATTTAAGAAACCTTTCAGGATATATTATTCTCTTCGGAATTGCAGGTTTATTACTATTTGGATTATTTATTCTAGAATTATATGCTGTGATAACAGCCACTATGTATGCTGCCAAGGGTAAACTGTACAACTATCCTTTATGCATCCCTTTTTTAAAACCATCTTCTGAAATTGTTTCAGAAATAAATCAATCAAAAAATGAGCACACTAGTTAACATCGTATTAGCAGCTGTTTTAAGCTTTTTAGGAGCCAAAGTTCAAGAAGAACGAAAAATGACAGATTTGCAAAATACAATTATACAATGTCAGCATACGGTAGACTCTACCAAAGCAGCATTGTTAACAAAAAATGAAGCTATTAACTGTAAATAGGACCGATGAAAATTGAAAACACAAAAGCGCAAATGCGTAAAGGCGTTCTAGAATATTGTATTCTTTCTGTTTTAAAAGACGGTGAAGCATATACATCAGATATTCTTGAAACCTTAAAAGACGCAAAAATGCTCGTAGTAGAAGGAACAATCTATCCACTACTCACACGATTAAAAAATGCAGGTTTGCTTTCATACCGATGGGAAGAATCCAGTAGTGGGCCACCACGGAAATATTATGAATTAACAGAAACCGGACAGATATTTTTAAATGAATTAAACACTACCTGGCACGAGTTGCAACAGGCAGTAAATAGAGTAACCAGCGAAAACAGCAAGAAATGAAAAAGACAGTAAACATAAATTTAGCAGGTACCTTTTTTCATATTGATGAAGATGCCTTCGGGAAACTTTCACGATACCTCGATGCTATTAAAAAATCGCTTACAGACCCCAATGGGAGTGATGAGATTATGCGAGATATTGAAGCTCGTATCGCTGAACTTTTTTCTGAAAAAATTGAGACCAAAGCACAAGTAATTTCTTTAAAAGAACTTGATGAGGTAATTGCTGTAATGGGACAGCCAGAAGATTATCAAGTTGATGAAGAAATGTTTGATGATACACCACCTTCTCAAAAAGCACATAAAAGAAAAACATCTAGCAGGCAACAACTGTTTAGAGATATAGATAACAAATTTATCTCTGGTGTTTCTTCTGGTTTAGGTCATTACCTAGGCGTTGATGCCATCTGGATTCGGTTATTGTGGATTATTCTTACCATCTTATCACAAGGGGTATTCATTATAGTGTATATAGTTTTCTGGATTTTGGTTCCGGCAGCTGTTACTACTTCAGATAAATTAAAAATGACAGGAGAACCGGTAAACATATCCAATATTGAACGAAAGTTTAAGGAAGGATATGATACCGTTGCAGATAAAGTAAAAAATGCAGATTATGATAAATATGGACAAAAAGTAAAAAAAGGAACTTCGGGTTTTTTTGATACGGTAGGTAAAATTATACTTACACTCTTTACCATTTTTGTAAAGTTTTTGGGTCTTTTATTAATTTTAATTTCATTAAGTGCATTGGTAGGGCTAATCATTAGCTTATTTACATTGGGTACTGTAGGTTTTTGGGGTACAGGTGAAGTTATGGAGTACATCACAATGTTTGACACCACAGGAACGCCTATCTGGATTACCTCATTATTAACGCTATTTGCAGTAGGGATTCCGTTTTTTGTGCTTTTCATTTTAGGTATGAAAATGCTTATCAATAACTTAAAATCTATTGGTACCAAAGCAAAAATCACCCTTTTGGTTGTATGGTTTATCTCATTAGTAATATTAGGAGTGTTAGGAATTCGTCAAGCAACTCAACGTGCTTATGATGGCGAAGAAATTACCGAAACTGTACTTCCGGTAACTAGAGGTGAAACACTTAAAATTAAAATGAGATCAGATAGCCAGTATGAATATGATGTAAACCGTCAAGGAGGTTTAGAGTTAAAATACAACGAAAACGAAGAACGTGTAATTTATAGCAATGACATTCGGTTAATTGTTCGTTCTACAGATGATTCAGTAGGTAAAATGGTAATTGAACGCAAGGCGGAAGGGAAAAGTTTTCTAGATGCAAAAAAACACGCAAAAGCCATTCAGTACAATTATTCAATAGAAAATAACACCTTACTCTTAGATGGTTTTTTAATTACAGATGTTGAAAATAAATTTCAAGACCAAGAGGTTGAAGTTACATTATATCTACCAGAAGGGAGTATTTTAATAGCAGATAAAAACACGTATTCTTTCCATAGAAATGATTCAAGATATAGAGATATACTCGATAATGGCGATGAAGGTAAACAATTATTGATTTTAAAAGAAGGAGTAGATTGCTTAGACTGTGATGATGAATATGAAGTTTTGAACACCGAAACTTTTGAAGAAGAAGCAGAAGCAAACTTTTCTAAAGACCAACCATCGTCAAACAAATGGGAAAAAGATGTAAATCAAGATTTTGAAAAAAAGAAACGAGATACAATTACAAATTCACAAAAAGTTACAGACACAATCAATAACCAATAAAATCTATTAGTATGAAACCAATACAAATTTTATTTTTAGTTCTGGCAGCAAGTCTTACCACCGCTTGTCAATTTGATATCAATCTTGGTCAAGTAAACGGAAACGGAAACGTAGTAACAGAAGAACGGCCAGTATCAGAATCATTTACTGCCATTCGAGGAAGTGCAGGTCTGGATGTTTTTTTAGAGCAAGGAGATGAAGCAAAAATAGTTGTAGAGGCCGATGAAAATCTGCTTGATATAATTGAAACCGAAATTGTTGAAGGAAAGCTTAAAATAGGAACCAAAGAAAATATTGGTCGTTCAAAAGCCAAAAAAGTGTATGTTACCTACACTTCGTTAAACACCATTGAAGCCAGTAGTGGTGCCGATGTTATTGCAAATTCAGTAGTGAAAAGTGAAAATTTAACACTCGATTGTAGTAGTGGTAGTGACCTAGAAGTAGACGTTTTTGCAAAATATGTCATTGCCGAGACTAGTAGTGGAGCCGATTTAAAAGTTTCAGGTAAAGCAACAAACCTAGATGCATCAGCCTCAAGCGGAAGCGACTTAAACGCCAAAGACTTGTTAGTAATCAATTGCACGGCAGATGTTTCAAGTGGAGCAGACATTACAGTTAATGTAAAAGAAAAACTCATTTCTGAAACTTCTAGCGGAGGCGATGTACATTATTATGGTAATCCCGGTAATGTTTCAAAAAACGAAAGTAAATCTGGAGGAGGCACACATAAAATGTAACATATTAAAGCTAATCAATCAAAAAACCAAAGACCGAAGACATTTCATCTTCGGTTTTTGTTGTTTCAGTCCTTTTTTTTGGTTTGTTACTGGCTAATATTAGTATTTTAGTTTTCAGAAAAATTAACAAGATCTATGGAAGTATTAATTATTGAAGATGAAAAACCTTCGGCACGACGTTTAAAACGCATGTTGGAAAAACTAGACGTTGTTGTAACACACACACTACACAGTGTAGAAGAATCTATTAATTGGTTTTCAAATAATCCACAACCAGAATTAATATTTTTAGATATTCAATTAAGCGATGGGTTGTCTTTTGAAATTTTTGATACAATCTCCATAACGAGTTCGGTGATATTTACAACAGCTTATGATGAGTATGCTTTACAAGCTTTCAAGCTTAATAGTATAGATTATCTATTAAAACCCATTGATCAAGAAGAGCTTGAAAAAGCAGTGGCTAAGTATAAAACCTTTAACCCAAAGCCACAACAAGTACAGATGAACTTTGAAGACATAAAAAAAATGTTGACAAACCCGGTAGAACGAGAATATAAAAAACGTTTTACAACCAAAATTGGTCAACATCTTAAAATGATTTCAGTAGATGATATAGAGTGTTTTTATTCAGAAAATAAAGGAACGTATGCGCACACAACCGAAGGCAGAAACTACTTGCTTGACACAACCTTAGAGCAACTTGAAACCGAATTGGCACCCGAAACTTTTTTCAGAGTAAACCGCACATTTTATATTAACATTAATGCTATAGAAGATATTATTTCATATACCAATTCGCGATTACAATTAAAGCTCGCAAGCTATAAAGAACAAGATATTATAGTAGCAAGAGAGCGCGTAAAAGACTTTAAAATATGGCTAGAATAATTCTTTTTTCTGAAATAAAGCAATGTATCCTTGCAAAAGTTAAGCTGTAACCGCATCTTTGCTTGCTGTAAATTATCACTATGCCAAAGGTTGTATTAATAACAGGAGGATCTTCCGGAATAGGAAAAGCAATAGGAACCTATTTGCTTTCAAAAAATTATATTGTCTACGGTACTAGCCGTAATCCTGAAAAATATGTTGATACTACCAAGTTTCCTTTACTTGAAATGGAAGTCACTCAACCTGAGACGGTAAAAGATTCTGTAGCAGAACTATTAAAAAAAGAAGGAAAAATAGATGTTCTTATCAATAATGCCGGTGTAGGTATCACCGGACCTATTGAAGAAACACCCAGTGATGAGATAGAGAAAGCTTTTGCAACAAACCTTTACGGTCCCATTCACGTGATAAAAGCAGTTTTACCATCTATGCGCCATCAAGGTGATGGAACTATAATTAATATTACATCTATTGCCGGTTATATGGGGTTGCCGTATCGCGGTATTTATTCTGCAACAAAAGCTGCCTTAGAAATTACCATTGAAGCTCTTAGAATGGAGATTAAACAATTTGGTATAAAAATGACCAATGTTGCACCAGGTGATTTTGCAACTAATATTGCAGCAAGTCGCTATCACGCTCCCATTGAAGATAGTTCACCTTATAAAAAGGCCTACGGAAATACGTTAAAACTCATGAATGAACACGTAGATGCAGGTGAAGATCCTACAAAAATGGCAAAAGTTGTTCACGAAATTATCGAAACAAAAAACCCAAAAGTTCATTACAAGGTAGGTTCTTTTTTACAGAAATTTTCAGTGGTGCTAAAAAAAATACTTCCAGATAAAACCTATGAGCGTATGCTTTTAAAGCATTACAATCTTAAATAAATAATCTTTTTTCATTTTCAGTTTTAAACAGTGGTAATCTTCGTTACTTTTGTAACAATCATAACCGAAAACTGTTTATTATGAAATTCTTTATTGATACTGCAAACTTAGATCAAATACGTGAAGCACAAGATTTGGGTGTTCTTGACGGTGTAACTACCAACCCTTCGTTGATGGCCAAAGAAGGAATCACCGGGCGTAATAATATTTTAAAACATTATGTAGATATCTGCAATATTGTAGATGGTGATGTTTCTGCAGAAGTGATTGCTACAGATTTTGAGGGTATAGTAAAAGAAGGAGAACAGTTGGCAGACCTTCACGAACAGATTGTTGTTAAGGTACCCATGATTAAAGAAGGCATCAAAGCTATCAAATATTTTACCGATAAAGGAATAAGAACTAATTGTACTTTGGTATTTTCTGCGGGACAGGCTTTATTGGCTGCAAAAGCAGGGGCTACCTATGTATCACCTTTTATTGGACGATTGGATGACATATCAACTGATGGGTTAAACCTTATTGCTGAAATACGTCTTATTTATGATAACTACGGTTTTGACACAGAAATATTGGCTGCTTCTGTGCGACATACTATGCATGTTCTTGAATGCGCAAAAATAGGTGCAGATGTAATGACCGGACCTTTATCTTCAATTGAGGGGCTTTTAAAACACCCACTTACAGATATTGGTCTCGAAAAGTTTTTGGCAGATTATAAAAAAGGAAACTAAAAAATACTATACTTTTTAATTGATCTTATAAAAGGCCTTTTTCAGTTTTTTGAAAAAGGCTTTATTTATTAAGGTAGCCTAGTAATAATTCTTCAATATTTTGATCGAGTAGATTGGTGTTTCCTTCAAGTATCTTACCATTTTTATCAACAATTAACGTTTTATGGACAGAATTTAATACTAGTTTTTTTTCGGCTTCATCAATGTCTTCAAATTGGTATTCATTAGCTGGATTGTAACCTAATTGGTTAACAATATTACGCCACTTTTTAAAGTGTGTATCGGTGTTTATTCCTATATAATTGTATTCGGGATACTTAGATTTCAGTTCTGCTACTTTTTGATGCACATTCTTATAGTGCTTATTAGATTTCATAGACCAAAAATAGATTACCGAAGGTTTGGTTATAATCCCTTGTAAATTTTTTAAAGTATTATCGGTGGTAACCAAAATTAAATCTGGAATGGTATGATTTGGTGTAAGTTTAATTGTAGCAGATGCCAGTTTGTTGATTTTAGCTTTATGATTAGGGTTTGTATTAAGTGAATTAAAAACTTCAACTATTTGTTTTTCTTCTTCAGCATTTTTGGCATTTAAAAGGTAACGTCTTACGTTATATTTCAAAAGATCGTTTTTTAATGAGTCATTTGTGATTATACTATCTAGAATTTTAATTTTTTCTAGATTATGGCTAAATGATGTTCTATTAAAACGTTTTGAACCTTCTATTTTGTTGTGAGCTAGATTGTCTGTATAGTAATTTAAAAAGCGGTAATAAGGGTAAAAAGTACGAAGCAACTCACTTCCGTAGTTTAAAGATTTACGGTAGTCAAAAAAGCCTTTAGGATATTCATTTTCTTCATAAATAGACAAATGAGCCGAAGTATATAACTCTTTTCTCATATTGTATATATACTCAATATTTGCTTGGGCTACTTTTTTAAATGTATCAGAAGGGTTGTTTCTGTCTAAGTAATTTTTATAAATAGCCTCCCATCCTTTTTTTAACGAATCTATTTTGGTTTCATACTCTTTTGGTGGTAATTGATTATACTTGGCAAGTAATGGAGCTTCATCTTCATTAAGAAGAAAAAACTTCATCAATAAGTTATTTTGGTTACCACCTCTTCCAGAAAAAGAAAGTGATTCATCAAACTCCATGGTGTTTACTCTTAACAAAATACTGTCGCCGGGTTCAACATAAACTGCTTGATATTCGTTATGGTTAAAGAAGTAAATACCTTTTTTGGCGTCCTTAATTTGGTAAGAAAAGTAGTTGTTTGAATTTAACTTTACCGTATCTAGTATTTTATTATTTTGAGTAATATAAACAAAATCGCTTTTGGGATTGACAATTTCACCACTCAACCAGGTAGCTTTTGAAGAGGTGTCATTTGTGTCATTACACGCTAAAACCGTTATCAATAGTAGAAGTAAAAGTAACTTTGCCTTCACAAAAAAAGAGATTTACAATTTAAACAAATGTATAAGTCCATCAATGTGCAAACTGTTAACTACACGTTAAAAGCAATAATAAAACGTTAATGTTTCTTCAACCGAAGGTTATTCACTACTTTTGCGCAAAATTTTAAAAAGGAAAAGAGAATGCTTTCAGTTTCAAATTTATCAGTTCAATTTGGCAAGCGTGTTTTGTTTGACGAAGTAAGCACACAGTTTGTACAAGGTAACTGCTACGGAATTATAGGCGCCAATGGTGCGGGGAAATCTACATTTTTAAAAATCCTATCGGGCAAACAAGAACCAACGTCTGGTCATGTTCATTTAGAGCCAGAAAAGCGTATGTCTGTTTTAGAACAAAACCACAACGCATATGATGACTATTCTGTGCTTGAAACTGTAATAAGAGGTAACAAGCCTTTATTTGAAATCAAAACTCAAATAGACAAGCTTTATGCAGATTATACTGATGAAAACGCCGAAAAAATTGGAGAGTTACAAGTAACCTTTGAAGAAATGAATGGGTGGAATGCAGATAGTGATGCTGCAGCAATGCTTTCAAACTTAGGAATTGATGAAAGCTTGCATTATTCTATGATGAGCGACCTTGACGGTAAACAAAAAGTACGTGTTTTGTTGGCTCAAGCATTATTTGGTAATCCTGATGTATTGATTATGGATGAGCCAACTAACGACTTAGATTATGAGACAATAACTTGGCTTGAAAATTTCTTAGCAAATTATGATAATTGTGTCATTGTGGTATCTCACGACCGTCACTTTCTAGATGCAGTTTGTACTCATATAAGTGATATTGACTTCGGAAAAATAACACATTACAGCGGAAACTATACTTTCTGGTATGAAAGTAGCCAATTGGCTATGCGTCAACGTGCTCAACAAAACAAGAAGGCCGAAGAAAAACGTAAAGAATTACAAGAATTTATTCAACGCTTTAGTGCAAACGTTGCGAAGTCTAAACAAGCAACTTCTCGTAAAAAGATGCTTGAAAAATTAAATGTTGATACCATTAAGCCTTCAAGTAGAAGGTATCCTGCAATTATTTTTGAACGTGAGCGTGAAGCCGGTGATCAAATTTTACAAGTTGATAAATTATCTGCATCCTTAGATGGTGAAACACTTTTTAAAGATGTACATATTAACTTGGCAAAAGGTGATAAGGTTGTGTTATATTCTAGAGATTCAAGAGCTACCACAGCTTTTTATGAAATTATAAATGGCAATCAAGAGGCAGATTCTGGCGACTATAAATGGGGAGTTACAACCTTACAAAGTTATTTACCACTAGATAATGAAGCTTTTTTTAAAAATGACTTATCATTGGTAGATTGGTTGCGTCAATATGCCAAAACTGAAGAAGAACGTGAAGAAGTTTATATTCGTGGATTTTTAGGGAAAATGCTATTTAGTGGAGAAGAAGCATTGAAAAAATCAAATGTACTGTCTGGAGGTGAAAAAGTACGTTGTATGTTAAGCCGAATGATGATGATGCGGGCTAATGTATTAATGCTTGATGAGCCTACAAACCACTTAGACCTTGAATCTATTACTGCGTTCAACAATTCTTTAAAGAATTTTAAAGGAACTGTTATGTTAACTACTCACGACCACGAGTTTGCACAAACCGTTGGTAATCGTGTGATTGAATTGACACCAAACGGTGTGATTGATCGGTATGCTACCTTTGATGAGTATATGAATGATAAAAAGCTAAAAGAACAGCGTGACAAAATGTATGCTGTAGAAGCTTAATAAAAAAATCCCGCCAACTGGCGGGATTTTTTTTAGTAGTATTTAAAAAACTACTTTTATTATTTTTCCTCTTTAATATCTTCAAAAAATAAATCGATTACAGACTGAGCATCAGATAATTGATCTTTTCTAATAAATACTCGTACTTGTCCTGGGATGCCTTGTGCAAACCCACTAACAATACCACTTTGATGATCGTCTTTAATTATGGGTTCAATTTTTATATCGTTAAGCCTAGATTTTAATGCCTGTGCTAACATAGCCGGGCCCGTATAAATTCGAGTTGTTTCTTCTGGATTATTACTCATATATTTTATGCATTATAATATTTACTATTCCAAATTGCTGAATTAAAATTTTTACCCTTAGCAAAACCATAATAGATAACCATGCCACCAACAGCCTTTAGCATAAACAAGAAAAGTAAAATATATTCTTGTTCTGTTGGCCCTGTTGAAAATAGATGAATAGGGGTGATGGCAGTTAACATTAAACTTATAAAAAATATAGTTATAACTAGGTTTTCCAAAGTTTTGTAAGGCCACATTAAGGTTTTTCTTAATGGGTGCAAATCATTCCCCCATTTATGAATCAAGTAATAATAATCATTTCCTAAAGGGGTGAATAAAAGTGGGTCATCAGCATTTTCAAGTTTTAAAAGTTTTGCAGGAGCAATAATTTTAAAGGTATGCAAAGATGTTTGATGTTTGTTTTCAAGTTCACGAATTTTGCTCACTGCTTCTTCAGGAATCTCACCTTTAAAGTATTTTGAATCTAAAAATCGAAGCCGATAGTCCACACATATTTTTTGAATATCTTTTATGTGATATATTTTATAGCTGTCTAATGATTTTAAATCAATAGAGCTAGCTGCTTTGTCACTATTACTTTTTAGTTTTTGTTTAATAGCAGCACGTTGTATATCTGTTTCAGAAAAAATTTGCTCAACTTCTTTTAATATATCTTTTTCAGAAATTCGCTTATTCCTTGTCTTCTCCAGCTTTTCTTCAATGTTGGTCTTTGTAAGCATTTCAATTTCTTTTTCTATAAAAATAAAAGATAAATAAAAGGAAAACAACTATTTAACATTAAGACAATCACCTGCATCGTAGAAAAAGAGTGTTAAAGTAAAGCCAAAATTGGTACTACTACAAAACCGTGGTAGAAGGGGTTTCGTTTATATAAGTACATAAACAAAAATTAAAAAAACACAATTATGAACAAATTTAAAACACTTATTGCAGTATTGGTAGTTACATTAATTGCTGGTACAAGTACATCTTTTGCACAAGATAAAAAAATGAAAGATAAAACAATAATGGTTGGGGGAGCTGCTATGTATCCTACAAAAAATATTGTAGAAAATGCTGTAAACTCAAAAGACCATACCACATTGGTTGCTGCTGTAAAAGCTGCTGGATTGGTAGAAACATTACAAGGTGATGGGCCATTTACAGTTTTTGCACCTACAAATAAAGCTTTTGATAAACTTCCTGAAGGAACAGTTTCAACTTTATTAAAGCCAGAAAACAAAAAGAAATTACAAACCATACTTACCTATCACGTAGTACCTGGTGATATAAAAGCAGCAGATATTGTAAAGGCTATCAAAAAAGGTAATGGACAAGCTACTTTTAAAACAGTGAGTGGTGGGAAATTAATGGCTATGATGAAAGGAAAAAATGTAATCTTAAAAGATGAAAACGGCGGTATGGCAAAAGTTACAATTGCAAATGTGAGCCAATCAAACGGTGTGATTCACGTTATCGATTCTGTTGTGCTTCCAAAATAATTTTATAATGGATTGTTGTTTGGTTAATAACAATCAAAAAAAGGCGACTAGTATAGTCGCCTTTTTTATTAATATTACTATCGAAGTGTTGCACCAAAGTCTTTTTCAAAACGCTGCTGTAACTTTTTCATTATTTTATCAATCTGTTTATCTGTCAAAGTTTTATTCTCATCTTGCAGAGTAAAACTTAATGCGTAGGATTTTTTCCCTTCCGGAAGGTTTTTACCCGTATATACATCAAAAAGGCTTATCTCTTTTAATAGCTTTTTCTCTGTTTGTAAAGCGGCTTCTTTAAGTTCTTTAAAAGAAACTGTTTCATCTAGAAGTAAAGCTAAATCTCGTTTTACTTTCGGGTATTTAGGAACAGGTCGTACATGAAATTTTTTCCTTGAAATGGTTTCTAATACTTGATCCCAATCAAAATCTGCGTAAAATACTTCTGCTTCTACATCAAAGGTTTTGGCAAGTTTTTTCTTAATAATCCCAAACTCTACCAGTTGTTTTTTCTTTACTGAAATAGAAATTGCTTCAGAAAAAATATCATTTTTGGTTTCTTTTTCAGCATAATTAAAAAGCCCTAGTCTTTCTAATATTGATAAAACAATACCTTTTCCATAGAAAAATGATGTTTGCTCTGTAGAGACTGCCCAATTATCTTCTGTTTTTTCTCCAGAAATTAAAATGGATAAGTGTTTCTTTTCAGTTCTAGCTTCAGAAAAATTATGATAGGTTTTTCCAAACTCAAAAAGCTTTACGTTTTGCATGCGTCTATTACTGTTGTAAGAGAGCGCTTCTAGATTTCCAAATAGCATAGATTGTCTCAAGACAGAAAGGTCGTTGCTTAACGGATTGAGCATAGTTACATTATACTCAGTTTTTAAAGCTTCAGAAAGGTTAACAAAGTCTGGATTTGTAAGTGAGTTTGCCATCATTTCGTGAAAACCTAACGCGGTAAGATGGTCACCTACTTTATTTTGCACTTTATAATCTTCTACAGGTTGTGTAATGGCTATAGAAGCATTTAGCTTTTCAGTAAAATTGATGTTGTTGTATCCATAAACGCGTAAAATTTCTTCTATAACATCTGCCTCTCGTGTTACATCATTTCGGTATGCAGGAATTATCATTCCAATGCCGCTTTCGGTAACACTATTAATTTTCATTTCAAGTGATGTAAGAATGTCCTTGATTGTTTCTGGAGCTATTTCTTCACCTATTAATTTGGCTGCATTTTCAAAATTTAAATAAACTTGATGGTCTTCAATTTTCTTGGGATAGATATCAACTATTTCGCTGGTAATTTCACCTCCTGCAATTTCTTGAATTAAAATAGCTGCTCTCAACATTGCATATTTACAGGTGTTGGGATCTATTCCTCTTTCAAAACGGAAAGACGCATCGGTATTTAAACCATGTTTTTTTGCAGTTTTACGAACGCTTACCGGGTCAAAATATGCGCTTTCAAGAAAGATACTAGTTGTAGTTTCGGTGACACCACTGTTACTTCCGCCAAAAACACCAGCTATACACATAGGTCCTTCAGCATCACAAATCATTAAATCGTCTTCGTGTAACTCTCGTTCAACTTCATCTAGTGTTGTAAACTTTGTACCAGATGGAAGTGTTTTTACATTTATTTCACTTCCGTTAATTTTTGCAGCATCAAATGCGTGAAGCGGTTGGCCCAAATCATGACAAACATAATTGGTTATATCTACCACATTATTTATAGGCGTAATGCCTATAGCTTGTAATCTATTTTGTAACCAAGTAGGGGATTGGTCAACTTTAAGGCCGCTTATAGTAACACCGCAATAACGTGGTGCTTTTTCTAGGTTTTTTACATCTACATCTATCTTTAAAGTGCGATTGTCTACATGAAAACTGCTTGTAGATGGTGTGATTAATTCTAAAGAAATGTTTTGCTGAAGTAAACCTGCACGTAAATCTCTGGCAACTCCCCAGTGGCTCATTGCGTCTGCACGGTTGGGAGTTAATCCAATTTCAAAAACTATATCATTTTCTACTTCAAAAAGATCGCTAACCAATTTTCCGGGAGCTAGTTTTTCATCTAGCACCATGATGCCATCGTGACTTTGACCTAGGCCAAGTTCGTCTTCGGCACAGATCATTCCCATGCTTACTTCACCACGAATTTTTCCCTTTTTTATTTTCCAAGGTTCACCTTCGGCAGTGTATAATGTGGTTCCTATGGTTGCTACAGGAACTTTTTGACCCATTGCTACATTGGGAGCGCCGCACACTATTTGTACGGGTTCTCCATTTCCTAAATCAACTTTTGTCAATTTTAAGCGATCTGCATTTGGGTGCTGTATACATTCGGTTACGTGGCCCACAACAATACCTTCTAATCCTCCCGGAACAGAACTGAATTTTTCAATTCCTTCTACTTCCAGCCCTAAGTCGGTTAAAAGTTCAGCTGTTTTTTCTGGAGTCCAATCCAGATCTATAAATTGTTTAAGCCAGTTGTACGATATCTTCATTACAAAAAATTCTAAACGAATTGCAAAGATAGCATTTACCTCGTTTTTTGTAAGTAATTTTGATACTTTCAGTCTAAAGATTTTAAAATTCTACATATGAAATATCTATGGCTACTTATAATTGCGGTTGTAATGCTATCTTGCTCTCAAGAAAGCACCAAACCCAAACCGGGTCCTTGGAGGGCTGTTTTACAACTGGATGATGAAAAAGAAATCCCTTTTTTACTTGAATATAAAGAAGATAGCACGTTTGTTGTTATTAATGCAGAAGAACGAATAGATATTAAAGATGTATCATTTAAAGGAGATTCAATTTTTATTTCACATCCCGTTTTTGAAGGGGTAATTGAAGGAAGGTTTACTCAAGATAGTATTATAGGAAATTTTATTCAAGAAAATTTAGACAGACAAGTTCCTATAGTTATTACTCACGGACGTCAGGCAAGATTTAATGTAAATGCAGCTCCTAGTTCTATTGTTACAGGTAATTGGGAAACGGTTTTTAGCCCTAACAATGCAACAGACAAATATGTAGCAAAAGGAGTTTTTGAACAAAAAGGAAATAGAGTAACCGGAACCTTTTTAACAACTACCGGCGATTACCGTTATCTAGACGGAGTTATAGAAGATGATTCATTAAAGCTGTCTACTTTTGATGGTGCTCACGCTTTCCTTTTTGAAGCAAAAGTTACTCAAAATGATAGTATGCTTCAGGGAATGTTTTATAGCGGAAATCATTGGAAAGAACCTTTTAAAGCAAAACGTAATAATGATTACCAACTACCCAAAGCAGACTCTCTTACATTTTTAAAAAAAGGGTATGATTCACTTGCTTTCTCTTTTCCAAATGTAAAAGGGGACACTATTTCGTTAAAAGATAAAAGATTCAAAAATAAAGTGGTTATTGTGCAAATTATGGGAACTTGGTGTCCCAACTGCTTAGATGAAACAAGATACTTAACCAATTATTATGATGATAAACCTGAAAATGTTGAGATAGTTTCATTAGCATTTGAATATGCTCCTTCAAAAGAAAAAGCTTGGCAAAGTATTACCAAGTTTCAACAAGGGGTTGGAGTACCGTATCCTATTTTATTGGCTCAATATGGTTCAAACAATAAACAAACGGCAAATGATAAACTGCCCATGCTAAATACAATTTTATCATATCCAACCACCATTTTTATTGATAAAACAGGAAATGTGAGAAAAATTCATACCGGCTTTTCAGGACCTGCAACCGGAGATAAGTATGAGGTTTTCAAAAAAGAGTTTGAATCTTTTACTGAAATGTTAGCGAACGAATAAAAATCACGAACGAGATTTTATATTGCTTTTACAAAGAGAGATGATTTCTTCAATTCTTTTTTTACGAGTGGTTTCTCGTTTAGCGTTATGCAACCAGCTCAAGTAACTTTTACGATAACTAGGAGCAAAATTTTGATAGTTTTCAAATGCTTGTGGGCTTGATTTAAATGCTTCTTGTAAATCATTGGGAATGATTAGATTTTCAACGTGATCCATTTCAGTCCATTTACCACTTTTTTTAGCATGTTCAATAACTTTTATACCGCTACTGTGTAGTAAACCTTCTTGCTGTAATTCTGAAATATATTTTTTATTCAGTGCACTCCAAGTACTTTTTGGGTTGCGTTTACAGAAATACTGTTTTCGTTTACCATCGCCCAAACTTTTTACGGTGCTATCTATCCAGCCATAGCAAAGAGCAACTTTTACAGCTTCTTCCCATCGCATAGAAGGTGTTTTTGCTTCTACTTTATGAAATATTAAATAAACGCCTTGAGGATATTTTAAATGATTTTTTTCTAGCCATTCACGCCACTCTACATCTCTCGGGAAATATAATTCTGGCCGCTCCACCATTACTTTACTTGTTTACTTTCTACGTAGAAGTCCTTTTTTATTGAAACAGACTCAATAGCCTTAGAAAACCCTTTCGTTTTCCATTCCGAAGTTGGGTAGATCCATTCTTCATTTCCATTTATAATAGCAATTACAGGCATATCAAAATTCTCAATACTATTTACATAACGAAACTGAAGTTCATTCTCATCAATTTTATATTCTACTTTCGGAATTTTTACGGTACGTAAATATTGGTTCCAAAACTCAGTAAGGTCAATACCAGTTTTTTCACTAATATATTCTTCTACTTGTTTTGAAGAAACAGTTTGATGATAAAACTCTTTGTTAAGCCCTCTTAAAATACTACGCCATTTACTATCATCTTCAACCAATTGACGAAGTGTGTGTAAAATGTTTCCGCCTTTATTATACATATCACTGCTTCCTTCGTGTTGTACGTTGTACGTACCAATAATAGGACGGTCGTTTTGTATACTTCTGCGAAGTCCAACAACATACTCTGAAGCGGCTTCTTTACCAAAGTGATAATCAACGTATAAACTTTCAGAATAATTGGTAAAGCCTTCGTGAATCCACATATCGGCCACATCAATATTTGTAATATTATTAGCGAACCATTCGTGACCGGCTTCGTGAATAATGATAAAATCGAACTTCATTCCCCAACCAGAACCACTCAAATCACGACCTAAATACCCATTTTTATATTTGTTCCCGTAGGTAACACTGCTTTGGTGTTCCATTCCTAAATACGGTACTTCAACTAGCTTAAAACTGTCTTCGTAAAAAGGGTAGGGGCCAAACCAATGTTCAAAAGCTTCCATCATTTTTGGTGCTTGTTTAAATTGCTCTTTGGCTTTTTCCAAATTATAACTCAATACCCAATAATCCATATCGAGTTCTCCTTTTTCACCTTTGTAGGTTTCTGAAAAGTTAACATAATCCCCAATATTAATATTAACACCGTAGTTGTTAATAGGGTTTACCACTTTCCAATGCCACGTTTTTGTAGCACCGTTATCATCTGTTTTCTGTAAATGACCGTTACCAACGGCTACTAGACTTGAAGGAACGGTAATGGCTAAGTCAACACCATTATCTGGTTCATCATACGCGTGGTCTTTATTAGGCCACCAGATACTGGCACCAATTCCTTGATTTGAAGTAGCAATAAAGGGTGTATCATTTTTATCTTTTTTCCAAGAGAAACCTCCATCCCAAGGTGCATTTTTAGCCTCTTGTGGTTTTCCAGAAAAATAAAGAGTAAGCTTGTAAACTTTTCCTTGTTTTTGCTTTTTCTGAAGTTTTATAAAATGAGCATTTCCATCATTTTTAATTGATAGTTCCTTATTGTCTTGAATGGCTTTTTCAAGTTTCATAGGAGGTTGCAAATCAATTTGCATCACATCATTTTTCTTTAAAACCGTATAGGTAACTGTATTGGTTCCTTTAATGGTTTTTTCTGAAGGAATAACTTCTACATCTAGATCATAATGCTTTAAATCCCACCAGGCACGTTCTGGAGTAATGCTACCGCGTAAAGTATCTTGATGCGTAAATTCTTGTGCAAAAGAGATGACTCCTATAAAAAGGAAGATGTAAGGGAGAATATTTTTAATCATATATTATTTATTATCTAAAAATTGAATTTGGAAAAACCACAACACTTTCAAAACCGTTCTCATCTACGGCTGCTACTCCAAAAAAATAGTTGTCAATCACGATACCGTTTAGTGTGTATTCTGAAACATCACCTACAAACCTGCTATGATCCCATGTAGGAGAAGTAGTGTCACGCCAATATATTTTATAACCAACTGCGCCTTCAACCGTATTCCATTTTAGTTTTGCAGAAGGCTCTACAATTCCGCCAATAGCTACATTTTTTGGTGCTGGCGGCGCCCAAGCCAAACTTGCCAAATTTATGGCGTTAACGACAGTTAATTTTGCAGCATAGTCAAAGTTTACAAACTTTAACTTGTCACCGTATTCAATACCATTTTCTGTACGTATATCTTGATGCTGCTGTGTATAATTTTCGTGTGCTTCCATAATTCTAACCCCTGGAAAACCTATATCATTAAACGGTTTGTGATGGCCACCACGACCAAATCGATCTAATCGATACACCATCATTGGGTTCATCTCAGGCATATAGGTTTTGGTGGTTTTATGAATATATCGTGCTAATTGTCTTGAAATTCCATCCACTTCGCCACCGTAAAATCGTCTAGCACGACGTTCTCTTTCAGTTTCGGTTGGAGGAACGGGTTCAGAAAAAATTCTGAAATCTCGATTGCTTACCACACCGTTGACGCCTTTAATATTTCCAATCATATCATTATTCAATACGCCAATGATTTCCCAATTATTTTTTTGAGCATATTCAGCCAATCCTTTTCCGCCGTATAATCCTTGCTCTTCTCCGCTTAATCCTACATACACAATGCTGCTTTCAAAGCTATATTTTGAAAGAACTCGAGCTGCTTCTATTGTACCAGCCATACCACTGGCATTATCATTGGCGCCAGGTGAGTCATCTGTAAAATTATTTGCATCAGTTACGCGGCTATCAATATCACCACTCATAATAATGTAACGATTAGGATATTTTGTGCCTTTTTGAATAGCCACCACATTGTTAATCCAAACATCTTTGACAATGCGGTCATTGTCTCCTTTTTTTACAAAGTTTTTTTGATAAAACACATCTAAACAATTATCACAGTTTTTTGATATTTTATCAAAACTAGATTTTATCCATCGGCGAGCAGCTCCAATTCCGCGTGTGTGTGAAACGGTATCACTCAAGGTGTGCCGAGTGCCAAAACCAGCTAAGGTTGTAATATCTGCTTCAATGCGTGCTGCCGAAACATCTTGAATGATATCATAAATGCGAGCGTTGGTTTGAGAAATTAAAGTGCAACTAATACATAAGCTGAAAAGGAGAAGTAGTTTTTTCATAAAGTGAAATTTCTATAAAAGTACTGAAAACTTAACCGTACAACAAGCTTATATTTATTTCGGTTCTGCTACAATAGCGAGTTTTTTTCCGTCTGGGCTCACTGCCAATCTTGTAATGTTTGTAATGTTGTATTCTGAAAGGTTTGCAACTTCTTTCCATTCTCCGGGACCAAAAAGATCATAAGTGAATAATTTTGAGCCGCTTCCTATTAATATTTTAGAATCATTCAGCCAAATGTGATCTTGAATACCTATGGGTAATTCGGTTACAAAATAACTTTCCATAGTTTCAACATTTAATTGATACACGTCATAATTGTCATCTTCATTTAAATAAGTGTAACTCATCGTTTTTTGAGTACCGGGAACTTTATGTATCGAGCGACCGGCATTTTGCTTTAAAGTATCTACTTTTTGTGACTGCAGATTGGCTAGTACCAAATCTAAACCATCAACTGCTAACACTGAAGCTAACAGTGTGTTCTTATCTTTAAAAGCATAATAAGCAACTTGAAGGTTGGCAATGGTTTCTTTATTTTTTCCATCCTTTGTGTAAGTGTATAAACGCTGTTTACCATCTGGGTCTAAGCGCACTGCTGCTACATTTTCAGAATTAGGTATTTGTATTGGTGAATATTCGCCACCATCTGTAGGAGAGTTGAAAAATTGTTTTTCTTCTGAATCTATTAAATATAAAGCAATATCAGTTTGATTTGTATTATTTCCGGCAAAAAGGATGGTATTATTATTTACAAAAGAAGGCTGGTTGTCATATCCTGAATTATTTGAAATATTTTTAAACCCATAAACCTCCAGGCCTGAGTAAGATTTTTCAATATTCATAACATAAACATCTGTGTTGGTTTGAGTGTATGCGTGACAACTAAAAACTAATAGAAATAAAGCAATTATATTTTTCATGAAATCTTGAATTTTCTTTAAAAATAGCAAACTTTAAGCCAGAAGAGTATAAACATAAAAAAACCACTCAAAAAAGGAGTGGTTTTTTTTACTGATTATAGTGTAAAATACTAAAAAGGGTATGTGTTTTCTGAAGTAACTTTTTCAGCAATTTTGTTTCTTAATTGAACAATATTTGGAAAGTTTTGGTACTTTGTCCAACGTTTAAGTCCCATTAACATTGCTTTTTGCTCATCACCTTCAGAAAATGAAATAATTCCTTCTTTTGCTTTTTGATTCACGATTTCAACTGCGTGGTATAAATACAATTGTGCCATTGCTACTTGATATTCGGCATTAACGTGATCACGTTTATGATTCTTTTCAGCACGTAAAATAGCACTTTCTGCCATATAGATTTCTATTAAAATATCAGCAGAAGCCATTAATAGTTGTTGATGTTCTTCTAGTTCTGGACCGTATTTTTTAACAGCGCTACCGGCTACCATTAAAAATACTTTTTTCAATTTCTGAACCATTTCTTTTTCTTCGGAAAGTATATCAGAATAATCTGGTGTATCAAATGAAGGAATGCCCATTAACTCTTCACCAACTGCTTGTGCAGGCCCTAATAAATCTACGTGACCTTTCATTGCTTTTTTAACCAACATACCTACTGCAAGCATACGGTTAATTTCATTTGTACCTTCATAAATACGAGCGATACGAGCATCACGCCAAGCAGATTCCATTGGGGTATCAGCACTAAAGCCCATTCCACCAAAAATCTGAATTCCTTCATCAGCACAGTTTTGAATATCTTCAGAAACTGCTACTTTTAAGATT
Source organism: Marixanthomonas sp. SCSIO 43207 (assembly GCF_019904255.1). GTDB lineage: Bacteria > Bacteroidota > Bacteroidia > Flavobacteriales > Flavobacteriaceae > Marixanthomonas. Next base: position 1,967,783 of record NZ_CP063203.1, read on the forward strand.
GAGCATTCTATAGCATATTCTTCTACACTTTTAAGTTCGGCTTCTTGATGGCTGTTTCCGGCTTCCATACGAAGAGCTATACGTTCCTCAATATTTTTACCAGCACGGTAGCTCGCACTCTCACCGGCAAAGGCAGACGTTGCCATTTCGGCCAATTTTGACTTAATGGCGCCAAACTTAGCAATTGGAGTTTTAAACTGAACTCGATCGTTAGCGTATTTAGTTGCTTGGTCAATTACTCGACGTTGTGCATCTAGACTCGCTGCGGCCAATTTAATTCGTCCTACATTCAAGGCATTCATCGCAATTTTAAATCCGTTGCCTCTTTCTGAAAGCATGTTTTCAACAGGAACTTTAGTATCATTGAAAAATACTTGTCGAGTGGAGGAGGAGTGAATACCTAACTTTTTCTCCTCTTCGCCAAAGGTAATTCCATTTTCAGAATCATTTTCTACTATAAATCCTGTAATGTATTTATCGTCTTCAATGCGCGCAAAAACAATGAATAAATCTGCAAATCCTGCATTAGAGATCCACATTTTTTGCCCATTTATGATGTAATGTTTTTTATCTTCTGAAAGTACAGCTTTTGTTTTTCCACTATTTGCATCACTTCCTGCTCCCGGTTCGGTAAGACAATAGGCTCCAAACCATTCGCCGGTAGCTAATTTTGGAACGTATTTTTTCTTTTGCTCTTCGGTTCCATAAAGCGTTATTGGCATGGTACCAATACCGGTATGTGCTCCAAAAGCCGTAGCCACAGAACCTGTAGCACCTGAAATGTAATCACAAACGAGCATTGTGGTGACAAACCCCATTCCCAATCCGTCATATTCTTCAGGGACAGCTACGCCCAAAAGTCCCATTTCACCGGCTTTACGCATAACCTCCTCTGTGAGATCATAATTCTTTTTTTCAAATTCTTCTTTTTTTGGCCAGATTTCACGATCTACAAATTCTTTTACCGAATCGCGCATCATTTTCTGTTCTTCAGAGAAGTCTTCTGGAGTGAAAACATCACTAGCACTTGTTTCTTTTATTAGAAACTGTCCGCCACGAAGCAAATCATTATTGTCAGCTGTTGTACTCATTTTTTTCTTAGATTTTAGTAGTTAGTAAGAAGCATAGCATTAATTTTACTTCACTACTTCTTACTTATATTTCAATACTCTTTAATTTAAAAATTCATATATTCCGGCGGCACCTTGTCCTGTACCTACACACATGGTAACCATACCATATTTGCCTTGCATGTTGCGCTTTCTCATCTCGTCAAATAGTTGTACAGATAGTTTTGCTCCGGTACATCCAAGTGGGTGACCTAAAGCGATTGCACCACCGTTAACATTTACTATTTCATCATTAAGGCCTGTTTTTCTAATTACTGCTAGCGATTGCGAAGCAAAGGCTTCATTAAGCTCAACTAAGTCTATTTGATCTAGCTTCATCCCAGCTTGATCCAAAGCTTTAGGAATTGCTTTTACAGGACCAATACCCATAATTCTTGGTTCTACACCTACAGCAGCATAATTTACCATACGTGCGATAGGTTCTAGGTTTAATTCTTTCACCATTTCTTCACTCATAACCATAACAAAAGCAGCGCCATCACTCATTTGTGAAGAATTACCTGCTGTTACACTGCCGCCCTCGGCAAATACTGGGCGTAGTTTTGCGAGTACCTCTTTGTTGGTACCTTTTCTTGGACCTTCGTCTTTGTTTACAGTGTATGTTTTGGTTTCTTTTTTACCAGAATCATTTACAAAAGTTTCTTCAACCTCAATAGGAACTATTTGTTCTTGAAAGCGGTTTTCATCTTGGGCTTTTAATGCTTTCATATGGCTGTTATATGCAAACTCGTCTTGGTCTTCACGAGAAACATTATACTCATTAGCAACAGCTTCTGCCGTTAGTCCCATTCCCCAATAATAATCTTCATGACCTTCTTTGGCTAGTTTATAATCTGGTACGGGTTTGTATCCTCCCATAGGTATGTAGCTCATACTCTCAGCACCACCTGCAATGATACAATCTGCCATACCACTTTGTATTTTTGCAGATGCCATTGCAATGGTTTCAACACCTGATGCACAATATCTATTAACTGTTACACCTGGGATGTCTTCAATTTTTAATCCCATTAATGAAATTAAACGTCCCATATTTAAACCTTGTTCGGCTTCGGGCATTGCATTACCAACGATTACATCATCAATACGTTTTTTATCAAGTTGCGGAAGTTCATTCATCATATATTGAATGGTTTCTGCAGCGAGTTCATCTGGTCTTTTGAAACGAAACAATCCTCTAGGTGCTTTTCCTACGGCTGTTCTATATGCTTTTACTATATATGCTGTTTTCATATTTTTAAATTTTGTTTATTGGATTTTTAGCTTATTAAACTTTATAAAAGTCTATTATCTAATAATCTAATTTCTCAATGGCTTATTTTTCTGAATCATATGTTGCAACCTTTCCAAAGTTTTACGTTCACCGCAAAGACTTAAGAAAGCCTCTCGTTCTAAGTCTAGAAGGTATTGTTCACTTACTTGTTGAGGTTCGCTCAAGTCACCTCCTGCCATTACCCAAGCAAGTTTATTAGCAATCTTCTTATCGTGTTCACTAATGTAATTACCAGCTTGCATTTGGTCTGTACCTACTAAAAATGCACCTAGAGCTTGCTTACCTAAAACCTTAATATCGGTTCTTTCAATCGGTCTTGTATACCCTTGTTCTGCCATCATCAAAGCAACTTTTTTGGCTTCTTTGATTCTTCTGTTCTTGTTAACAATGATAATATCTTTACCGGGTTTTAAGATGTTGGTATCAAATGCTTCATAAGCTGATGTAGAAACTTTTGCCATTCCTATAGTTAGGAAATGCTCTCTAAGTGTATTAAGCTCGACGTCTCCTTTTTCAAATAAATCTTGAGCTCGAACGGTCATTTCTTTAGAGCCACCACCGCCTGGAATAACACCAACACCAAACTCAACCAACCCAATATAGCTTTCTGCTGAAGCGACTACGCGATCTGCGTGTAACGTCATCTCACAACCACCGCCTAATGTCATTCCGTGGGGCGCTACAACAGTTGGAATTGAAGAGTAACGAAGTCTCATACACGTGTCTTGGAAATATTTAACGGCTGCATTTAATTCGTCATATTCTTGTTCAACAGCCATCATAAAAATCATTCCTACATTGGCACCAACCGAGAAATTTTTCCCTTCATTGGCAATTACAAGCCCGTCATAACTTTTTTCGGCAATATCAATTGCTTTGTTAATTCCTGCAAGTACATCTCCACCAACACTGTTCATTTTACTTCGGAATTCTACATTTAAAATTCCATCACCAAGGTCTTCTACAACAACACCTTTGTTTTTAAAAACTTCTTTGCTTTCTCTAATGTTATCTAGCAGAATGTAAGATTCTTGTCCTGGAATTTTAATGTGAGTTTTTTCAGGGATTCCGTAGTAATAGGTGTTTCCTTCTCTTACGTCATAAAAGCTGTCTACTCCGGTTTCAATCATTTCGTTTACCCAAGCAGCAGGTTCTTTGCCTAAATCTTTTATAAGTTCGATTCCTTTTTTTACCCCAATAGCATCCCAAATTTCAAATGGACCGTGTTCCCAGCCAAATCCGGCTTTCATCGCATCGTCAATTTTGTAAAGTTCATCTGTGATTTCAGGAATACGCTTAGATACATACGCAAACATAGCTCCGAAGTTTTTTCGGTAAAACTCACCGGCTTTATCGTCTCCGTTGATTAATACCTCAAAACGGTCTGCAACAACGTCTATGTCTTTGGTTTTTTTCAGGGTGTCAAAAGAAGCGCGTTTTTTATCGCGATATTCCATTGACTCTAGGTCTAGCGTTAAAATCTCGCTACTACCGTCTTCTTTTTTAATTTTTTTATAAAACCCTTGGCCGCTTTTGCTACCCAACCATTCTTTTTCCATCATTGTATTGATGAAATTAGGCAATTCAAAAATGTCGTGTTCTTCATCATCTGGTACATTTTTATGGATACCGTTTGCTACGTGAACTAGGGTGTCAAGACCAACTACGTCTACCGTACGGAATGTAGCAGATTTTGGGCGACCAATTACCGGTCCGGTTAATTTATCAACCTCTTCAACAGTTAATCCCATTTCTTTTACTTGGTGGAATAAACTTTGAATACCAAATATTCCAATTCGGTTACCTATAAAAGCAGGCGTATCTTTGGCAACGATTGATGTTTTTCCAAGGAATTTTTCTCCGTATTCATTTAAGAAATCAAGAACCTCTTGATCGGTTTTTGGTCCTGGGATGATTTCAAAAAGCTCTAAATAGCGTGGCGGATTAAAAAAGTGTGTTCCGCAGAAATGTTTTTGAAAATCTTCGCTTCTGCCTTCACTCATCATATGAATTGGAATTCCAGATGTATTTGAGGTGATAAGTGTTCCTTCTTTTCTATGTTTTTCAAGGTTTTCAAACACTTGTTTTTTAATATCAAGTCTTTCAACTACAACTTCAATAATCCAATCTACATCAGAAACTTTTGAAATGTCATCTTCAAGGTTTCCTGTTGTTATTCTATTAGCAAAATCTTTATGATAGAGTGGAGCAGGCTTACTTTTAATCGCGTCTTGAAGTGATTGATTTACTATCCTGTTACGCACTTGCTTGTCATCAAGGGTTAAACCTTTCTTTTTTTCTTTATCAGTAAGCTCACGCGGAACAATGTCAAGTAGCAATACCTCTGCGCCAATATTGGCAAAGTGACAGGCAATGCCGCTTCCCATAATTCCGGAACCTATAACGGCTACTTTGTTGATTCTTCTTTTTGACATATTATGCTATTTTTTCGGTATATATTTTTTTTGAATTAATTAATTCTAAAATGGTGTTTGCCACCTTTTTAAATGTTTGTAATTCTTCTTCGGTTATATTTTCTTTTACGGCTTCATCAAAGCGTAGTACAACGTTTTTTGAAAACTCTCTCATCTCTTTGCCAAAGGGAGTTAAATGAATTAAAACACCGCGACCATCTTCTGGATTAGGTTTGCGTTGTATAAGGCCTTTTGCTTCCATGTTTTTTAAAGTACGAGATAGACTTGTTGCTTCCATTCCCATTTTTGGACCTAAAGCAGTTGAAGGGGTTCCTTCTTCTGGATCTATACTTATTAAAGCAAATCCTGTTGCCATTGTACTATCTTTTTTACTGGCTTCTTCGTTATACATTTTTTGTACATTCATCCACGTAGAGCGCAGTATATAATCTATTGTTTTCTCTTTCAAAAAGTAGTTGTTTTATTTTCTGAATATCAAATATAGAAAAATTTATTATGCACGCATAGTAAATAAATGTAAAATTTTTGGGTACTATATGTTAAATGTAATGAGGTTGAGGTTATTTACTTGTAAACTTTAAGAAACTTCATACAAATTTGATTTCATAGCAAAGCGAACGAGTTCGCCAACGGTATTCATACCTAGTTTCTTTTTGATGTTTTTTTTATGTTTTTCTACGGTATGAGAAGATATGTTTAAATATTCACCTGTTTCTTTACTAGTTTTTCCTGAAGCTAGTACTACTAAAATTTCTTTCTCACGCTTGGTGAGTTCTTCAAGTTGTTTGGTGTAATCTGTATTTTCTACAATGCTATCACTTTCTTTTTTATAGTTTAAGTAAGCTAGGTCAATTGTTACTTTTAATTGTAACTCATTGAAAGGCTTTAAAAGATAGGCAAAGGGCATAGTTTTTTTGGCTCGATTTACAATATCTGGAGAATCATAGGCTGTTAAAAATACAACCGGAAGCGTTTTGGTTTTTTTAAATTCGGTAATGATATCAATACCATCTTTATCTTCGTTTAAGTTTATATCACAAAGTATTACATCAAACTCATTAGCTCTATAACGTAACTGCGCTTCTTCATAGTTTCTTGCAATTTGCACTGTTGTGTTGTTTTCTTTTTCTAACAGCAGTTTAATATCTTTTGCAATAATAAACTCATCTTCTATAAGCAGAACTTGTTTCATAAACTTCATTTTGTATTCTTATTACAAGGAATTGTGATGGTATTTTTTACACCGTTTTGTGTTTCGGTAATTATTGTTCCGTTTAATTGATGCACCATTTCGGTAACCATATCAAGACCTAAAGATCCTTTCTTTATGTTTTCTTTATTGTACCCTACGCCATTATCTTTGATACTTAGTTTTATTGTTTTGTTGATTAACGAGCATTCAATTTGTAAAATATTTTCCTTACTGTACGTATTAAAAGCATATTTAAAGGTATTGGTAATTAATTCATTTAAAATGAGACCAATTAGCGTTATATTTACATTGCAGAATGTATTATTCTTAATATCAAATTGAAGTTCAAACGTTAACGAATCTTCATCGGTAAGCGTTTCAATCATGTTTAAGCTGAAATTTTCTACAAACTTTCCTACATCAACTTCATCTGTTTTTGAATTAAGTTGAGCCTGTACGTATGAAATAGCTAATATTCTATTTTTTGCAATGGTTAAAATTTCTTTAGACTTTTTGTGCTCAATAGAATTTGCTTGAATGTTTAATAAACTTGATACAATTTGAAGATTGTTTTTTACGCGATGACTCAATTCTTTCATTAAAAACTCAATGTTATTGCGTTGCTTCAAGGTAGTTTCATTTGAAGCTTCTAAGGCTTTGTTTTTTTGAATTAAATCTTGAGTGCGCTCATAAACCAATTTTTCAAGTTTAATTTTTTCGCGCTTTAACCTTGATGTTTTATAAAAGTAAAGCCCTATAATTAAAAGTATGATACATACAAACAACGAAATTTTAAAAACAGTTGTTTGATACCACGGCGGTATAATGACTAGTGCAACACGCTTTACTTCGTCACCCCAAAGACCGGCATCATTTGTAGCCTTAATATTCAAAGTGTAGTTTCCGGGGTTTAAGTTGGTATATGTAACACTTCTCTTACTTGAAGGCGGACTCCATTGCTTATCAAAATTGTCTAGTTTATATTGATATGAAACCTTTTGAGGGTTTGAATAATTTAAAGCTGTAAAGTTAAAAGTTAATACATTTTCTTCACTTTTAAATTGTAATGTGTCTTTAAAAAGCTCATTACGCTCAATAGGTTTGTTGAAAAGCTCAACCGATTCTAGATATATCTTCGGAAAATGCGGGTTGTCAATTATTTTCTCAGGATTAAATATATTGAAACCGTTAATTCCGCCAAAATAGAACATTCCTTCAGTATCTTTAAAACCAGACTTACCGTTAAACTCATTATCTTGTAAACCGTCTTCTTTTGTATAACTTTTGAAAGTATTGGTTGCAGGGTTTAAAACTGAAAGACCATAATTGGTGCTAAGCCAAATGTGGTTTTTTTTGTCAATTAAAATAGTGTAAACAAAATCATTACTAAATCCTTTCTGCTTAAAGTATAACGTTGTGCTTTGAGTTTTAGGGTTTAATTTTGTAAGTCCAGAACTTGTGCCAATCCAGATGTTTCCTTGCTGGTCTTCTTTGAGAGCAAAAACGCGATCGTTTGTCAGTTCACTTTTTTCTGAATCACTTTGAGTATAAACTGTAGCGGTTCTATTTTCCGAAACTTTATATAAACCTTGATCGGTACCTAACCACAAATTATTTTCTGAATCGTGTAAATACACTCTAACTCTGTTTAATTGTTCTCCATTTATAAGAATAGGAGTAAAGGTTTCTTTAACGGTATCAAACTCGGTAATTCCTCCAGCCCAAGTGCAAAGCCACAACTTTGAATTATTTCTAGGAATTATTGTCAATACTTCATTATCTGGCAAACCATTTTGAGTGTCGGTAGAAAGCCACTGTGAAAACTGATCTGTTTTTGGGTTGTACTTCATCAGTCCATCATAAATACCTCCTGCCCAGAGCGTACCTGTGTCATCTTCAGCAAAACAATATGTAATACCATTTTTACCAGTGCTATATCGCTTAAAAGTTTTTGTAGTAAGGTTATAAGCAAGAGTTCCTTTGGTGCTTCCAATCCATAGAATAGAATCATTTCGTTTAAAAAAAGGAAAAACACTTATGCGTTGATCATCTTCACTATTAGAAATTTTAACTTGAACGGTTTCAAACTTTTTCTGAAATTTATTCAAGTAAAAAACACCTTCACCCGCTGTTCCTAGCCAAAGATTTCCTTTATCATCTTTCACTATTTTTTCAATGACAATGTTTTCATAGGTATTGTTCAGTTTATCTTCAAAGATAATTTTTGAAGTTTTTTCTGTTTTTAAATTAAAACAAAACATACCTTGGTGAGTAGCAACCAAAAGTTCTTCGTTATCTAGTAAAAAAAGCGTGTTGATTGCCGGTGTTTCTGAAACAATATTGATCTTGTTTGAGCTTAAAAGGTATTCATAAAGTCCTTTTTCTGAACTTATAAATAACGAATTACCCTTTTTTATAAACGCTGAAGCCGAGGAAGGATTAAAAAAAGGTAAACGTTTAAGTTGCCCGTCAACTATATTAAACTCTAAAATACCTGATGTTCTAGTTGCAAGCCAGTAAGTGTTTTTTGAAACCTTAATAACATCTTCAACAAAATTTTCTCTTTGATTCTCGGGTAACTTAAAAATTTGTTTGTTTCCGTCTTTTCTGTTGAATAAAATAAAATGATTTCTTGTTGAAAAAAGGAGGTGTGGAGCGTCAAGTTTTAAAATTTTATACGCTATTTGAAGGTCGTTTTTTTTTAAACTCTTTGTGGTTTCAAAAAACTTATTTTCTGAAAAACGATACCCAGAAACTCCTTTTGAATTGGTTGCAATCCATAAGGTATCACCTATTGCTAGTAAACCTCTTATGTGATCGTCAATAAGAGTAGTGCTGTCTTTTGCGTGAGCTACAAAAGGCTTAAACTCATAACCATTAAATCTATGTAAACCATCTTCTGTGCCCACCCAAAGAAAACCTAGGGAGTCTTGGGATAATGCTTGTGCGTTTAATTGTAATAAACCCTTGTTTTGCCCTAGTTTATTTATCTTAAAGGTTTTAGTTTCTTGACTATAAACCTTTGCAAAAATCACTACAAAGCCAACCAATATTATTTTGGAAAAATATTTTATCACTTTGTAAGAGGAGAAGTAAGTTATAGTATGTTTTTTGGGATTAGTGTTTAATTACGGTCATAGATTTTTTCATAAAGATCTTTGTATTTTTCTTGTATAACTTTACGTTTCATTTTCATAGTAGGAGTAAGGTGTCCTTCTTCAATGCTCCAAATGTCTGGTGTAAGTTCAAACTTTTTTACCTTTTCCCATTTACCGTATCGTTCATTATAAAAGTCAACTTCTTCTTGTATGCGTTCTATAACTTTTTCGTCTTTAACAATTTCGTTAGGATCTTCAGAAATAGTTCTACCTTTTTTTGCAGCCCATTCTTTTATAAACTCAAAATCTGGTTGTATTAATGCAGCAGGCATTTTTTCTCCTTCTCCTACAACCAAAATCTGTTCAATAAAACGAGATTGTTTCATGTCATTTTCTATTAACTGAGGAGCAACATATTTACCACCACTGGTTTTAAACATTGATTTTTTACGATCGGTAATTTTTAAAAAACCATCTTTATCAACTTCTCCTATGTCACCGGTATGAAAATATCCATCGACGAGAACTTCTTCTGTTTTTTCTTTGTCTTTATAATAGCCACACATAACTTGTGGACCTTTTATTAATATTTCTCCGTCATCAGCAATTTTAACTTCGGTTTCTCTTAAAGGTTTTCCTACTGTTCCTATCTTAAAACCTTTATCACGCATATCATTTACAGCAACTACGGGTGAGGTTTCGGTTAAACCATATCCTTCCATTACCGGAATTTCTGCTGCATTAAAAACTCGAGCCAAACGTGGTTGCAAAGCAGCGCTACCACTAGCAATTGCTTCAAGTTTACCGCCCAAAGCTTCTTGCCATTTGCTAAAGATTAATTTACGAGCTAAGCTAAGTTTGGTTTCATACCACCATCCGTTTTCACCGTATGGTTCGTATTCAAGACCTAATTCAATAGCCCAATAAAACAGTTTCTTTTTTATGCCAGTTAATTCGGCTCCTTTTGCATAAATTTTATCATATACTTTTTCTAAAAGTCTAGGTACTGCACTCATTACGTGTGGTTGTACTTCTTTTAAATTGTCGCTAATAGTCTCTAATGACTCTGCAAAATGAATTTCAACTCCTGCATATTGATACATATACAATAGCATTCGTTCATAAATGTGACATACCGGAAGAAAGCTTAGAGCTTTAGATTTTCCTAATTCAATAGGTAAGCGTTCGGCACTATATTTTGCGTTGCTTGCAATATTTTTATGAGAAAGCATAACACCCTTAGGTCGTCCTGTTGTACCAGATGTATATATTAACGTTGCTAGGTCGTCTTCAGTAATGGCTTCTTTTCTTTTTTCTACTTCATCTTGATTGCTGTCGTCTTTACCCTTTTCTAAAACTTCTTTCCAATTTTTACAGCCTTCAATTTCATCAAAACTATAGATTTCTTTTAAAGAAGGTACGTTGTTTTTAATACTAGCAACTTTATCAAAAACCTCTTTACAAGAAACAAAAACGTACTTACACTCACTGTGATTGAGAACATATTCATACTCATCTTCAGAAATAGTTGGGTAAATAGGAACATCTTGAGCTCCTGTTTGCATAATACCTATATCACAAATATTCCATTCTGTACGGTTGGTCATTGATATGATAGCAATTTTATCATTAGGCTCAATTTCCATTCGTAGCAACGCACGACTTAATGTATTTGCTTTGTCAATATACTCTTGTATTGATGTAGCTTCCCAAGTTCCATTGTATTTTGTAACCAATGCTTTTTGTTGTGGATGTTTTTCCAGTTGATAATATGGGAAGTCAAATAGTCTTTTAGGGTCTGTCATAATTAAGTATGTCTAGTATAGGTGCAAAATAGTAAAACTATTTATAAAAAAAATGGAGCAACCTTAAATTTGTTGCTCCATTAAAATTAATGAATATTTTTTAAAATTTAATTATTGCTTCAAAATTTTAAATGTTTGTGAGTTGTTTTCAGAAGTTAATTTTAAAATATAAACTCCAGATGCAAACTTAGTATAATCTATAATTTGTGAGCCTTTATTATCTTTTGAATTGAATACTTGTTGTCCTTGTAGTGTGAAAATTTCGGCTGAGTAATTAGTCAATATTATTTTAATGTGTAGTTGATTTTCAACAGGGTTTGGATAAATTTTAAATTGATTTTCTGAAATTTCTGAAACACTTAAGCCCGAATCTGTTACTACATTTATAGTTAAATCATCAAAATAAAAGCCATCTTCTGTCACACCACCATCAGATTGAAATTGAAAACGAATCAATATAGTTTGTCCCAAGTAATCGCTCAGATTTATTTCTTCCAAAACCCAATCGTTTTGAGAGCCGTCATATAAAGGTTCTCCGGTTGGTTGTCCGCTGTTAGTGCTTCCGGCATTTGTGAATTTTCCACATTGTGGTATCCAAGTAGAACCATTATTGGTTGATACTTCAAACTGGGTATAGTCCCAATTATTTTCTATATCCCATTTTGCATAAAAAGTTACGTTTGCGCCAATGGCGTCTGTTAAGTCTACAGCGTTACTTAAAGTTATTGTTTTATTACTGTTGTCTTGATAGTTTCCGTTAGGTGAATCTGTAATAGAACTTGAAGGTGATACAAACGATGCGGTTGTCGTTCCCCATCCGTTATTATCAAAGTGAGTAGTGACACTATCACCAGCATCTTCAAAAATAGGTTCTAATTCGCCAAACTGTTTGGTTACTCGTATAGCGGTATCGTAACTTCCGTTGTTTACTATTAAGTCATATACAACGTCATCGCCTGCTTGCACATCATTTGTAAGAGTGTATTCAATACTTCCGGTATCTTCGTCTAGAAGTTGAAGATTGGTATAGCTTACCGGGTTGCCTGCTGAAGCTATATTTGCTGAAACAGGGTTAAGGCTTACAGTAAAGTTTCCGTTGCCATTTATGCCTAATCTTTTAATATTGAATTCTGCATTATTGATTGCAGAATTCCCTGTAAATGATGGGGTGATGTCTGTTACTTCGGCATAATTGTTTACCATTTTTGCAGAGGTAAGATTTAAATACATCATTCCTTTTGAAAGAGGTATAATTTGATTGCTTGGTGGCCAAAACTCTGGACCAATCTCTGGAGTCATGGCGTATATTTTATCGTGCGTATTAACGGTTCCGTACATAAAGTCATCACTATCACCGGCAGCAGGATATAAGTCTGATGATAAAATATTATCAAATCCATTACGTGAAACTAACTCTTCTGAAATTCCTACAAAAAGATCGTTTTCTGCTGTAGGAGCATTTTCAGTATATCCGTATGGATATAATAATAAATCACCGTGCGTGTGATTATTTAATGCCATCACAAAGTTGTGATTTTCAACGAAAAATTTCATCGCTTGAGTTTCTACTTCCGAAAAAGGAGCCGGACCGTGGTAAGTTGGGTCATTTGTATTTGATGAAGCACCTTGACCTCCCCAAGTTCCATTATTTGGGTTGCCGTCAATGTAATACTCATAGTTGCGGTTTAAGTCTATACCATAAGTATTGTTTCGGTTTTTACGCCAAAAACCTCCTCCATTTGGATCTGTTTTTTCGTTATATAGATAACCATCTGGGTTAATTACCGGTACAAAATACAATTCTGTATTATTCACAATGCTTTGTATTTCTGGATCTGAATCATAATTTTCTAACAAATACCACATATAAAAAACCAACTGTGATAACGAGACAGGTTCTCGAGCGTGGTGTATTGCAGTATATAAAATTTGAGGTTCGCCCTCTGAAGTATTTTCAGGATTGTCACTTATTTTGACCCATTTAATACCATTACCTCCTATGGATGGTGTAGTTGAGTTATCTGGAGTTCCTTCGGTTAAAAATGAACCAATGTTTTCTTTTTCGGTAATTAAATCTGGGTATTGAGCACGCATGGCATCTAGTTCATCCAATAACTCTTGATAGGTTAAATACCCGCCCATTGAGCCTAAATCAAAATTGGAAGGAGTTTGGTAATTTTCAGTATCATCATCGCAACTAGGATTGTTGATTGGCGCTTGTAGTTGATTGCGTTGTAAAAAATATTGCTTACTATCTTCAATTAAAACTTCAACTTTATAACCTGCATTTCTAGCTTGTGTTAATTCAGAAACTGAGAAATCTGAAATAATAAAGTGGCCTATTTTGTGAGTTCCATGCTCTACCGGAATACCCAATGAAGCCAATTTTGATAAATCTTCAGTAGTAGAATAGTTGATTTTTGCTCGTTGGTATTTTTCTTGTACTTCTTGTGCATACACAAATGAAGTGGTTACCAATAAAAAGAGGAGTAATAATTGTTTCATAATGTATTTTAATTTTTTGTACTCTTAAAACGACTTGAAAAACAACATATTGCAATTAGTGTTTTTCTAACCATTTTCTAGCATTAACAAAAGCTTCTAACCAAGGAGAAACTTCATCGTTACGATTTTTTGGATAATGTGCCCAGTTCCAAGGGAAAGTAGAACGTTCTAAGTGAGGCATCATAACAAGGTGTCTTCCGGTTTCATCGGTCATCATAGCGGTGTTAAAATCACTTCCGTTAGGATTTGCCGGAAAGGTTTCATACCCATATTTTCCTACAATATTGTAATTTTCTTCAGAGAGTGGGAAGCTAAACTTTCCTTCACCGTGTGCAGCCCAAATACCCAATGTACTTCCGGCTAAAGAAGATAACATTACAGAATTATTTTCTTGTATAGTAACCGAGGTAAAATTACATTCAAATTTTCCGCTATCATTATGAAGCATTTTTGGTTTTTGGTCATGATGAGGTGTTAATAGACCAAGCTCAACAAATAGTTGACAACCATTACAAACTCCTAATGAAAGCGTGTCGTCTTTTGCAAAAAAGTTTTTTAAAGCTTTATTGGCCTTGTCGTTATATAAAAACGCACCAGCCCAGCCTTTTGCACTTCCTAAAACATCACTGTTTGAAAAACCACCTACAGCGGCTATAAATTTAATATCTTCAAGTGTTTCACGACCCTCAATTAAATCGGTCATATGAACGTCTTTAACATCAAAACCGGCTAGGTACATAGCATTGGCCATTTCCCGTTCACTGTTGCTTCCTTTTTCACGAAGAATAGCAGCTTTGATACGAGGTTTTTCTGAAGAAATTTGTGGTAAGCTACCTTCAAACTGCTTTGGAAACGTAAATTGAAGCGGCTGTTTTTTATAATTATGAAAACGCTCTTCGGCTTTAATTTTTCCGCTTTGTTTTTCATCCAATAAATGAGAGGTTGTGTACCAAACGTCTCGCATTTTTGGAATTTCAAAACTCAATGGATTATCATTAAATTGAATAGTTAGTTTTTCAGAAGCAGTAACCGTTCCTATTTTTTTGAATCCAATATTTGCTGAAGTGAAAGCCTCTTCAATAGCATTGTCTTCTGAAGCTTGAACAACAACGCCACAATTTTCAGAGAATAATATTTTCACGATATCATCTCCCAAGTCTGAAAGATTTAAATTTGCCCCTAAATTAGTTTCAGCAAAACACATTTCCAATAACGTAGTAATTAATCCTCCTGAAGCTACATCGTGACCTGCTGCAATGTTTCCTTCAGAAATTAAATTTTGGAGGGTGTTAAAAACAGTTTTTACATAGGCTGCACTTTTAACGCTTGGCACTTCATTACCTACTGTGTTTAATATTTGAGCAAATGACGATCCTCCTAGTTTAAAATCATCTTGTGAAATATTGATATAGTAGAGGCTTCCGGCATTTTTTTGAAGGACCGGCTCTACGGTCTTTTTAATATCTTTACAATGACCAGCAGCCGATATAATCACAGTTCCTGGAGAAATTACTTCCTCGTTTTTATATTTCTGCTTCATAGAAAGCGAATCTTTACCCGTAGGAACATTGATACCTAAATCAATAGCAAATTCTGAAACACCTTGAACGGCTTGATATAGACGAGCATCTTCACCTTCATTGTTACACGGCCACATCCAGTTTGCAGAAAGTGATACACTTTTTAAACCTTCTTCAAGAGGAGCCCAAACGATGTTGGTAAGCGCTTCGGTGATTGAGTTTCTAGAGCCTGCTACTGGATCAACTAATCCAGAAACAGGTGAGTGGCCAATAGAGGTTGCCACTCCATCTTTACCGTTATAATCTAGAGCCATTACGCCACAATTATTTAATGGCAATTGTAAAGGTCCTGCACATTGTTGTTTGGCAACACGCCCTGTAACACAACGGTCAACTTTATTGGTTAACCAGTCCTTACATCCAACAGCCTCCAGCTGTAAAAGTTGCTCAACATATTCTTGAATATGTGCAGAAATGTATTCAGGGTTTTTATAGTTTCTTATGACTGTTTTATCTTTTAAAACAGTTTTAGGAGAACTACCAAACATATCTGCTAGTTCAAAATCCATTGGTTTTTCACCTGTGGTTTTACTTTCAAAAGTAAATCGGTGATCTCCTGTAACATCACCAACTTCATACATAGGAGAACGCTCTCTATCTGAAACGCGTTTCAGTTTTTCAATATCTTGATCCCCAATTACAAGCCCCATGCGTTCTTGTGATTCGTTACCTATAATTTCTTTTGCTGAAAGGGTAGGGTCGCCAACAGGAAGTTTATCTAGATCAATTGCTCCACCTGTTTCTTCAACCAACTCACTTAAACAATTTAAGTGACCACCGGCTCCATGATCGTGAATAGAAACAATAGGGTTGGTTTCACTTTCTACCATTCCGCGAACGGCATTTGCAGCTCTTTTTTGCATTTCGGGATTGCTTCGTTGAATCGCATTAAGTTCAATACCGCTTTCAAACTCACCCGTATCTGCAGAAGAAACAGCAGCTCCTCCCATACCAATACGATAATTTTCGCCCCCGAGAATCACAATTTTATCTCCTTTTTTAGGTATATCTTTTAAAGCTTGATTTGCTTTTCCGTAGCCTACACCTCCGGCAAGCATAATTACTTTGTCAAAGCCAAGCTTGCGGGCTTCTTCTTCATGTTCAAAAGTAAAAACAGAGCCTGCGATTAAAGGTTGCCCAAATTTGTTTCCAAAATCTGAAGCACCGTTACTGGCCTTTATAAGAATATCTAATGGAGTTTGATATAACCAGTCGCGTTCTTCCATGGCTTTCTCCCAAGGTCGAGCGTCATTTAATCGAGAATATGACGTCATATACACAGCTGTTCCTGCCAAAGGTAAAGAGCCTTTTCCGCCGGCAAGACGGTCTCTTATCTCACCACCGCTTCCGGTTGCAGCACCGTTAAATGGCTCAACAGTTGTTGGGAAATTGTGTGTTTCAGCTTTTAGAGAGATAACACTTTCAAATTCAGAATTTTTATAAAAATCAGGTTTATCTGGTGAAAGCGGTGCAAATTGAACAGCTTTTGGACCTTTAATGAAAGCAACATTGTCTTTGTAAGCTGAAACAATGCTATTTGGATTTTCTTCTGAAGTTTTTTTAATCATTTTAAAAAGAGAAGAAGGCATCTCTTTTCCGTCAATTTCAAATGTTCCATTAAAAATTTTGTGACGGCAGTGCTCACTATTTACTTGGCTAAAACCAAATACTTCACTATCGGTTAATTTTCGATTAAGTTTGGTTGAAAGATTTTCAAGGTAAGCTACCTCTTCTTTGTTGAGTGCTAGTCCCTCGGCCTCGTTAAAAGCAGCAATATCATCAATGTTTTTTATTGCCTCTGGCTCAATATTTATTATAAAAGTTTCTTGAGTAAGGTTGTTGTATTTTTGAAACAACATAGGATCATAGTCTGTAAAATCATCCTCAACTTTTTTAAATTCTTCAATACGAGTGATGCCTTCAATACCCATATTTTGAGTGATTTCCATAGCATTGGTGCTCCAAGGAGTAATCATTGCTGCTCTTGGACCAATGAATGAACCATTAACTTGTTGCTGGGGTTTTGAAGATTCTTGAGTCGCAAAAAGCCATTGTAGTTTTTTAATGTCCTGCTCTGAAAATTCATTGTTTGTTTGTACTGCAAAAATAGCGTGAGTTGAAGCTGAAAAATAGTGAATCATATTGCCGTTATGTTGTTCAGTTTTAGAAAGCACAAATTTACAGTAAATCTTCAGAATGACCGTTACTTTTTTTAGCTGTTATACACAAGGTTTTCAACTTTTTTTGAAGATTTTTTATATTATATTACTGTTACTTTATAAGAATGTTATTTTTTCTCACACAGTTAATTGTATTTTTGAGCAAACACTTTCTTTTTATGAAACAATTTTCCTTTTTGCTTTTTACCTTACTATTTGTTTATTCTGTTAGTGCACAAGTGGTAATCAATGAGTTTGACACCGATACAGATGGTCAAGATTTTGAAGAGTTTGTAGAATTAAAAACAGATGTACCAAACACCAATCTTGATGATTATGTTTTGGTGTTTTTTAATGGATCTGAAAGTGGTGGCGATAGTAGTTACTTAGCATTTGATCTAGATGGTTTTTCAACAGATATTAATGGGATTTTGGTAATAGGAAGTAGTACCGTTTCTCCTGTTCCTGAATTTTTAATCCCACCGGCAATAATTCAGAATGGAGCCGATGCAGTAGCTATTTATGAAGGAAGCGAAGCAGATTTTCCAGAAGGAACTTTAGCAACAACAATAAATTTGATTGATGCTCTAGCATATGATACAAATGACGCAGATGATACTAATTTAATGGCCTTATTGGGGCTAACAGAACAGATCAATGAAGGAGAAAATGGAAACCAAACAACCGAATCTATTCAACGTAACCCCGACGGAACATATATAGTAACAACTCCTACACCCGGAGCCTTAAATGATGGTAGTGGTGTAGACTTAAATGGGGTTTCATTTACTACAAACCAACAGGAGTACACAGAAGGCGACACTATGATAATCACATTTACTACAGAACAGGCTGTGAGTAGTGATCTTAATTTTCAGTTTACGTTAACAAATGACTCATTTACTACTGAAGATTTTACAGGTAACACTTCTGTATTTATTCCTGAAGGAATGTCTGAAACTACAGTTACAATTCAATTATTAGAAGATGGAATCAACGATGGAGATGAATTTGCTGAAATTGATATACAAACGTTGCCCCAAGAATACAATCGCCTTATTGATAATGTGGAGTTTTTGGTAGTAGATTTAGATTTTACAGTTGCTCCGTGGGGAACTCCTATTGACCCTACTTTTGATCTAGTAGAAAGCACTGAGCCTGAAGCCTATTACAATTCATTAGGGGGTTTAGCAGATGGTGATTTAAGGCAAGCAATTCAAGATATTATTGCAAACCCTGCAACCGTTAGAAGCCAAACCTATGCAGATGCCATTGATATATTAAAAGACGCTGATCAAAACCCAGAAAACAGTAATGAAGTTTGGTTGTTATACACAGAACAGCCAAGAGCCAAAGTAGATTTTCAAGATCTTGGCGGTAGTAATGTAGGAAAATGGAATAGGGAGCATACTTATCCACGCTCAAGAGGCGGTTTTTTTGAAATAGAAGCAGATGAAGTTGCAGATGGTATAAACATCTTTGTTGCCACCAATGCAGATTCTCTTCGTCATGGAATTTCAGATGCACATGCGTTACGCGCTGTTGATGGTCCCGAAAACAGCTCTAGAGGTAATCAAGATTATGGTGAATATTCAGGACCTTCCGGAAATTTAGGAAGTTTTAAAGGAGATGTTGCAAGAGCTGTGTTGTTTTTGGCTGTGCGCTATAATGATATTGATGTGGTTGATGGAGACCCGCCAAACACAACAGAAGGAGAATTAGGTGACTTACAAACGCTCTTAGAATGGCACAGAAATGATCCGCCAGATGATTTTGAAATGAATAGAAACAATATTGTTTATACTTGGCAATTCAACAGAAATCCATTTATTGATCGCCCTATTTTGGTTGAGCATATCTGGGGAAATCTTCAAGGTGAAACATATGAACTTCCGCTAACAATTGAAGAAAATTCACTTTCTGAAGTAATTATGTATCCCAATCCTGTTTCAGAAACCTTACATATAAAAGGAATTTCAGAAAAAACTGAGTTGAGTATATATTCTGTTGATGGAAAAAAAATTGAACATCAAACTCTTACAAAAGATAAAGAAGTGCAACTTAATTATCAAGCTGGAGCCTATATAGTGATTCTAGTTTCAAAAAATAATACCGAGGTGAAACACATAATCGTTAAATAATGAGCAAAACCGTTAATCTCTATAGGATTAATGGATTGTTATTTAGTAATTATTAGTATATTGCACAGACTGATTATTAATGTATTATATTAAAAATTATGAAAAAAACTTACCTATTATTAGCATGTAGTTTAATATGCTTTACTTCCCTTCTAGCGCAGCAAAAACTTCCTCCTACAGAAGTTATTACTGGAACTTATTTGGGAAAAACAATGCCTCTTAGAGAGTTTGCAAAGCTTAAGCCTGAAGAAAGAAAAAGTGAAACGGTAGAGGTAATGGTGCCTAACGACTCTAGAACTCAAATGGAGCACGTAGAAACAACTACTATTTTAAATAACCTTCAAACCAAAACAGGAAAAATAAAAACTAGAGATATTGAACAAAATTTTATTGGAGTTTCTCAGTCTGAATCTGGTTTTTTACCTCCAGATCCAACTGGAGCCGTAGGTCCTGATTATTATGTGCATTCTGTTAACTCATTAGTAAAAATATTTGATAAGCAAGGAAATCTAGAAGTAGGTCCTACAAGTCTAGCTGCTTTTTTAGGTATTAACAGTAATGCAGGTGACCCTATAATTTTATATGATCAATTAGCAGAGCGCTGGGTTGTGAGTGAATTTGGTTCATTAAACAACTCTTTGGCAATTGGTGTTTCTGAAACGAGTGACCCAACAGGAGCTTATAATGTATATCAATATCAATTTAGCGGTTTTCCAGATTATCCTAAATACGGATTATGGCATGATGGTTATTATGGAACCGTAAACCTTAACGGTCAAACTACACAAGCATTTGTGATGGACCGAAATGAAATGTTAATTGGTGGAGCAAATCCAACCATTCAAATTTTTAACCTACCACAAATTGTAGTAAACCCTAACCAAGTAAAAAGTCCTGGTGCAGTGAGTTTACTAGGAACAAATGTTGATACATCAGCTCCAGGTTATATTGTTTATTTACAAGATGATGGATGGACAAGTCAAATTACATTTGACCATTTAAAAATTTGGGAAATTGACGTAGACTGGGATAATGCTAACAATTCAACTGTATCACAACCATTAGAAATTGCTACAGATCCTTTTGATGCTGGTGAGCTTTTTGGTAACGGAAATGGAGCAATACGCCAACCAGGAACTTCTCAACGTTTAGCAGGACACGGAGGTATTATCTCTTTCCCAACACACTACAGAAGTTTTGCAGATCACAACTCGTGGTTAATAACATTCAACACTTTTATTGATAATAATGAAACTGGAGGAATAAGATGGATTGAACTACGTAATGATGATGTAAGTGATTGGAGTATTTTCCAAGAAGGTACCTATTCTATAGCAGATGGTCACAGTCGTTTAATGAGTAGTGCAGCAATGGATGCATTAGGAAATATAGGAATGGCTTATACAACAGCTAGTGAAACGCTACCTGTATCACTTCGTTATACGGGAAGATTTAATGGAGACCCATTAGGTCAAATGACTGTAGCAGAAACTACAATAATCGATGGCCCTGGAATACGTAACAACTCAAACCGTTATGGAGATTATTCACATATGGTATTAGATCCAGATGAGTTTACTTTTTGGTTTACTTCAGATTATTTTTCATCTTTAAATAACTGGAGAACACAAATTGCAGCGTTCTCATTAAGTGGAGGATTTGCAACTGACGTTGGTGTTAGTAATATTTCACAACCAGAAGATGGTGTATTAAGTAATGACGAAACAATTGAAGTAACTATAAGAAACTTTGGTACCGATGCACAAAGCAATATTCCGGTAGAATTAGTTGTAGATGGAAATACTGTAGCAAACGAAGTGTTTTCAGGAACTATAGAAGCTAACGAAACTGCAACCTATACTTTTACTGAAACTGTAGATTTATCAACTCCAGAAACTACTTATACTATTGAAGTATTTACAGAATTAAGTGGAGACGAGTTTGCTGACAATAACGGTATAACAAAAGAAGTAAGAAGTTTACTAGCTACAGATGTAGGTCTTTCAGCTATAAACTCACCAGTAACTGGAACTAGCTTAGGAGAACAAACAGTTTCTGTAGAGGTTAACAACTTTGGAGCAAATCCACAGTCAAACTTTGAAATACAATATAGCCTTGATGGTGCTACACCAGTTGTAGAAACTGTAACTGAAACCATTAATGCAGGTGAATCAATTACTTTTGATTTTAACGAAACAGTAATTTTTGATGAAATTAGAGAATACGAAATTGAAGTAAGCACCAATTTAACAGGTGATCAACAACCAGCAAACAACACTATTACTGAAACAGTAGAAAATATTTACTGTCAGCCAGAGTTAAACTGTAGCTTTGGTGATGGATTCAGGTTAGTTTCTATAGCAGAAATTAATAACCCATCAGAGTGTGAAGGATATGGTGATTTCAGAAATCAAATAGCAAATATCTCTGCTGGTAGCACTAACGACCTTACAATTACTACAGGCTATGGAAGACAGTACGTAAAAGTTTGGATAGATTTTAATGATGATTTTGAATTTAGTAGTAATGAAGTTGTAGTTCAAAACGTTGAAATTGCACCTGGAGAAAACGTTGGAACATTTACTGAAACATTGAGTTTGGTTGTACCATCAGATGCACCTATAGGAGAGCACATAATGCGTTTAAGAAGTAAAAGAGGAGTGCCAGTTCCTAATGACAGTTGTGATGATAGCGGTATAGGTGAAATAGAAGATTATACTGTAAACATTGGAGAACTAGGAGTTAATGATTATCAAATCTCAAGCTCAGAGCTAGTTGTAACTACAACTAATAATAAACAATTTGATGTATCATTAAATACGTTATTTGATGGTGGTGTATTCTTAGAGGTTTACAACACGTTGGGACAGCGTATTGCTTTTAACAAAGCAGTTTCAAAAGATGGAGGATCTTATAAAGTTTCTCTAGATATGTCACAAGTTGCAAGTGGTGTTTACATCATTAAAATGGGTGGACAGTCTACAACAAGCTATAAAACAGCTAGAATAGTGGTTAAATAATTAAATATAAACCACATAGAATAAAAAAAGCATCCTTTCACAAGGATGCTTTTTTAGTTTTAAAAAAGGTAAGTTTACTTAATAATTACTTTCTTAACAATCTTTTTATCTGAAGAAATAAGGTGTAAAAGATATACGCCTCTATTTAATCCAGAAACATCAATAGCGCCTGTTGCTTGTTGATTAATTACCTTTCTTCCTGCTACATCAAAAAGAATATAATTTTCAAAACCAAGACCTGTGTTTGTTTCTATATACAGAGTTTCTGAAGCAGGATTAGGATAAATAGCTGTTGTAGCTGTAGAAAACTCTTCAGTAGATAATAAACCCCATCTATCCTCTGCTTGTGGGCCTCCCCAAATAATGGTAGCTAAAATAGGATTGTCTATAAAAGGATTTCTGTTTCCGTAGATGTTTTCTAAATAAGGATTACGTTGATCTTCCAATTCACTCACCGGATCTTCAACATTCCATTGCAAAAACAACTGAAGCATATCTGTAGATCCTTGTGTACTTCCATTACCCACCAAGCTAGGTAAACAACGGTCGCCATATCGAGTATACATATACATCATAATACGCGCAACATCACCTTTCCACTCATCACCTGGATACCAAGCGCCACCACTTACAGATCCTGCGTTGCCACTTCCTGAACCAAATTTTTTATTTCCTCTATTTCCGTTTGCTTGCACATCTGAAGGACGTAAGTTATGAGGATCGGCACCTATACCGGTTGTTCCACTGCTTGTCCCGCCCATTGATGGATTTGCTAGAGATCGCGGAAATGTGTGTTCTCTATTGTACTCACAAGTTCCTCCTCCAAAATCATCTTTGTCACGACTTCTATCTGTTACACAATTTCCATCATTGTCATTGTAACCATAAATTAATAATACGTTTGCTGCATTTTCGGGATCTTCATCTGTTACTTTTACTGCATCTTTAACATCATTGTAAGTAAAAGTATTATTATTAATATCAATCTTATCTTGAAGCTCAAAATATAAATCTTGGCCGGTTAAGGACAAATCTACATCATTGTAATAAGGTTGCTGAGCGCTGGTAGCATAAGCAACTAATAGAATTGGGATAAGTAATAGTTTTTTCATTGTTTGGGTTTTATTTATTTTGAAGTAATGCTATATAAAAACCGTCAAAACCAGATTTGCTAGCATAAATCTTTTCTTCATTTACAAGGGAGAAGTTTTTTCCGGCTTCACTGCTTAAAAAAGTAGAAACTTGCTCACTATTTTCTGAAGGTAAAATAGAACAAGTTGCATATACCAATTGCCCACCAGGTTTTACCATATTTGAATAAGAAGTAAGAATCTCTTGTTGTGTATCTTTAATTGTATTTAAAAATTCGGGTTGTAATTTCCATTTGGCATCTGGGTTACGTTTTAAAACACCCAATCCTGAACAGGGCGCATCAATTAAAACCTTATCTGCAGAGCCTTTAAGCTTTTTGATAACTTTTGTTGAATCAATTAAACGAGTTTCAATATTGTGAGCACCATTTCTACGAGCTCTACGTTTTAATTCTTTTAATTTATTACCATAGATATCAAGAGCGATAACTTGACCTTTATTTTCCATCAAGGCTGCCAAATGTAAACTTTTACCACCTGCACCTGCACAGGCGTCAATTACGCGCATTCCTGGTTTCGGGTTTAAAATTTCTGCAACTTTTTGAGAAGAAGCATCTTGAACTTCAAACCATCCTTTCTTAAAAGCATCTGTAATAAATACATTTGCTCGTTCTTTGAGTTTTAATGCATAAGGGTAACCTTCAATTGTTACGGTATCAATATCTTGATCAAAAAGCTCATTTTGAACTTCTTTTACACTAGCTTTTAAAGTGTTAACACGCAGGACAACATCTGCTAATTGATTTAAAGCTGCAATTTCAGAAGTCCATTTTTTGCCTAATTCTGCTTCACCAAGTTTGTCTAACCAATCTGGGATAGACTCTCGGTATTTTCTTATTTTGGAAAGCTCGTCAAATTTGCCTTTTATGCGTCGAGTAGGGGTAGCTTCAAATTGTGGCCAATCAGGGATTTTAATTCCGTTGAGTGTTGCCCATACCGCAAATAGACGAAATAGATTGGCGCGGTCAAAAGGTTCTTTTACTTCGGCTATTTCAGCATATAACCGTTTCCAGCGTACAATATCATAGGTAGTTTCGGCAATAAAACTTCTATCACGTGAACCCCAGCGTTTATCACGTTTGAGCGTGTCTTTAAGCACTTTATCAGCTTGTTTGTTTTCATTAAAGATTAAATGCAGTGCATCTACTGTTGCAAATACTAAATTTCGGTGTAGCCTCATTGTTTTAAATTGGTTTGCAAAGGTATTATAATCCCATCGTTTTATTTATTTTTGGCATAAAAATTTACAAATGCGCTTACTTCCCAGTTTATTGCTTTTACTAAGCATAATTTCCTGTACATCAAATAAGTCAAAAAAATTTACTTCGGTTAATATTGAACCTGTATTTACAGATAGTCTCAGCATACGAGCAATTACACCGCTTGATGAAAATAGAGTTTGGTTTGCTGCCGATAAAGGAATAGTAGGGCTCATTGATAATAAACAACCTAAACTTGCCACGATTAAATATGAAGACTCATTACTTCACTTTCGTTCTATTGCAGCGACAGATTCAGCAGTTTTTGTGTTGAGTATTGCAAATCCTGCTGTATTGTATAAAATTGGATTTGATGGAACAAAAGCGACAAATATTCAAGAAGTCTATACCGAAACAGGGGAGAAGGTTTTTTATGATTCTATGAAGTTTTGGAACAACGAAGAAGGTATAGCTATGGGAGATCCTATTGATGGATGCTTATCTATAATTTTAACTAAAAACGGAGGAGATACCTGGAAAAAACTATCCTGTGATAACCTGCCAAAAGTAGAAAGTGGTGAGGCAGCTTTTGCGGCAAGTAACAGTAACATATCGTTGTATAAAGATAACGTTTGGATTGCTACCGGCGGTAAACGAGCTCGTATTTTCCATTCAAGTAACAAAGGGAAGGATTGGGAAGTTTTTGAAACTCCTATCATTCAAGGAAAAGCTATGACAGGCATTTATAGCGTTCATTTTTTTGATAATAAAACAGGAATTATTTTTGGCGGAGACTGGGAGCAAAAAAACTACAATGAAGGAAATAAAGCTATTACAAAAGATGGTGGTAAAACGTGGAATTTGATAAGCAATGGAAATGAACCTGGATATAGATCATCGGTCAAATTTGTACCCAATACTAATGGAAATGATATAGTAGCCGTAGGATCACCAGGAATTTCATATAGCAATGATCAAGGTGAAACATGGCAAGAACTTTCTGAACAAGGCTTTTACGCTCTTGAGTTTGTAAATGACAGCATCGCTTTTGCTAGTGGCGCCAATAAGATTGTAAAACTTCTATTTAAATAGTAAAAGGGAACATAGTGTTATTATGCTCCCTTTTATCTAAACAAAAACCAACCAATTATTTTTTATTCCGTTTGCGTTCTCTATAGCGTTTAAGCAATTCTTTTTTAAAATCTTCTTCAGCTTTTTTAAGGTTAATTATTTTTGCAGGCGAAATAATTTTTTTTAACTCAGAGATTAATTCTTTACGGTATTGTAATTCTCTTTGTTCTAGTTGCATTTCGCAATCAATTAAGGTGTTAGCTTCAGAAGTACTCATGGCGTCAACACCGTTTTTTAATTTTGAATAAATTTGTTCTTTCTTAGTTCGGTGCAATTGATGCATTTTCTCTTCGTAAGCATTATAAACTGGCCAAAATTTTTCTGCTTCTTTTGAAGAAAACTGAAGCTCTTCGGTAATATGAGCTGTTTTTAATGCTTTTATTTTTTTATGCCATTCATCCCTATCGTTTTTTTGTGCAAAAACGGTCGAGGTAGCTATCAATAATAGAATAAGTAGTTGTTTCATATTATTCGTTTAATAAGGTGGATTCATCTACAGTATCTAGCAGGTAACTTTCCATTTCTTCTTCAGAAATTGTTTCAGAATCATAATTTAAAATATCATCATTACTTTCAGAAAGTAAATTGGAAACATCATATACATCATAATCAAGTTGTCCCGCATTAATATAATTTTCAATGGCTAAATAGTCTACCGTGTTTGCGTTAAGTGTAATTGATTCTTGTTTGTTAAATAGCAAAACTAGTAGGGTAATAGATGCTGCAATTGCCACTGCATATTTCACTTTACTTGTAAATAGGGAGCGTACTTTGGTTTGTTTTTCTGAAATCTCTTCACGTTGTAAGAGGCGATCATCAAAAGCATCAAAATAGTCATCAGGAACAGCAAAACCTGTGTCTTTTGGTAGATTTTCTAATTCAATTTTACTGAATAGATTTTCTTCAAAAGAATCAAAATAGTCTTCTGGAACTTTAAAACCGTGTGTATGCTTTTTTTTGTTCATTTATGTTTTGACTAAAAAAAACCTAAAAGGTTTCATTTGCTTTTAAATATTCGGTTATTTTCTTTACAGCAATGTGATAACTACTTTTTAATCCGCCTACAGATGTTTCTAGAATTTCAGATAGTTCGTCATAGGTATGATCGTCAAAATACTTCATATTAAATACCAATTGTTGTTTTGGAGGTAGGGATGCAATTGCCTTTTGTAATTGCAACTGGATGGTTTTTCCTTCAAAATAAACGTCTGTTTCTAGGTTTTTTAACGTACTTTCTTTAATCTCTTCAGATGAAATTTGTTTACGTTTTGCACGCTTGTTAATAAACGTTATTGATTCATTGGTTGCAATGCGATACATCCAAGTATAAAGCTTGCTGTCTCCTTTAAATGAATCTATATTCCTATAAATTTTGATGAATGTATTTTGTAAAACATCATCTGTGTCATCGTGATTTAATACTATTTTACGAATATGCCAATAGAGCTGTTTTTTATATTGAGATACAAGTTCTCTAAAAGCAGCTTCTTTTTGTTTGCTATTTTGTAAAGCCGTTACTAAATCTTGCTCTGTAACCAAAAATTAATGTTTTATTCTATTAGTATGACTATCTAAAAATAGAAAGGTTTAATGACAAATGGTGTCTATTTATGAAAGAATTAAATTATTTCAAAATATCGACAAAATGCAATATTTTAAGATAAAAAGCATAAAATGTTTTTTTGTAGGAAAATATTTACTAGTTTTGAAAAACACTACTTATGTGTTTGTTTATGTTATAAGCCTCAAGTATAACATAACAACTTAAAAACGGGTCTAAGCGGGGGCTGACCCGTTTTTTTATATATTATTTTTTTATTCTGAAGCTAATTTTAGATGTAAGAAATTAACTATTAAATAAATTAAAAACATCGATGAAATGCATTTTTAAAAGATAAAGTGCAATTTTTTTTGCAGAATAGTAAAAAAGAATTTATATTTGAATCGTATAACTTACTTATGAAACGTTATTACGTCCCCCAAATGTAATGACAGTATTAAAAAAAGAGCGGAGCCCCAACTGCTCTTTTTTTTTATGCTAATGATTGCATTTCTACCAAGCTTTGATAGACTCCTTTTTTAGCCAGTAATTCACTGTGTTTCCCTTGTTCAACAATTTTTCCTTTAGAAAGAACAACTATCTTATCTGCATTTTGAATGGTGGATAGTCTATGAGCAATAACTACAGAAGTTCGGTTTTGCATCATTTTTTCCAGTGCGTCTTGTACCAACCTTTCACTTTCAGTATCCAAAGCAGATGTGGCTTCATCAAGGATCATAATAGGAGGGTTTTTTAAAACCGCTCTGGCAATACTTAAACGTTGTTTTTGTCCACCACTTAACTTATTACCGCTATCTCCTATATTGGTTTCTATACCATTGGGAAGCTCTTTAACAAACTCCCAAGCATTGGCAATTTTTAAAGCTTCTTCTATTTCTTCTTCAGTAGCGTTTTCTTTGGCGACAAGTAAGTTCTCTTTTATAGTGTCATTAAATAAAATAGAATCTTGCGTTACTAGACCTAGCAAGCTTCGTAAGGAGTGCTGTGATATTTTTTTAATATCTGTTCCGTCAATGCTAATAGCTCCCTTGTTCACATCATAAAACCGAGTGATTAAATTGGCGATGGTACTTTTTCCACTTCCGCTTTGTCCTACCAATGCGATGGTGTGCCCCTTGGGAACTGTTAATGAAAAATCATGTAGCACATAATCTTCTTCATATTTGAATGAAATATTCTTTAATTCAATGCTATTAGAAAAAGTATTCTTTTGTATAGCATCTGGAGCATCTTGAATGGTTGACTCCGTTTCCAAAATTTCTAAAACTCGCTCAGCAGCTGCATTTCCTTTTTTAACACCATAGCTAGCTTTACTAATTGCTTTTGCAGGGGTTAAAATTTGATAAGCAAGTCCCATGTAGACAATAAACAACTCGGGTTGTAAGCTTTTTTCAACCAATACCATATGACCGCCATACCATAATATAACAGCAATAACAACTATACCCAAAAATTCACTTGTAGGTGAGGCAAGGTTTTGTCTATTTACTAAAGAGTTTGAAAATTTATAAAATCTAGAAGTAGATTCATTGAATTTTCGGTTAAAAATACCTTCTGCATTAAACCCTTTAATAATTTTTAAACCACCTAATGTTTCTTCCAAAATTGATAAAAAATACCCCTGTTCTTTTTGAACACGATCAGATTTCTTTTTTAAACTTTTTCCAATTCTAGAAATAATCAATCCCGATATAGGGATAAAAATAAATACAAATAGCGTGAGCTTAGCACTTATTAAAACCATAGCTACAATGGCAAATAGTATGGTAAGGGGTTCGCGCACAATCAATTCTAAAATTGATAAAAAAGAATGTTGAATTTCTAATACATCACTTGTGATTCTAGCAATTGTGTCTCCTTTTCTTTTTTCAGAATAAAAAGACACGGGTAGGTCTATAGTTTTTTTATACAGATCATTTCTTAGGTCTTTTAGTACGCCATTGCGCAAAAAGGTGATAAAGTACATGGCTAAATAGCCAAAAAGGTTTTTTAGCAAGAACATTCCTATTACAAGAATGACCATAAAAATAAGAACGTCTTGAGTACCTTCTTGAGCTTGTTGTGTAACAAAGAAATTTAAGTATTCTTCAAAATAATCTTTAGCATTTAAAAGGCCTTCCCACTCTGGTGCAGTTTCTCTACGCTTGGTATTGTCAAAAAGAACCGAAAGCATAGGAAATAATGATACCATTGCCAAAGTACCAAACAAAGCATAAAAGATGTTTGACAAAATATTCATCCACGCATATCCTTTGTAAGGTTGTGCGTAGCGTAGTATTTTTTTAAAATATTTCACTAGTTAATGTTTAAGTGCGTACTAATGTTTTTAATTTTTTTCTCAAGCTGTTTTGCAGCGGCCTCACCTGTAGCTTGTGATTGCACACTCATATAAAACTTGATTTTTGGTTCTGTTCCGCTAGGACGCATAGCTATTTTGCTGCCGTCTTCGGTATAGTAAATAAGTACGTTTGATTTTGGAATATCAAGCTTTTGTGTTGTTTTTGACGGAAACGTAGTTGCTAGTTGTTTTTGTAAATCTTCAAATCTAATTACTTTACTTCCGGCTATTTCGGTAAATGGTTTTTCACGTAAAGTAGTCATCATTTCAGAAATTTCTTCAGCACCCTTTTTACCTTTTTTTACTAAGGATACTAAGTGTTCTTTATAGATTCCATACTCTTCATAAATAGATTGAAGGTATTCAAATAAACTGCTTCCGGCTTCCTTTTTCTGTGCTGCAATTTCGCAAGCTAATAGGGTAGCTGTAACAGCGTCTTTATCTCGTACAAAATCACCTACCATAAACCCAAAGCTTTCTTCACCGCCGCCAATAAATTCTAATTCGGGAAAATCTTTTACCATTTTTGCAATCCATTTAAAGCCTGTAAGGCCTTCTTTGTAAATTACTTGGTATGATTGGGCTAGTTTCTGCATCATAGGTGTAGAAACAACGGTAGAAGCGATAAATTGTTTGCCATTTAACTTATCAGCTTTCTTATACGCCTCAAGCAAAAAGTGTGTTTTAAGTATCATGGCTTGATTACCATTAAGCAAAGTCATTTGTCCTTCTGTATCTCTTACGGCTATACCAAGTCTGTCACAATCTGGATCGGTACCTATTACAATATCGGCATGTTTTTTATCTGCAAGTTCGAGTGCCATTTTTAAAGCTTCCGGCTCTTCTGGATTAGGTGATGCCACAGTAGGAAAATCACCATCTGGCTGAGCTTGTTCTTCAACAATTGTAACATTTTTATAACCAGCTTGTTCTAGTACCTTCGGAATCATAGTAATGGAGGTACCGTGCAATGAAGTAAATACAATCTTGAGGTTGTCTTTTGCTTTTTCTGAAGTATTAAAACTTCCGTTTTTAATTGATGCTTTGGCAAAAGCATTATCAATTTCAGAATCTATCGATTGAATTTTTTCTGAATCTGCTTTAAAATTAATGTCTGAATATTCTAAAGAGTTTATTTCAGCAATAATTTCGCCATCTTGCGGAGGAACCAATTGACCACCATCTTGCCAATACACTTTGTAGCCGTTATATTCTGGCGGGTTATGCGAAGCAGTCAACACAATACCACAATGGCAGTTAAGGTGTTTTACGGCAAATGAAAGTTCTGGTGTAGGTCGCAGATCTGAAAACAAAAAGACTTCAATACCATTTGCTGAAAATACATTTGCAACTACCTGTGCCAATTCTTTACTGTTATGACGACAATCGTAGGCAATTGCAACCTTAATGTGTTCATTAGAAAATTGTTTTTTTAGGTAATTAGAAAGTCCTTGAGTGTTTTTTCCGAGGGTGTATTTATTGATTCGATTATCACCAACGCCCATTATACCGCGCATACCGCCTGTGCCAAAAGCCAAATTTTTATAAAAACTGTCTTCAAGACCTTGTGGGTCGTGAGCGATCATTTCTTTGATGGTATGCTGTGTTTTGTCATCAAAAAAAGGGGTAAGCCACTTGTTAACGCGCTCTAATATGCTGGGATCTACGTAAATCATTTGTTTGTTTTAAACTGCAAAAATACAGAAACCAATTCGTTATTCTTTAACGTTTCGGTGTTCTTTAATAATGTAGCTTTTTGAATCTTTTTTGCTTCGTAAGATGAGTTCACCCAAAAAGCCAGCAAGGAAAAGTTGCGTTCCTAAAACCATTGCTGTAAGAGCAATAAAAAATTCAGGTCGCTCGGTCAAAAGACGAGCTTTTGTGTGTATGAATAATTTGTCAATACCTAGATATAATGCAAAACAGAACCCT
Source organism: Marixanthomonas sp. SCSIO 43207 (assembly GCF_019904255.1). Taxonomy (GTDB): domain Bacteria; phylum Bacteroidota; class Bacteroidia; order Flavobacteriales; family Flavobacteriaceae; genus Marixanthomonas. The sequence continues at coordinate 1,999,433 of NZ_CP063203.1, forward strand.
ACAAAAAGCATAAAGGCACCCCAAGCTCCAAAAAGATGCATCGGTCTTTTTCCGAAGCGTGATAAAAACGAAATGGTGATTAAATCTAAAAAACCGCGTATAAACCGTTCTGCGCCAAACTTTGTGGTGCCATATTTTCTGGCTTGATGCTGTACTACTTTTTCACCAATTTTATTAAAACCGGCGTTTTTGGCCAATACCGGTATGTATCTGTGCATTTCACCGGTTACCTCAATAGTTTTTATAACCTTATTTTTATAGGCTTTAAGCCCACAATTAAAATCGTGTAATTGTACGCCCGATGTTTTTCTGGCAGCAAAATTAAAGAGCTTTGAAGGCATGTTTTTTGCCACTACCGAATCATATCTTTTTTTCTTCCATCCAGATACCAAATCATATTTTTCATTTACAATCATATGATACAGCTCTGGAATTTCTTCAGGATTATCTTGCAAATCGGCGTCCATAGTAATAACTACATCACCAATAGCTAGAGCAAAACCGGCGTGTAGGGCTTGTGACTTTCCGAAGTTTTTTAAAAAACGAATAGCCTTTACCTCTTTATGTTCACGAGAAAGGTTGTCAATTATATCCCAAGAGTCATCATTGCTACCGTCGTCAATAAAGATGAGTTCATATAAAAAGCCATTGGATTGCATAACGTTTGCAATCCAATGGTATAACTCGTTTATGGATTCTTCTTCATTAAGAAGAGGAATGACGATGGATATATTCATAAAAAAATTATTCGTGGTTTGGTCTAGGTTGTTTCATAATTAGACCCGCTATTAGTGAAATGATAAACCCAAAAAATAGTGACGCAATTAATCCCATTGCAAACATAATCCAAGGACTCATAAACTTTTCAGTCATTCCCATTGCCATATCCATTTGTTCTTGCGTCATATTTGGATTTTGTTCAATCATTTTTTCTTGAGTTACCTCTAGCATTTGAGTAATAAAATCTGGTTCAATAACTGTAATAAAGATGTAGGTAAATATTGAGCCGATTATTCCTGAAACTATCGCAATAACAAGTCCCGTTTTAAGTGCTTCACCTAATGATAGAAAACCACCATTATCTTTTTTAAATGCTTTTAGGCCATATATGATACAAACAGCCATAAATATGAAATTAAGCACAGATTGCCACCAAGGTTGGTCTAGGTGTAAGCCTAGAACGTAAACAATTACAGATAAGCCTACAACTAATAAGGCTAGTATAAGGCCGTAATTAAAGCCTATCTTTTTAACAGATGCAGTTTGATTTTCCATATTATGAAGTTTTTTTGGTTTCGGTTAGTTAGTAAACAAAAGTAGTAAATTGTTACGGTTTATTTTCTTGAAAAGTTTTTTCTGTACAATTTATTAAATTAGGTGTTATTTTTCTTTTCAAAAAAAGAAGAATAATTATTGGCAGTTTATTAAAAATAATTAAATTTGCATTCTCAAAATTGAGACCCTATTAAAAAGATAACGAGATGAAAAAAGGTATCCATCCAGAAAATTATAGATTAGTTGCATTTAAAGATATGTCTAACGACGATGTTTTTTTAACTAAATCTACTGCAGAAACGAAAGAGACGATCGAGGTTGACGGTACAGAATACCCATTGGTGAAGTTGGAAATTTCTAGAACTTCTCACCCATATTACACTGGTAAAGCTAAATTACTTGATACCGCAGGGCGTATTGATAAGTTTAAAAACAAATACGCAAAATTTAAAAAATCTCCTAAGAAAGAAGAAGCTAAAGATAGCGAATAATCTTTTTTTGATATAATATTGGTAAGCCTTCGTATTTACGAGGGCTTTTTTTATTGAATAAAATGAATAAAAATTCAATCCAGTAACACTTCATATAATTGTATCTTTGTTATGAGATAAATTAGCATTATGAACTATATTCTTTTTGACGGCGCTGTACGCAATCAATTATTACCCTTTACATTCACACGGCCAGTAGCAGATATTCGCATAGGCATATTAACTATTCGTGAAAAATGGGAACACTTGTTGGGTTTTACCACAACTACGATTACAGAAGATTACCTTTCTGAAAAATACCCTATGGTTGAAATGGAGCAAAATGTATTGATCAACGCATCTTTTCTTCCTTCAGAAAACCTAGTCAATATTGTTAAGTCTCTTACCGAAAATCAAGCTATCTTTTTTGAAGATGAACCCATTGCCTTTTATACTACCGAAGATCAAGAAGTTGATTTTGATACCTATGATGTGATTCAATACACTTACGATGATGTGTTGCGTATAGAACATTCTTGGGATATTTTTTCAAAAAATCATGATGCTATAAAAAGAGATTTTGATTTATTAACAAAGGGAAGAGAGTCGCAACCTATCCCCGAAATGGCTGTGGCATTTAATAAAGAAAACATTTTTATAGAAGAAGGAGCCAAACTTCCTCTATGCTCCTTAAACGCTACAGAAGGACCTATTTATATTGGTAAAAATGCCGAAATTATGGAAGGATCTATGATTAGAGGTCCGTTTGCGCTTTGTAATAACGCAACTGTAAAAATGAATGCAAAAATTTATACAGGTTGTACCATTGGGCCATACAGTAAAGTAGGAGGTGAGTTAAATAACTCTGTAATTATGGGGTATTCAAATAAAGGTCATGATGGGTTTTTGGGTAATTCTGTAATAGGTGAGTGGTGTAACCTAGGTGCCGATACCAATAATAGCAACCTTAAAAACAACTATGCAGAGGTGCGCCTATGGGATTATGAAACCGAAGGTTTTGCCAGAACCGGATTACAATTTTGTGGATTGATGATGGGTGATCACAGTAAATGTGGCATTAATACCATGTTTAATACGGGTACGGTAGTAGGTGTGAGTGCTAATATCTTCGGAAGCGGTTTTCCACGTAATTTTGTACCTAGCTTTAGCTGGGGCGGAAGCGGAGGAATGACAACTTATAAAACCAATAAGGCATTTGAAGTTGCCAAAGTGGTTATGGCAAGAAGAAATAAAACTTTTTCTGAAATGGACGCTACTATTTTAGAATACGTATTTGAAGAAACTGCTAAGTGGCGACGTAGCTAGTAAAAATATAAAAAGTATACAGCTAAGCCTACAGTCAAAGATATTACTATTCCATAAGTAATTACTACTTTTTTGTGCTGTAGCGATGCTTCTGTTTTTAACTTTTTCTTGAATTCTTCAAACTCCTTAGGAGACATTTTTTTGTGATCAATAAACTTTCCGTAAACAGATTGTGAGTCAGTTTTTTTATCAAAATATTTGTTGCGGCTGGCAAGCTGCTTTGCGTTGTTTTTAAGCGTTTGTATCATTGCCAAAGCAGAACCTCCAAAACCCATATAAGTTTATTTTTCTTTTTTTACGTGTTTTAAAAATAAAAAATTCTGTGGATTAATTCCTAGGCCGGAAACTTTTTTGTTTACAAACCGAATGGCCATATCATAATACAGTGGTACTACTGGCGCTTCTTTAATAAGTATTGAATCCATTTTTGTATACAACTCTTTTCTTCTTTCAACATCTGAAATAGTTAAAGAATGTTCATACAAACTATCAAAAGCTGTGTTTTTAAAGTGAGTGTAGTTAGGACCGTTTGGGGTAAAATTTTTACTGTAAAATAAAGAAAGATAATTTTCTGCATCTGGATAATCTGCAATCCAACTGGCTCTAAAAATATCAAGCTCGCCAGTACTTTTCATTTGCCGAAGGGTAGAAGGTGGCATAACATCAATAGTTACAGCAATTCCAATTTTTTCAAGTTCGCGTTGAATGTATTCACAAATGTCAAGATACTGGCTATTGGTTCCAATGGTGATTTCTGGTTGTAAATCGCCAGTGTCTTTTTTATATTGTTCAATAAGTTTTCGTGCTTTATCGGGGTTATAGTCAAAACCATCAATAGAAGCAAAACCCGGAAGCCCTTTAGGAATAAAACCATGTGTGGCAGGTATTCCCATTCCGTTGCGTAGGTAAGTTATCATTTTCTGTCTGTCAAAACTATAATTTACTGCTTGACGTAGCGTTTTAGAGTTTATTTCAGGAGTGTTGGTTTCCATAAAAAAACCTAAATATTCTGTGTTTAAATATGGTGTTGTTAGCAGCTTTACACGGTCTTTGTATTTTTCTTGTAGTTTTCCTTGTGTGGTTATTATTTCATCTTTATATGAATTATCTAAACCTGAAATGAAATCTAATTTACCTTGAGCAAACTCTAAAAACTCACTTTGTTTATCTGGTAAAAAAGTTATAGCTACCGCTTCTAAATATGGAAGTTGATTGCCTTGATCGTCAATTTCAAAATACAGTGGATTTTTCCGAAGTACTAGTTTTATATTTTCTTCCCACATTTTAAATTGAAAAGGTCCTGTACCTACAGGATTGCTTCTAAATTCATTTCCGTATATATTTATAGCTTCTTCGGGCACTACCGAACAATATCGCATGGATAATAACCCTAGAAAAGCAGGAAAAGGTTTTTTTAATTGAATAATGAGGGTCGAGTCATTTATAGCTTTATAATAGTCTACCGTATTCATAACCCAACTACCTGGAGAAGCAACTTGCTCATCGGTTAGCCTGTCAAAACTAAAAACAAAATCGTGCGCTGTTACAGTTCGGGTAGAGTCTTTGCCAAAGGCTTTGTTTTTATGAAAATAGACATCATCACGCAAATAAAAAGTGTACGTAAAAGTACTATCATTAACTTCCCATCTTTTGGCAATATCTGGTTGTATATTAAGAGAGTCATCAAGTTGTACAAGCCCATTAAATAATTGATTAGAAGGCCATATATTTTGTGGGTTTCTTGCAAATGCGGGATCTAGAGAGCTTATATTACTATGTTCATTATACCTAAAAACCAAATGGTCTTTATTGTTTTTACTTTCATTACTGCAAGATAAAACCAATAGTAATATGCAAATTACTGATACTGTGTTGATTGTTTTACTGAGTTGTTGTAGCATAGATTTTCGTGAAACGAATATAGTTTGTAATTTTGCGCTCACATTTGTCAAAAATACAAGAATGAACGCTACAAAAAAAGTTGCATTTTATACCTTGGGCTGTAAGCTCAACTTTAGTGAAACCTCTACCATTGCTCGTAATTTTAAAGATGAAGGATTTTCTCGAGTAGAGTTTTCAGAAAAGGCAGATATATATGTAATTAATACGTGTAGTGTTACTGAAAACGCTGATAAACGTTTTAAAACTATTGTAAAAAAAGCACAACAAGTAAATCCAGATGCTTTTGTGGCTGCAGTGGGTTGTTATGCTCAATTAAAACCCGAAGAGTTGGCAGATGTGCAAGGAGTTGATTTGGTATTGGGCGCCACTGAAAAATTTAAAATCACAGATTACTTAAACGATCTTTCCAAAAATGATTTTGGCGAAGTACATTCCTGTGAAATCAACGAAGCAGATTTTTATGTAGGATCTTACTCAATAGGTGATCGCACCAGAGCCTTTTTAAAAGTACAAGATGGATGTGATTATAAATGTACATATTGTACTATTCCATTGGCAAGAGGGATATCAAGAAGTGATACTCTTGAAAATGTACTGAATAATGCTGCTGAAATTTCAGAAAAAGGAATTAAAGAAATTGTATTAACCGGTGTTAATATTGGTGACTACGGAAAAGGGGAGTTTGGTAATAAAAAACATGAACATACTTTTTTTGAATTATGTGAAGCACTTGATGAAGTTGAAGGCATTGAGCGTCTTCGCATTTCATCAATTGAACCCAATTTGCTTAAAAACGAAACTATTGACTTTGTAGCAGACTCAAATACATTTGTACCGCATTTTCATATTCCGCTTCAAAGCGGAAGTAACGATTTGTTAAAGTTAATGCGTCGTCGGTATATGAGTGAATTATATGTTGATAGAGTAAAACGTATTAAGAAAGTAATGCCTCATGCGTGTATAGGTGTTGATGTAATAGTAGGTTTTCCAGGTGAAACAGAAGAGCGTTTTTTAGAAACGTATAACTTTTTGAATGAGCTTGATATATCATATCTACACGTTTTTACTTATTCTGAACGTGATAATACACCGGCTGCAGAAATGGATGGTGTAGTGCCAAACAAAGTGAGGAAAAAACGAAGCAAAATGCTACGAGGGCTTTCAGCAAAAAAACGTAGAGCTTTTTATGAAAGCCAGTTAGGTACTGTGCGAACTGTTTTATTTGAAGGTGAAAACAAAAAAGGATATATTCATGGCTTTACTGAAAATTATGTAAAAGTAAAAACCCCTTGGAATCCTGCGTTAGTAAACACACTTCATAGCATTGAACTTACTGAAATTGATACAGATGGATTGGTGCGATTTGAGTTTATAAATGAAAAAGCTTTGGCTAGTTAAATACTAATACCTACAGGTAATAAATCTCTATATTTTCTTCTGTTTTTGCGCATAAAACCGGCAATTTCAGGGCTTGTGGGTACGAGGCTAATCCCTCTGTTTTTTACTTCTTCAAAAACGGCTCTTATAAATATATCTCTAAAGCCTTGATCTTCTAGGTCTTCAGGCATATCATATTTTGTTAAAAAGATTTTTCTGTCCTGGAGGGCATATTCAATACGAGCCATATTATCTCCTATTTCAAGTTCAAACTGTCTTAAAAACTCATTATCAGTAATTTCTACCTCTTCAATCATGGGAGTTGTTTTTAATTAATTATTAGTTCATCGGTACTTCAATCAATAAAACGTGACTGTTTTTGTGTGCTGTAATTGAGATAGTGTTGGTTTCCCAAATTCCTATAGCGTCTCGTTTATTAAGTGTTTCATTATCAACAAGAATAGTGCCGTCTATAACAAAAACGTATACACCATGAGATTTGTTATGTAATGAATAGGTTGTTTCAGTTTGTTTTGAAAATTTACCAATGCTAAAATAGGCTTGTTGATGTATCCAAAGTTCGTCTTCGTTTGCTTCAGACTTTGGCTTTACAATCGTACTAAATGTATTGTCTTTTAATAAAGGAGCAATCTTCTTTTGGTTATATCTAGGGCTTACATTTTCTCTTTCTGGAAGAATCCAAATTTGAAATAAAGTAACTGCTTCGTGGGGACTTGCATTTACTTCACTATGTTCAACACCAGAGCCGGCACTCATAACTTGAATATCTCCAGAATGTATAACTCCAGAATTTCCCATAGAATCTTGATGTTTTAAAGCACCAGATTGAGGGATGGTTACAATTTCCATATTCTTATGAGGATGTTTGCCAAAACCCATAGAAGGATCTACTTGGTCATCGTTTAACACACGTAGTTTACCAAACTGAATACGTTCAGGATTAAAATAATTGGCAAAACTAAATGAATACCGAGCTTGCAACCAGCCAAAATTTGCTGTTCCACGACTCTCAGCAGGATGTAAAATCTTTTTCATACGCTCCAATAGCTATAAGATAATAGTATCTTTGCCTAACAAAGTTACAAAAAATAAGATTGATGATACGTTTTCATTTTTATTAATCCTTTATGGCTTCAAAAATTATTCACGTTTATTTTGTTCCGGGAATGGCTGCCGGAAAAGAAATTTTTAAAAATATTAACCTTCCAGAAGACCGCTTTAAAATCCATATTCTTGAATGGTTAATTCCTGAAAAAAATGAGCCGTTAAAGGTATATGCTAAAAGAATGGCAGATAGAGTTACTGAGCCTAACTCTGTCTTGGTAGGCGTTTCTTTTGGTGGAGTAGTAGTGCAAGAAATGGCTCAGTTTCTTACTTTGAAAAATTTAATTATAATTTCTAGCGTAAAATCAAAAAGAGAATTACCAACTCGTATGAAATTTGCTAGTAAAACAGGTGCTTATAAACTTATACCTACTAGATTGGTGTTGAGTGCAGATGATCTTACCAAGTTTTCTGTAGGACCAAGATCCAAAAAAAGACTTCAGTTATATCAAGAGTTTCTTCACGTACGGGATAAGCAATATTTAGATTGGGCAATAAAAAACATGGTAAAGTGGCAACGTGCTGAGCCGCTAGAGAATGTTGTGCATATTCATGGAGACAAAGACATAGTTTTTCCTATTAAAAATATTCACGATTGTATAAAACTAGAAGGAGGGACTCATATTATGCTCTTAAATAAAGGAAAGCAAGTTTCAGAAAAAATTGTTGAAATTATTTCTAGCTGAAATCTGTTAATTAATTGAAAAGCGCTATATTATTAATTATCTTTAATAAAAAAATAAGTTATGAGTTTTTTATCAAAAATAGGATTGGGAGCTATACTATTTGCAGTAAGTGGATTATGTGTAAATGCTGTTCAAGATCCGCCTACCAATGAGCGTTTAGAAAAGAATTTGGTAAATGATTATAATATCTATGCATTACCATTGCCAGAAACGATGGATTTTGCCGGAGAACCTGTCCCTTTAGACGAACCTGATATTCGTGAACGCTTAGACAGAGAGTTGTTGGTTAATACCTATTGGCAATCTAACGGTTTACTTATCATAAAACGAGCTAATAAATACTTTCCAATTATTGAGCCTTTATTAGAAAAATATGGGCTGCCCGATGACTTTAAATATCTAGCAGTTGCTGAAAGTGCTTTGGAAAACAATAGTTCTCCGGCTGGAGCTGCCGGGTTTTGGCATTTTTTAAGTAGCACCGGTCGAGAGTATGGTTTGGAAATTAATGATTATGTTGATGAGCGATATAACCTAGAATTAGCAACCAAGGTAGCTGCTGAATATCTTAAAAAATCAAAGGAGCGTTTTGGAAGTTGGACATTGGCAGCCGCTGCATATAACGCCGGCAATTATGGTGTGAGTAAACAAATTGATAGACAAAAAGCAGATAATGATTACTATGATATTCTTTTAAATAACGAAACCAGTCGTTATGTTTTCAGAATATTGGCTTTTAAAGAGATTCTCTCAAATCCTAAAAAGTATGGATTTAATTATAGAGAAAAAGATTTATACCAACCAGTTCCTACGTACAAGGTTAAAGTTGATACTGCGGTAACAGATTTTCCTGCTTTTGCTAAGCAGTTTGGTATCAATTATAAGATCTTAAAAATACACAATCCTTGGCTTCGCGAAACGTATTTAAAAAACGCTTCAAGGAAAGAGTATATGATTGAAATTCCGGAAAAAGGGTATTATACGCCATCCAAATAATGCTTCTGAAACAACTATAATTAAAGAGGCCAATGCTTATTACACATTGGCCTCTTACTATTTGGTTAGTTTTCCTTTTTTAAGGATTGTCTTTTACTACTAAATCTGTTTGTTTATTAGTATCAAAGCTTTTAAGAAGTGATACTCCATTGTGATACGAATCATAATTCATATCAAATGAAACATCATAAGATTCATTATAAGGATGCAAAACTCCACGTCTTACATCAATTATTGTTTTATTTGAGTCAACAAAAAAAGATGTAGGAAACCCTAAGCTATGCTTCATTGTTTCAATAATGTGATCGTGTGTGTTTTCAGTTTCGTCTACATAAAGAATAGTAATATCGCTACTGTACTCACGTGCTTTTTTTCTAGCTTTCTTTTTAGAGTCCCAAAAAAGAACTACAAAATCTATTTCATCTTTGTTTTCTTCGGCTATCTTATTCAATGCCGGAATTTCTCCAATACCTGGCGTACACCAAGAAGCATACGTAATTAAGAAAACAGGTTTTTCAAAATCATAAAAGTTAACTTTTTTTCCACTAGTTTTTCGCACAGCAAAATCGTCTAGACGGCTGCCGTTAATTACATTGTTAATTAATGAATCAAACAAAAATTGGGCTCGGTCATAATTTTGGTCAATATAAGCCTGATTCGATTGAAACTTATATTTTTTGATATTGTTTCCAATCGCTTGAGAGAATAGGTTTTCATCCTCTGCTTCTTGAGAGAATACTGAAAATGAGACCAATAAAAAAAGGAGAAGTAGTTTTCTACTCATACGCATTCATACTTATTGACTATTCAAAAGTATGAAGATGTTAAGAGAAAAATGTATTTTTTCGTTTAACCATTAGCTATAATCGTTAAAGCGTAAAAAAAAGTAGGAGTGTACGTGGATACACGTATGTAGTTGTAAGAATTTATCGACGTCCTCCACGGCGTCCCGCTCTTCCGCCACCAAAGTGTTGATTAGGTTGTCCGGCTCTTTTCATTTGCTGTTTCATCATTTTTATTTGATCATCCAGCATATTGTGTTTGTCTAGCTTTTGAGCCTCTTTCATTAATATCTGTGCTTCTCTTTTTCGGTTTTTGGTCATTGCAATTCCGGCGAGGTTTAATTTTGCCATTGCCATATCTGCACTCATATTTAACCCTAGGTTTACAGCTTTTTTGAAATGTTTTTCAGCTTCATTCATATTGGTTTGAGATACCATTAAACCATTAAGGTAATAGTAGTATCCTTGTTGTTTTTGTACTAGAGAAGCTTTAGGGTTTTTAATTTTGTCCAACCATTTTTTTGCACCGGCAAAATTTTGTTTTCTTAGCTGAAGAAAAGCCAGTAAGATAATTTCGTTTTTGAAGTATAAGAAAACAAAAATTAGGGAAAGAAGTATAAACATAATCCCGTTGCCAATATTGTTTTCAAAAAACTGCCAAACAGCAACACCAATAATCAATGCTGCTAATACTAATTTTATATTTTTGTTGAACATGCAATCACTATTTTTATAGGGACGGCAAAGGTAGTAAAAACAAATAAATATTTTTTCAATTTTCCGTTTGGAAAGCTAAAAAATGATTGTATATTTGCACCCGACTTTGAAAGAGGTCTAAATAAAAAAATTTTCAGAAGAAGTTATAACCTAAGTTACAATGAAAAGAACATTTCAGCCATCAAAGAGAAAAAGAAGAAATAAACACGGTTTTAGAGAGCGTATGGCTTCAGTAAACGGTAGAAAAGTTTTAGCTGCGCGTAGAGCGAAAGGCAGAAAAAAGCTTTCTGTATCTTCTGAAACACGTCACAAAAAATAATGTTTATATCTTAGAAAATAATAAAGGTGTTGTTTTTATACAACGCCTTTTTTTATACCCTAATGCTTCGTAATTTTGCACACCTAAAAAGATCTTTACAATGCCCAAAGACACTAATTTAAAATCGATACTTATCATAGGTTCTGGTCCTATAGTAATTGGTCAAGCCTGTGAATTTGATTATTCTGGTTCTCAATCATTACGTTCTTTACGAGAAGACGGAATTGAAACAATACTTATAAATAGTAATCCCGCAACAATTATGACGGACCCTGCGATGGCAGATCACGTGTACTTGTTGCCACTTACTACAAAATCGCTAATTAAAATATTAAAGGAACACCCACAAATAGATGCCGTATTACCAACTATGGGAGGTCAAACTGCATTAAACCTTTGTATTGAAGCCGATGAAAAAGGAATTTGGGAAGACTTCGGTGTAAAGTTAATTGGTGTTGATATTGATGCTATTAATATTACTGAAGACAGAGAAGAGTTTAAACAATTAATGGGGCGAATAGACATTCCTGTGGCACCTGCAAAAACGGCAAAATCTGTTCTTCAAGGAAAAGAAATTGCTCAAGAATTTGGTTTACCATTGCTTATCCGTGCTTCCTTTACCTTGGGTGGTGCAGGAGCTGCTTTTGTAGAAACAGAACATGAATTTGAAGAGGCTCTTTCTCACGGTCTAGAGGTTTCGCCTATCCACGAAGTACTTATTGATAAAGCCTTACAAGGTTGGAAAGAATATGAACTTGAACTATTACGTGATAAAAATGACAACGTAGTTATTATCTGTACGGTTGAAAATATGGATCCAATGGGGATTCACACAGGTGATTCTATAACAGTTGCTCCGGCAATGACCTTAAGTGATTCTGCTTTTCAGCGTATGCGTGATATGGCCATCAAGATGATGCGTAATATAGGTGATTTTGCAGGTGGTTGTAACGTGCAATTTGCTGTAAGTCCAGATGAAAAAGAAGATATTATTGCTATTGAGATTAACCCACGAGTTTCACGTTCATCAGCGTTAGCTTCAAAAGCAACAGGTTATCCTATTGCCAAAATTGCTGCAAAACTAGCTTTAGGGTATACTCTTGACGAGTTGGATAACCAAATTACCAAAACTACATCAGCTTTATTTGAACCAGCGTTAGACTACGTTATTGTTAAAATTCCTCGTTGGAATTTTGACAAATTTGAAGGTTCAAACCGTGTTTTAGGTCCACAAATGAAAGCTGTAGGAGAGGTGATGGGGATTGGTCGCTCTTTCCAAGAAGCCTTGCATAAAGCCACACAATCTCTTGAAATTAAAAGAAACGGAATAGGAGCCGATGGTAAAGGGTATACAGATTATGAACAAATACTTGAAAAACTTGAAAACCCAAGTTGGGATCGAGTGTTTGTAATTTATGATGCGATACAATTAGGAATTCCATTAAGCCGCATTCACGAGATTACCAAAATAGATATGTGGTTTTTACGCCAGTATGAAGAGTTATTTCTGCTTGAAAAAGAAATTTCAGAATACACATTAGATACTCTCCCACGTGAGTTATTACTAGAAGCAAAGCAAAAAGGATATGGTGATAGACAAATAGCTCATATGCTTAAATGCCTTGAGAGTGAGGTGTATAAAAAACGTGAAGAGTTAAACATTCAACGTGTTTACAAACTAGTTGATACCTGTGCCGCAGAATTTGTTGCACAAACACCTTATTACTATTCAACATTTGAAAATGAAGTTGAAACAGCCGATGGTAAACGCTACATTGAGAATGATAGTAAAGTTTCAGATAAAAAGAAAATCATCGTATTAGGTTCAGGGCCTAACCGTATTGGGCAAGGTATTGAGTTTGATTACTGTTGTGTTCACGGTGTTTTGGCAGCCGCAGAATGTGGCTATGAAACCATTATGATAAACTGTAACCCTGAAACTGTTTCTACCGATTTTGACATCGCTGACAAATTATATTTTGAACCGGTTTTCTGGGAACATATCTATGACATCATTCGTCACGAAAATCCGGAGGGAGTTATCGTTCAGTTAGGTGGTCAAACCGCTTTAAAGCTGGCAGAAAAGCTAGATCGCTATGGAATAAAAATTATGGGAACAAGCTATCAAGCTTTAGATTTAGCTGAAGATCGCGGTAGTTTCTCTACATTATTAAAAGAGAATAATATTCCTTATCCAAGATTTGGTACTGCAGAAACTACTGAAGAAGCCATGCAATTGGCAGATGAACTAGACTTTCCGTTATTGATAAGACCTTCTTATGTATTAGGTGGTCAAGGGATGAAAATTGTAATCAATAAAAAAGAGCTAGAAGCTCACGTAGTAGATTTACTTCGGAAAATACCAAACAATAAGCTGCTTTTAGACCATTATCTTGATGGAGCTATTGAAGCCGAGGCCGATGCAATTTGTGACGGTGAAAATGTTTACATTATAGGAATTATGGAGCATATTGAGCCCTGCGGAATTCACTCAGGAGATTCAAATGCGTTGCTACCACCATTCAGCTTAGGAGATCTGGTAATTCAGCAAATAAAAGATCATACTGAAAAAATTGCTCTAGCACTTAATACAGTTGGATTAATCAATATTCAGTTTGCAATCAAAGATGATCAAGTGTATATTATTGAAGCCAATCCACGTGCTTCGAGAACAGTTCCTTTTATTGCAAAAGCGTATGGTGAGCCGTATGTAAATTATGCGACAAAAGTAATGTTGGGTAAAAAGAAACTTTCAGACTTTGATTTTAATCCGCATCTAGAAGGATACGCAATTAAACAACCGGTATTTAGTTTTAATAAATTCCCAAAAGTGAATAAGCAACTTGGGCCAGAAATGAAAAGTACCGGAGAAAGTATCTTATTCATAGAAAACTTGAAAGACGATGACTTTTATGACTTATATGCACGAAGAAAAATGTATTTAACTCGATAAAAGCTTCACATAAGCCTTAAAAAAAAAGCAGAACATAATGTTCTGCTTTTTTTATTTGTTGTACGCTACAATCACGTTATGTGAATCGAGCTCTTTTATATGTTTATCAAGCTTAAAATCTTCAGCATTAAAATCATTTTTTCTTTCTTTCTTGATGGTTTGGCGATGCGCACTTTTTAAAAAGCGTCTTATTTCTAGTTTTGAATCTAAAATTAAACCAGGAACTTCCACATTTTTACCATCGTCATCCTTGGCAACCATAGTAAAATAGGATGAGTTGCAGTGTTTTTTTACACCGCTATGAATGTTTTCAGCTTCTACGCGTATACCAATAATCATAGATGTTTTACCTACGTAATTCACAGAAGCTTTCATAGTTACAAGTTCACCTACTTCAATAGGTTTTAAAAAGTTTACTGTATCAACAGAGGCCGTCACGCAATAGTTTTTACTGTGTTTTGAGGCACAAGCAAACGCTATTTGATCCATTAACGATAAAATATACCCTCCGTGTATTTTTCCACTAAAATTGGTATGTGAGGGTAGCATTAATTCAGAAATTGTTACTTGCGACTCTTCAACGTGTTTATGAAGTTTTTTCATTTAATTTCTATTAAAATGTGGCGAATTTTCTTCGGAAACATCTGTGACAAAATACTTGGTATCACCCCAAAAGAAAAACGTATCATAGCGTTCTACATAGGTAAGTTTTACATATCTGCCTTGAAACTCTTTTAGTTTTTCAATTACCTCTTTTTCTTTACTCATAACCGAAAATGAAAAAATTTGTGCGCCGCTTATTCCTTGGCTTATTTCACCTTCCCAAGTTTTTACGACCACGCCTTTATGGCTAAATTTTATAAGTTCGCCGGCACGAGTACCTTCACTATACGTTGCAAAATAAACAAATGCAAAGTAGAGAAGATAGAGTCCTAAAAGACTTCCGAGGATAATAAAAAGTATTTTTTTCATGAGTTTTTGAGTGTTAATCGGCGTCTTCTTCAGAACGTTTCAAAAGTTTGTTGTCAATTGTTTTACTGGCTTTTGCGCCTAATTTTTTTAGCTTTTCTACTCGACGAATTAAGTTACCTTTTCCGGTTAATTTTTTCATAGCACTTTCATAACTGTTTTGTACTGTGCCTATTTGTTTTCCCACTTTTATTAATTCATCGGTTAAATTTGTAAAAGAGTCATACAAAGCTCCTGCTTGTTTTGCAATTTCAAGCGCATTTTGCTTTTGACGATCGTTTTGCCACAAATTGTCAACCAATCGTAATGCTGCTAGTAGGGTTGCAGGAGTTACAATAACTACTTGTTTATCAAATGCTTGTTCATATAGATTAGGCTCGTGAGCCGAAGCAATGGCAAAAGCAGGTTCAATAGGTATAAACATAAACACCGTATCGGGGCTTTCATCAATTAAATATTGATAATTTTTTGCGCTTAATTGATCAACATGTCTTTTTATAGAGGCAATATGCTGCTTTAAATGGCTTTGTTTTTCATCTTCATTTTCTTCTGAAACAAATCGCTCAAAATGAACCAATGATACCTTACTATCAATGATCATTTTTTTGCCATCGGGGAGATGTATTAAAACATCTGTTTGTAATCTTTTACCTTCACTAGTTGTGTGACTGTCTTGTATGGTGTATTCTCTATCTTTTTCAAGACCAGATTTTTCAAGAATTCGGGTTAAAATCAATTCGCCCCAATTACCTTGCATCTTACTGTCACCTTTCAACGCTTTTGTAAGATTATCGGCATCTTTACTCATCTGTTGATTTAATTCTGAAAGATTTTTTATTTGTTCTTTCAGTTCGCTATGACGACCTACATTCTCTTTATTGGTGTCTTCTACTCGTTTTTCAAAGGTTTTTATTTTTTCCTGAAGCGGGTTGAGAAGTACTTCTAGACTTTCTTTATTCTGTTTGGTAAATTTTGTAGATTTTTCTTCTAGGATTTTGTTGGCGAGGTTTTCAAATTCTTTGGTGAACTTTTCCTGTAGCTTTTCTACTTCAGCTTTCTGTTCTCGGTTTTTTTCTTGTAGACTATCGTATTCGGCTCCGGTACGAACCAATTGATTATTTAATGATTCTTTTTCCTTACGTATGGTTTCTCGTTCAGCTTCAACCGCGCCAATACGCTCTTGTAATTTTTCTTCTTGATGTAACAATTGGTTAATACGTTCTTCCAGCTTTCCGGTTTCAGATTTAAGTTTTAACCGTGCAAACAGATTGCCTATAAAGGCACCTATTAAGATACAGACAGCGGATAGAAGTAAAAATAATAGTGTTTCGTTCATTTAAAAAGTAACCTAAATAGGTGTTTTTTTTGAATTAATAAAATTGAATTATAACAGATATCGTAAATATACTAAATAGAAAATTACAGCTTGATATTATTGAATAGAGTTATTAAGAATACTTACTTTTTGATACTAAAACGACCGGTTTTTTTGTCAAAATCAATAGTTTCTTTCGGAAAAAGCGCATCAAAATATCCTGCTTCAATTAAATTACAAGGTGTATCAAAATGATTTGTACTTGAGGTCATAACCAACATTTTGTCACTTAGTTGTATGGCCAGATCAATTTCGTGCGTAGAAAAAAGTATGGTTTTTCCGGTTTCTGAAGTTAATTTTTTCAGTAATTTCAAAATATACGCACGATGGTATAAATCGAGATGGGTAGTGGGTTCGTCGAGAATAATTATAGGTGTATCTTGCGCCAATGCTCTGGCAATAGCTACGCGTTGCATTTGACCATCACTCAGCTCAAAACATTTTCTGTGGGCTAGTTTATGCGTTTCGGTAGCAACTAGGGCTTGTTCTACAGCTTCTTTATCCTTTTGAGATAACTTGCCCATCCAGCTGGTGTAGGGTTGCCTGCCTAGCGAGATTAGCTCAATAACAGATAGGTTTTTAGACGCTGGAGGTTCGGTTAATACTACACTTATTTGATTGGCTACCTGTAAAGTTGAAAGTTGATGTAGTGGTTTTTTGTTAATTGTAATAGCCCCAGAAATTTCAGGTTGCATGCCGGCAAGTGTTCTAAGTAAAGTAGATTTTCCTATTCCATTGGCACCAACGAGTCCAATTAATTCACCTTCAAAACTTGAGAAGTTTATATTTTCAGAAATTACAATTGCTTCTTTCTTTCTGAAATACCCAACATTTAAATTGGTTGCTTGTAATGTACTTTGTTTTTTTTCAGAATTCATTAGAAAAGTAATTTTCGTTTTCTTACCAATAACCATATTACTACCGGAGCTCCAATTAACGAGGTTATGGCGTTGATGGGTAACGTGTATTGACTAAACGGTAGTTGAGCAATGGTGTCACAAATTAATAGTAAAACACTGCCAAAAAGCAATACTGCCGGAATTAAAATTAAATGATTTGAAGTTTTAAAATATTGACGCACCATATGTGGTACTGCCAGCCCCACAAAGGCAATGGGACCTGCAAAAGCAGTAATACCACCTGCCAAAACACTGGTGGCAATAATAATTAAAAATGTAGTTCGCTTGATGCGTAAACCCATACTCTTTGCATAATTTTCGCCTAGTAATAATGCATTTAACGATTTGCTGCTGGCAAAGGCAATGAAAAGACCTATAAGAGTACAAAAACTTAATATTAAAACACTTTCCCAAGACATATTGCCTAAACTACCAAAACTCCAAAAGATGTATTGTTGTAATTTTTCAGCATTACTAAAATATGACAAAACTGCCACCACAGCTGCAGTAACGCTGCCAAACATTAAACCAATTATCAAAATAGCCATCGTGTCTTTTACACGAAAGGTAACTGCCAAAACCGCTAACAGTACTAAAAAACTACCTAGTGCAGAAGCGATAACTAAACTCCATTCACTCAATAAAGCATTACCTAAAAATCCTCCAAATGCTCCGGCTCCCAATATTAAAATAGCTACTCCCAAGCTAGCACCACTGCTTAAGCCTAATACAAATGGTCCTGCCAAAGGATTTCTGAAAAGCGTTTGCATTAATAATCCTGAAACTGCCAAGCCACCACCAGCCATAATAGCTGTTAATGCTTTTGGTAATCTATAATCAAGAATAATAAAATTCCAGGTGTTTTTTGCAGCGTTACCTCCAAAAATTGCTTTAATCACTTCATCTATAGGAATAGCAACCGAACCCAAGCTTATGTTGAATATAAAAAAAGCAAGTAGTAGTACAAGTAACACTACAAAATATGCTTTGTATGTTTTTGTGGTTTGCATTTTTATTTCAGTTTACTGAAAAAGTATAATTCGTGCTCTGGGAGAACTTCTGGATGTACTATTTTTACAACATCTTTTAAAACTAGGTCTGGACGATTGGGTGCCAATTCAAAATAAATTACACCTCCTGTAGGTCCCAGTTTACCGGTATAACTATATACATTGCCTTCTTGAAAAGCTTTAAACTCACTATATACAGCGTGAGCATCATTAAGTTTTTCTTTTTCAGAAAATTGACCGGGACCCAACCAAACGTCGGCATATTTTGCTTTTTCTAAAACTGACTCTAAGTTGAGAGAAAGACTTCCTGTGCCTTTAGTATCTTCCCATAGATATGTGGCGTTAGCATCTTTTATAAACTGTGCGCCCCAGCTTTCTCCATTGGGTAAGTACCATACATCTTTATACATTGCACCACTTAACACAGTAGGTGAAGTTTTGGTTTGTGCAGCTTTTTCTTTTACTGAAAGGTAATCTGTTTCAATGCTTTTAAAAATACTATCTGCTTGTTGCTCTTTATTAAAAAGAGCACCAAAAAACTTGATCCATTCTGCTTTTCCTAAAGGAGATTTTTCAGTCCAATCTGAATTATAAAACACAGGAATTCCCGTTTTTTCAATGGTTGAAACAGTTTTATTATCACCTTTTACTGCAAAAGTAACAACAAGATTAGGGTTTAAATCGATTAATACTTCAGTATTGATAGATTCATTTTTACCCAATTCTTTGATTTCGTTTTTATCTATTCGTTTTCTTGTTTCTTCAGAAGAAATATATGAGAGGTTTGGAAAACCTACTAAAGCTTCTGTTTCTTCTAGCATTTCTAAAGAAGGAATGTGTGTCGTTGAGGTTACAACAATGTTTTTGATAGGAACTTCTACAACCGCATCAAACGTCGCATCTTCTGGTAGTGAACCTTTTTCTTCAATTAAAGCATATTTAAACTCAATATCGGCATCTGGCCACGGTTCTTTTAAGGTAATTACTTTATATCCATCATACTTGTTGATTGTAAACCCTTTTGCATAGTTAATTTCAACCTGGTTTTTAGTTTCATTTGCAGATGCTTTATCTGCTCCTATATCTGGAGATTGCTTATTCTCTTTGCAAGAAAAAAGAAGAATGAAAACGGAGGTAAGTAAGATGATTTTTTGCATATCCAAAAATAAAGGTTTTTGATTGGCTGGTGCAACGAAAATAAAATCTTATTTTTGCATCGAATTTTGGTGAAAATTTCCAACAACGATTGGAAATTTTCTTAAAATGGGAATTCGGTTAGATTCCGAAGCTGTTCCCGCAACTGTAAACCGTCTCATTTGTATGAGATCATGAAAACTTCACCACTGTCCTTTTTGGGATGGGAAGGTTCATTTAAAAGGTAAGCCAGGAGACCTGCCAAGATTTGTTTAAAAAACAAAATAACCTTCGGGAAAAAGGTTTTTGGTTTATGAAACATATTTTTTTCACTTTTATAGCAATAGCATGTATTGCCTTTACAAGTTTTGGGCAAGATAAACCTATAGACCTAGGTGAAGTATTGATTGTAGCAGATACGAAACTGAAAGACTTCAGTAACACTCAACAAACCACTACTATTACAGATAGTGTTATTGATAAAAGTAGACCTTCACTTACCCATTTATTAAACACTAATACTACAATTTATTTTAAAGAAAATGGATTAGGAATGGTATCATCACCTTCTTTCAGAGGGACAACTGCTCAACAAACAGCTGTTGTTTGGAATGGCATTAATATAAACTCACAATTAAATGGTCAAACCGATTTTAATAACATTAACCCAACGGTTTTTGATCAATTAACCGTAAGAAGTGGTGGTGGCAGTGTTCTCTACGGAAGCGGAGCCATTGGCGGTACAATTCATCTTACCAATACTTTAAATTATAAAAGAGGTTTTAGAAATTCGATTACGATAGACTACGGAAGTTTTGATACCTATGGTATAACCTATAACGGTGAGGCATCGTTTAATAAGTTTAGTACTAAAATAGCTATTAACAGAAGCGGATCTGAAAATGATTTTGATTACGTTCAAAAAGAAGGTAAAAACCTCAATGGTAACTATTTTAACACAAGCTTAAATACTACAATTGGGTATAAAATTAATAAGGCAAATACACTTACTCTTTACAATTACGTCTTTGACGGCAAGCGTCATTTTTCTTTAATTTTTCCTTCAGAAATTCCTACAAAATACAATGATTTTAATACCAGAAATTTACTAGAATGGAAAAGTGAATACAATCGATTTACTTCAAAACTGAAACTTGCCTATTTAACTGAATCGTATAAATACTTCCCTAACATAGAAAAATCAAGCTTTTCTACTGCCAATGTAGAAACCCTAACCGCAAAGTATGATGCAGGTTTTGATATTTCAGAAACTATGCAAATTAATGGTGTAGTAGATGTTACTCAAAATAAAGGCGAAGGAACCAATATTCAGCAAGAAACCCGAAATATTACTGCTTTTAATCTATTACTGAAACATAACCTATCGAATCGATTTTTATATGAAATTACCGCTAGAAAAGAAATTACCAATACGTATGAAAGTCCGTTATTATATTCAGTAGGCGCAAGTTTTAAAGCAACAGATTTTTATACTTTAAAGATTAATACTTCAAAAAATTTCAGGATACCAACTTTTAATGATTTGTATTGGCAAGGTAGTGGAAACCCTAACTTAAAACCTGAAACATCCTATCAAGCCGAAATAGGTAATCATTTCAGTTTTAAAAACGGAAAACTTGGTGTTACTGCTTATTACAATGCGCTTCAAGATATGATAAGATGGCTACCTAACGGTTCTGCTTGGATGCCTGTAAATACTGATAAAGTGAAAATTTATGGTCTCGAAAGCCAGTTAGGTTATAATCATTCTATAGCAAAACATAACTTTTCTGTTAATGCTACGTATGCGTATACAGTTTCCAAAAATGATAAAACTGACAAGCAATTAACGTATGTGCCGTATCATAAAGGAACTGCTACACTTGGCTATGCTATCAATAGACTTTCAGCTTATTATCAATTTTTATACGTGGGTGAGGTGTTTACCAATTCAGATAACGATCCTAAGTATAATGTTGATACTTACAATTTATCAACGGTAGGATTGGATTATTCCTTCGGAAAAGATAAAAATTACACAGTAGGCTTTACAATAAGAAACGTATTAAATACAGCTTACGAAAGTGTTGCCAGCAGAGCAATGCCCGGACGAAATTACAATGTACACATAAACCTTAATTTTTAAAAACAATGAAAAAACTAGTAAACCTTTTATTTTTAGCACTAATCATTTCGCTTAGCTTTTCATCGTGTAGCAGCGATGATGATGCACCAATAGAGGAAGAGGAAGAAGTTCCTTTGGGAGAATATGAAAATGGTACGTTTATCCTTAATGAAGGCAACGGTAATCCCGCTACAGCTTCAATTAGCTTTTTGGGCGATGATGGACTTTTGTTAAATGATATTTTTAGAACTGTAAATCCTAATGAAGATGAAATTGGAACCTATCTACAAAATATGTTTTTTGATGAAACGAGAGCGTTTATCATTTCTGGGTCTGCAAATAGTATTACAGTAGTAGATCGTTATACTTTTGAATACATAGCGACAATCTCTTCAGGTTTTGAAAGTCCTAGATATGGTGCTGTTGTAAACGGTAAAGCATACGTTACTAATTATGCAGATTTTGCTACCGGTGATGATGATTTTATGACAGTTATTAACCTAGAAGATTACACTACTACAACTGTAGCTCTTAATAATTGGTCTGAAAAAGTACTAAGCGAAAACGGAAAAATTTATATAGCCAACGGATATTTTGGTAGCGGAAATTCAATTTCAGTATTTAGTCCTCAAAGTAATTCAATTGAAAATGTAATTGACTTAGGAAGTGGTAACTCACCAAATTCTTTTGAAATTGTAGATAATACTCTATATGTTCTTACGTCTGGATTTGGCATTGATGGAAAGATTTTTAAGATCAATCTTTCAAACAATCAAATAGCGCAAACCCTTTCTATCCCTTCTGAAATTGAAGGAGCATCAAACCTCTCTATAGAAGAAGATACTATGTATTTTACTTCGGGAGCGTCAGTTTATAGTGCAAGTATCAACGCAACTTCAATATCATCTACACCTTTATTAACGTATGAGTCAAATTCTGAATATGGTGTTATGTATGGTTTTAATGCAGAAAACCGTTCGTTATATATTGCTGATGGAGGAGATTTTGCTTCAGACAGTGAAATATACCAATACAGTCTAGATGGATCATTAGTAGAAACTTTTACAGTAGGAGTAGGCCCTAATGGTTTTTATGATAATAATTAGATAGTTTTTGTTTCGTATACAAAAAAAGCCGCCTGTTTCTAGGCGGCTTTTTTTAATACAAAGTTTTTATTCAGCAATCATGAGTTGGTGTAGTTTTGAGTTTGCTTTACTTTCAGAAATTTCTTCAAAAACATTCTGAACGTGTCTTGTTTCAACAGGCTTAAAACCGGGAACGATTTCAGACAGTGCTCTAGATAATAGGGGTTCATTTACATCACCTAGTATGCCCAAATTTGCATAATCTTCATCAATCATAATATCTGGTGGCAGTCCGTCAATAAAATCTGTGTTTCCGTTAACATTTGCTGTTTTAAAAACTAATGGAAGCATTGCATAGGTGTGACTAGGGTTGGCTTGGCTTCGAGTAAAATTGGGAGCCGGAGCGTCATACAATAAAAAGGAAGCCTGAAATTTTCCGGTGGTATTTTCACCAATTTGAACTACATTGATATAGGGGTTTAAGCCATTGATAATAAGCTCACTGGCAGATGCCGTTCTATCTGAAGTTAATACATATACAGTGTTAAGGTTTAAGCTATTTATTGCACTTCCGTCGCTTATGGATGCATCAAAGAGACCGTTTTCTGCATACTCTTCTTGGCGATCGTTATTCCATTCTTCAGTATAAAAAATTTCACCATTAAATTGACCAGTAATCATACCTGCCAGATCTACAGCAGTTTCTACTGCTCCGCCACCATTGTACCTCAAATCGAGTACAAGGTCTGTAACATTATCTGATTTTAAATTTGCAAAAGCAGCATTTAGGTTGTTATCAAAATCTTTTATAAATGAATTATACATTATATATCCTATTTTTTGCCCTTGAACATCAAGTGTCTTGGCAATGTAGACCGGATTTTCGGTATATTGTTGTTTGGTTAATGAAACCGATTCTCCAGTAGGGGTTATTGTGTTACCATTTAAGGTGGCTAAACCAATAGTATAATTATCCTGCGATAGTAACTCGTTAAAATTGGTTTCATTTATTTGTTGTCCATCAACGGTGTTAAATATATCACCTCGTTGTAATCCCGCAGACTCGGCATCTGTATCGGGTAAAATATAACGTACATAGCCAAAAACATTTGATGGATTATTAGGATAGCGTACTAGGCCAAACTCCATTCCGTTACTTTTAGAAATACCTGAAAGTTCATTTTCCAATTCAATATAATCATCTACCAGTATACTGAAACGATCTTGTTGAACCGTTAAAAAATCAAATAAACTTTCTGGTGAATCATACGAAGCCAAAAAACTATTTAGCTCTTCATCACTAGCAAACGCGTCATTGGCAAGTTCTGGTTTATCTGCTTTATAGAGGTAGAAAAAATTAAGACCTCTATAAATAAAGTTTTGAATTTCAAGAGTAGTGGCAGTGCGGGGATTATCATCAGTATCTTCAAAACAAGATGTTGTTACAAATGCACAAATTAAAACAAGGAGTATAAGTTTCTTTTTCAAGATATTAGGTTTACATTAATATTTAAAACTATTAACCCTAAATTACCTACAATATTGTAAATAGAAAAAGGGAAAATGTTTACTTATAATATTCAAATATACAATAAGCTAATAGTAAGTGTATTTTTTGCGTTCGAAAAAAGAATGTAACAAAATTTATAGTTGTTCGTCGTAAAGATAGAGAGCAGTAATTAACAGCTTTTACAACCACCAAAAAATGAAACAAAAAGAATTTATAGCAACCGTGCTTCCTTTTAAGGATAAGTTATACCGTCTTGCCAAACGAATTCTAGTTTCAAAAGATGAAGCTGAAGATGCTGTACAAGAAGTGTATTTGAAATTATGGAAGGGAAGAAAAAAAATTTCAGATTATAAAAACCCTGAAGCTTTTGCGGTAACAATGACAAAAAATTATTGTCTGGATCGCTTAAAATCGAAACAAGCTTCAAATTTAAAAATTGTACATAATAATTTTCAAACTTCAGAAAATGTAGAAAAGAAGATTGAAGCCAATGATGGAGTGCAACTGGTTTTTGAAATTATGGAAACCCTACCAGAACAACAACGCATTATATTACAGTTGCGAGATGTAGAACAGTTTGAATTTGCTGAAATAGCCAAAATGCTAGATAGTAATGAGACTGCAATACGCGTAAACCTGTCACGAGCCCGAAAAGCTGTGAGAGAACAATTGATAAAAAAACACAATTATGGAATTAGCTAAAATTGAAAAATTATTGGATGCCTACTTTGAAGGCAACACGAGTCTAGCTGATGAGGCAACCCTACGTGCTTATTTTGCACAAGATGAAATAGCACCACATTTGGCAATGTATCAGCCTATGTTTGTCGGTTTAAGCGCTGCCAAAGAAGAAGTTTCTAACCTAGAAATAGAATTACCAAAACAAAAAGCTACCATTAGCAATTGGTGGTATGGAGTAGCAGCTTCGGTAGTAATAGCTATAGGTGTTGCAGGGTTTATGTTTAATGAACAAAGTAATCAACTTACCCAAGAAGAACAAGAAGCATTGATAGCTTTTGAAAAAACACGAGAAGCTATGAAGCTAATGTCAAAAAACTTTAATCAAGGAGCCGAAGAGCTCGCTCATATATCAACCTTTACACAAACTAAAAACAAAATTTTAAAATAATCTTTAATTAAACACTTATGAAAAAGTCACTCATTTTAATCGCTTTAATGGTAGCACCATTGCTAGCTTCAGCTCAAAACGCATTTGATAGTTTTGAAGATCAAAAAGACGTTACCTCTTTTGTAGCTACCAAAAATATGTTCAAACTCCTTAGTAAAATGGATTTTGACTCAAATGATCCCGAAGTAAAAGAATACTTAGAGCTAGTTAATAACCTAGACAATATCAAAATCTTTACTACAGACAATGTTTCAGTAGCTGCAAAAATGAACGATGCCGTTTCAAGTTATGTATCAAAGTCTTCAAACCTTTCTGAGCTAATGCGCGTAAAAGACGATGGAAAAAACATCAAGTTTTATTCAAAAGCAGGGAAAAACGACAACTTTGTAAGTGAATTGTTAATGCACCTTACAGGAGACCTTGACGGAAAAGAACGTACCGTAATTATGAGCATCACCGGAAACATTGATCTAAAAAAAGTTTCAAAACTTACTAAAGACCTTAACGTTCCCGGAAGCGAAGAACTAAAGAATATTGACCAGAAAAAACAATAATTATGGCACTCATTAAATATGCAATAGGACTAGGAATAGCAGCTTTAACGCTCTTTTCTTGCAGCGATTCAAAATCACTACAGCAATACTTGGTTGACAAACAAGACGATGATAAATTCTTAAAAGTAGATCTAGCTACTAGTTTGTTGCAAAGTGAAGACAGTAATTTTACCCAAGAAGAACAAGAAATATTAAATACGGTAAAAAAAATAAATGTAGTAGCTTATCCATTAAAGGGTGAAAACAAGGTTAACTATCAAGCAGAAAAGGATAAAGTAAAATCAATTCTTGCTGAAGAAAAATACAAAACACTTCTTAAAATGGGCTCAAATAACCGAGGAGCTACTTTAAAATACACTGGAGAAGAAGATGCAATAGATGAATTAATTGTATTTGCAAGTGATGAAGAAAGAGGTTTTGCCGTATTTAGATTATTAGGCGAGAAGATGCGTCCAGATAAAATGATAAAACTTATGCAGTCTATTGATCGTGGCGATATTGATGTTTCTCAATTAAGCGGAATAGGCTCTATAATTGAGGGCAGTTTTGATACAGAGGAAACTATCGATTAAATAAAGTTTAGTTACTAAAAAAAAGCTTCAGATATTTCTGAAGCTTTTTTTTATAGTAAAATGTAAGGTGTAATTAAATACCCGTATAATTTGACGGAGTAATCACTCGCATCTCTTTTTTCACAGCCTCTGAAACTTCTAGGGTTTCAATAAAGTCTGCTATTGATTGTTTGGTTATAGCCTCATTAGTTCTTGTTAAACCTTTTAAAGTTTCATAAGGATTTGCATACCCTTCTCTTCTTAAAATAGTCTGAATGGCTTCAGCAACCACTGCCCAGTTTTTTTCAAGGTCTTCGTTAAATTTTGCTTCATTGAGCAATAACTTATTCAAGCCCTTCAAGGTTGATTGAAAACCTATTAACGTATGACCAATGGGCACGCCAATATTACGTAAAACAGTACTATCGGTCAGGTCACGTTGCAGACGGCTTATAGGAAGTTTTGCAGAAAGATGTTCAAAAATAGCATTGGCAATTCCTAAATTTCCTTCGCTATTTTCAAAATCAATAGGATTCACTTTGTGCGGCATAGCCGAAGAACCTACTTCACCTTTTTTAATTTTTTGTTTAAAATAATCCATAGAAACATAACTCCAAATATCTCTATCGAGGTCAATTAATATGGTGTTAATCCTTTTTAAGCAATCAAATAAAGCCGCCATATGGTCATAATGCTCAATTTGTGTAGTAGGGAAGGAGTGGTGTAAACCTAACGTAGTTTGTACAAAATTTTGTCCAAAAGCTTTCCAATCCTTATCTGGATAAGCTACTTTGTGGGCATTAAAGTTACCCGTAGCACCACCAAATTTGGCTGCACTTTTAATATTGTCTAGCAGATCAAACTGTTCATCTATACGGGTTACAAAAACATTAATTTCTTTTCCTAAGCGTGTAGGAGAAGCCGGTTGACCGTGAGTTCTTGCCAACATAGGTACGTTTGCCCAAT
Organism: Marixanthomonas sp. SCSIO 43207; assembly: GCF_019904255.1. GTDB lineage: Bacteria > Bacteroidota > Bacteroidia > Flavobacteriales > Flavobacteriaceae > Marixanthomonas. The sequence continues at coordinate 2,026,665 of NZ_CP063203.1, forward strand.
CTTCTGCCAACTCTTTCAACTTCTTTTTAACCTCTAGTAATAATGGTACATACACCTCATTCATAGCCTCTTTTAATGACAATGGAATAGCTGTATTATTAATATCCTGCGATGTAAGTCCGAAGTGAATAAACTCTTTAAAGTTTTGAAGGCCTAACGCATCAAACTTTTCCTTAATAAAATATTCAACTGCTTTAACGTCGTGATTGGTTACCTTTTCGGTGTCTTTTATTTTTTGAGCATCTTCAGTAGAAAAATTTGTGTATAATGATCTAAGGTCTTCAAATTTTGAGGTATCAAAATCTTGTAACTGCGGCAGAGGAAGCGTGACCAAAGCGATAAAGTATTCAACTTCTACTTGTACTCGGTATTTTATTAGCGCTTCTTCAGAAAAGAAAGGAATAAGAGATTTTGTTTTTGAAGCGTATCGCCCGTCAATGGGTGAAATTGCTTGTAATGCATTACTAGCCATGGATTGAAATTTAAAGGTGCAAAGATACTAATTTTTAACACCTAACCGCTTATTTTTTAGTTTCAGTTTTTTGTTTTGTTATTTTGAAATGTGTCTATTTGTTTAATCGTTTTTTTGCCTCTTGATTGGTAGCCGGCACTTCCAAGATGGATGTTTTGTTTAATAATTTGTTTTAATTCGGGATGAATCCATTCAAATTCAGTTCCCAAATAATATAGCGCAGTCATTGCGCGTACTTGACAAGCAACTTTCTGTTCTGTGATAAGCCAATCAAAACTACAATCGATGAGGGTTTTTTTATGTTTTTCTGAAAAAACTGCTATTACATCTATATCCTTTTTCTTGTAATTTGAAATAGCAATCAATTCACAAATATGAGCTAATGGTCTCAAGGTTTGATCTAAATTAATGCTGGGTAGGTGTTTAAAAAATAAGTCTAAATGCGGAAGCAACAATTTTGGGTTTTCCAGATAGACAAACTCGAGAACCCAAGCAGCTTTATAAGCCAATTCTGTTTTTGAAGTAAAACAGTAATTTAATAATTCTTCAAAAGTTTGTGGGTTCTCAATTACCCAAAGTGCTGCTTGCATTCGGTTTTCTCGATATGCTTTTTTATAACTCAATTGTTCCAGTAAAGAAGTGTTATTCATTACTTAGAGTTTTCAATTTCTGAAATTACCTTAGGCACGCCGGTAGAAGCATTTTCTGCAAATACGTGAACACGCTCACTTGATGAGATTGAGGGATTGGGATCTACAAAATAAATAGGTGTGTTTTGTGGAGCAAACTGCAGCAATCCTGCGGCGGGATAAACTTGCATAGAAGTTCCTATAATAATGAGTGTTTCGGCTTCAGCAACATACTGTGTAGCTTCATCCATCATGGGCACCATTTCACCAAACCAAACAACGTGAGGCCTCAACTGATAATTATTATCACAGCAATCACCTAGGTGAAGATCTTTTTTCCACTCTAAGATTGTTTTTTCATCTCCGGTACTTCTCACTTTGAGTAACTCGCCGTGAAGGTGAAGAACTCGTTTGCTTCCGGCTCTTTCATGTAGATCGTCTACATTTTGTGTAATTATAGTAACATCGTGGTTTTGTTCTAGTTTGGTTAGCGCTTTATGAGCTTCATTGGGTTTTACTTCTAGAAGTTGTTTTCTTCTTTTATTATAAAAATCTAAAACCAGTTCTGGGTTTTTTGCAAATCCTTCTGGTGAAGCAACTTCCATGATATCATGATTTTCCCACAGACCATTGCTGTCTCTAAAGGTTTTAATTCCGCTTTCTGCACTAACACCGGCACCTGTTAATACAACTATATTCATTAACTTGTTTTTTATATCTTCGTTTTTTTAAAAATACATATTTCTATTGGATACTCAACTTTTTGAATACTTACAAAGCTATCTTACCGAACGCAGACGCTCGCTTTTTAAAGAAGTGTTGGCAAAGCGCACTCGACATTTCACTGTAGTAACCGAAGACGTTTATCAATTACATAATACAAGTGCAGTTATGCGAACGTGTGATGTTTTTGGTATACAAGATTTGCATGTAGTAGAAGAAAAATTGGGCAAACGTGTGGATAGAGAAATAGCAATGGGAGCTCAAAAATGGGTGAGTCTAAATAGATACAGCAGTATTGAAAACTGTATGAAAACACTCAAAAACCAAGATTATCAAATCATAGCAACAACACCTCATAATGATTCAACCGTGTTACAAGACTTTGATATACACAAAAAAAGCGCTTTTTTCTTCGGAAAAGAGAGTGACGGTTTGAGCGATGCTGTTCTTGACAAAGCAGACGGATTTTTAAAAATACCTATGTATGGTTTTACAGAAAGCTTAAACATTTCAGTTTCGGCAGCTATAATTCTTCAAGATGTGGTTACTAGACTTAAGAGAAGTGGTTTGCCTTGGCAACTTTCAGAAGAAGAAAAGCTTGAAATTGAAATGGTCTGGACACAAAAGTGCATCAAAAGTTCAGAAGATATTATTAAACGCTATTACGACCAAAAAAAATAGTATCTTAGGGTTAGGTTTCACTGTAAAAAGTAATATTATGGATCACAACCCTTTTGCTTGGATAGAAATACCCGTAACCAACATGAAACGGGCAATCACATTTTATGAAAAAGTGTTTGATATAACTATAAAGCCGGTTGACTTTGGCGGTTTTAAAATGGGATGGTTTCCGTATACCGAAAATAAACCCGGAGCCACCGGTACTTTAATTCAACAAGAAACCTACGTACCTAGTGAAAAAGGACCCTTGGTTTATTTTTATAGTGAAGACGTATCAAACGAATTAAATAGAGTAGAAAGCGCCGGCGGAAAAATTTATCAAGAAAAAACTGAAATTTCTCCTGAACATGGTTTTATGGGAGCCTTCATAGATTCTGAAGGAAATAGAGTAGCTTTACATTCTCAAAACTAAACCTACATTAAAACCAATGCGATTAGTCTTTGCCACACACAATAAAAACAAACTTAAAGAAGTAAAAGCTTTACTCCCTAGCTATATTGAAGTATTAAGCCTCACTGATATTGGATGCAATGAAGACATACCCGAAACTGCCGATACCATTGAAGGCAACGCAATGTTAAAAGCAAATTACGTACGAGATACCTACAAACTCAATTGCTTTGCAGATGATACAGGACTAGAAGTAAGATCTTTAAACGGCGAGCCTGGAGTTTACAGCGCCAGATATGCAGGAGAAGACAAAGACTCTGAAGCAAATATGCAAAAACTCTTACAAAACCTAGAAAATAAAGAAGACCGTTCTGCAAGGTTTAAAACAGCAATCGCATTAACATTAAACAACTCTGAAATATTATTTCTAGGAATTTGTGAAGGACAAATTACTACAGAAAAAAAGGGAACCGGTGGTTTTGGCTACGATCCTATTTTTAAACCCGATGGTTGTGAAGAGACCTTTGCCGAAATGAAACTCACTCAAAAAAGCGAAATAGGTCACAGAGGAAAAGCAATGCGACAACTCATAGAATACCTTTCTGAATAAAAACTACTTACAGCGTATTTTGTATTATAAAATAAGCTATCTTTGCCGTTCCAAAAAAAAATCCTCAGGGTGAGGGTTTTGTGTTGAAGAGAAGCCCAAGGTTTAATAGTCGTTTGCTTCCAACCAACACGCAAACATTTTAAACCATTATATGGCTACATTTAAACAATTAGGCCTTGAAGAAAATTTACTTCAAGCCATTACCGATATGGGTTTTGAAACTCCTTCGGAAGTACAAGAAAAAACAATACCTATTTTATTAGAAAAAGAAACAGATATTGTTTCTTTAGCACAAACCGGAACCGGAAAAACAGCAGCCTTTGGATTTCCTATGCTGCAAAAAATTCACGTAGAAAGCCGCACTACACAAGGGCTTATATTGTCACCAACTCGAGAACTTTGTTTGCAAATAACCAAAGAACTTGAAAGCTACGGAAAACACAAAAAAGGCCTCAATGTAGTGGCCATTTACGGTGGTGCCAGCATCACTGAGCAAGCTCGCCAAATAAAAAAAGGAGCTCAAATTATCGTTGCTACACCTGGTAGAATGAAGGATATGATTGGTCGAGGCATGATTGATATTTCAAAAATTGAATATTGTGTACTTGATGAAGCCGATGAAATGCTAAACATGGGCTTTTATGAAGATATTACTGAAATATTATCTCATTCCCCAAAAGATAAAAGCACTTGGCTTTTTAGTGCTACCATGCCAAAAGACGTTGCAAAAATTGCCAAAAAATTTATGCACAGCCCGGTAGAAATTACCGTAGGAAGTAAAAACGTAGGTACAGAAAACGTTTCACATGAGTATTATTTGGTAAATGCACGTGATCGCTATCTAGCGCTAAAACGCTTAGCAGACGCTAATCCAGATATCTTTTCAGTTATATTTTGCCGAACAAAAAGAGATACTCAAAAAGTAGCCGAAAAGTTAATTGAAGATGGTTATAATGCTGCTGCAATACACGGAGACTTAAGCCAGAATCAACGTGATTTGGTTATGAAATCGTTCCGAACGCGTCAAATACAAATGCTGGTTGCTACAGATGTTGCCGCTCGCGGCATTGACGTAGATGATATCACACATGTAATTAACTATCAATTACCTGACGAGATTGAAACCTACACACACCGTAGTGGTCGTACAGGACGTGCCGGTAAAAATGGTGTTTCTATGGTAATTGTTTCAAAAAGTGAACTTCGAAAGATTAAAGCGATTGAAAAAATAATTCAGCGAAGTTTTACCAAAAAAGAAATTCCGAGTGGGATGGAAATTTGCGAAACGCAGTTGTTCCACTTGGCAAATAGTATCAAAAATACCGAGGTAAATCACGAGATTGACGCTTATCTTCCAAATATTAATGAAGTTCTTGAAAACTTCAGCAAAGAAGAGTTGATAAAGAAAGTATTTTCGGTAGAGTTTACTCGTTTTTATAATTATTACAAAAACGAAAAAGATTTAAATTCGGTTGTTGGTGACACTTCAGAAGGTAACAGTGAAGACAGCGTACGATACTTTATCAATATTGGTGGTCGTGATGATTTTAACTGGATGAGCTTGAAAGACTTCTTGAAAGATTTACTTAATTTAGGTCAAGATGAGGTTTTTCGTGTAGATGTAAAAGATTCCTTTTCTTTTTTCAATACCGATAAGAAACACCAAGATATGGTGTTGTCAATATTTAATGACTTTAAACTCAATGGGCGTAATATCTCAGTAGAAATAAGCAAAGACGGTCGCAAAAAAGGCGGTGGTAAAAGAGGTGGAAAAGGCCGAGGAAAAGGAAAAAGAAGCGGAAAAAGTTTTGATGGAGGAGGTTCAAAATTTAAAGGTAAAAGCCGAAGAAGAAACGAACGACCTTCAAAAAAAGGTACAGGAGGAAGGCGTAGAAGAAGAAATTAACAAATAATTAGAAGCTGTTTTTGCAACTTTGGTTCAGATTTTTCGTCTATTTATGTACATTTACCTCAAATTGTTATGAAGAAGCACGTTTTATTTTTACTATTTAGTTTTCTAGTTACTATTGCTTTTGCTCAAGATATTAACCCCATTAAAGGAAAAGTTTTGAGCAGTGCAACAGATAAGCCTCTGGAAAATGTAAATATTGTAAACCTCAATGAAGTTGTTGGTACAACTACCAATAAAGAAGGAGATTTTAATATTCGTGCTAAGGTAAATGACACCCTTTATTTCAGCTATTTAGGATATAAATCTATTAGAGTTCGAGTTACCAATGACTGGCTAAAGTTTGGTGACATTAAAGTAAAAATGACCGAATTAGGTATCGCTCTTGAAGAAGTAGTTGTAAAACCAGTACAGCTTACCGGTTATGTTGAGGTGGATGCAAAAATAATTCCTATTTATGATAATTATAGGTATCGTATTTCTGGATTAAGTTCTGGTTATGAAGGTGGTAGTAAGCAACCTGGAGCCGTTAATAAAGTATTGAGTGCCATCTTTAACCCGGCAGATTTTCTCTATAATGTCTTTGGGAAAAAACCAAAGCAGATGCGGAAACTCCGTAAAATGAAAGAAGATGATGAAATTCGTAATTTACTAGCCAACAAATATGACCGTGAAACGTTAATGGCTGTTTTACAATTAGAACGCGTAGATATTGATGAAATACTCAATAACTGCAGCTACTCTGAAAGTTTTATAAAAACAGCCAATGATCTTCAAATTTTAGATGCTATAAGCGAGTGCTATGAAGAATACCGGGTTCTAAACCGTGAAAAAGGATGATTTAGCAAGTTGTTATGAGTGTGCCGAAAAAAGTTTAATTACCTTGAACTCTTTTTGAAAAAGCACATTCTTTTCTTATGAAACAACACATCACCCAGCAAAAGGAGTTTTTTTTATCCCAAACTACAAAAGCGTTAGATTTTAGAATCAAACAGCTTACTATTTTACAAGAAGTTTTACAAAATAACGAAAATTTATTGTATGAAGCGATTTATAAAGATTTCAAAAAATCTGAATTTGATACGTTCACAAGTGAACTCGCTTTATTGTATAACGATATTAAAGAAGCCAAACACAATCTCAAAAAATGGGCTCGAAAAAAACGTGTTTCAACCAATTTTTTAAATTTTCCTGCTCGTAGCTATATTTTACCAGAACCTTTAGGTACTTGCCTCATTATAGGCGCGTGGAATTATCCGTATCAACTTTCATTAGCACCTGTAGTTCCTGCTTTAGCCGCAGGAAATACAGTCATTTTAAAACCTAGCGAACTGCCCAAAAACACAAGTGCTGTTATGGCAAAATTGATCAATGAAAATTTTGATCCCGCTGTTTTTAAAGTAGTAGAAGGAGGTGTGCCTGAAACTACAGAATTGTTGAAACAAGATTTTGATAAAATATTTTTCACAGGAAGCACCAAAGTAGGTAAAATAGTATACAAAGCTGCTGCAGAAAACTTAACACCGGTCACCTTGGAAATGGGAGGAAAAAGTCCCGCTTTTATCACAGAAGATTGTAACCTAAGTATAAGCGTAAAAAGATTGGTATGGGCCAAGTTTTTAAATGCTGGTCAAACTTGCATTGCCCCAGATTATATTTTGGTTGCTAAAAGTATGGAAGCTAATCTTTTAAAAACCCTGAAAGAAGAAATAGAGAAAGAACACTTTGATTTTAAAAATGATAATTATGTGCAGATTATTAATGATGCAAATTTTGATCGGCTTCATAAAATGATTCAACCTGAAAAGGTTTTTTATGGCGGAAATGTAAATAAAAAAGATAGATACATTCAGCCCACTGTACTACAAAATGTTTCATTTTCAGATCCTGCAATGGAAGAAGAAATTTTCGGTCCCATTTTACCTGTAATACCTTATACAGATTTGGATAAAGCCATTTCCGATGTTAAAAAACTTCCAAAGCCGTTATCTTGTTACGTATTTACGAGCAATAAAAAAGTAAAACAGAAAATCTTACACAATATCTCTTTTGGCGGAGGTGCGGTTAATGATGCTGTTATGCACATTTCAAACCCTAACTTGCCCTTTGGCGGAGTAGGACAAAGCGGTATAGGAAATTATCACGGAAAAGCAGGATTTGATTGCTTCACACATTACAAAAGTATACTTGATAAACCTACTTGGCTTGAACTTCCGTTAAAGTATTATCCTCATACCCCAAAAAGATTGAAGTGGATTAAGCGGTTCCTTAGGTTTTAATAAAAATTCCTATATTTCCCTTTTATTTAACTCCCCCTTACTTTTTTTAAATCTGAAACAATATGCTAACAAAAGTATATGGGAGTGCTGTATTTGGTGTTGAAGCAACCACAATAACCGTTGAAGTAAATACAGATATTGGTGTGGGTTATCACTTGGTTGGTCTTCCAGATAATGCAATTAAAGAAAGCAATTACCGTATTGCTGCTGCTCTTCAAAACAATGGTTATAAAATCCCGGGAAAGAAAATAACACTCAATATGGCTCCTGCTGATTTACGAAAGGAAGGATCTGCCTATGATCTTACATTGGCTATAGGGATTTTAGTTTCAACAAATCAAATTGCTGAGCGACAACCGCTTTCAGAATATATTATTATGGGTGAGCTTTCTCTTGACGGAAGTTTACAACCCATTCGAGGGGCCTTGCCTATTGCTATCAAAGCAAGAGATGAAGGTTTTAAAGGCTTTATTTTACCAGAACAAAATGCAAAAGAAGCCGCAATCGTGGATGGATTAAATGTTTATGGTGTAAACAACATTAAAGAAGTTATTGATTTTTTTAATGCTGAAATTCCTTTAGAACAAACCATTGTCGATATGGAAGCCGAATTTTATGAACACCTTGAAAATCCTGAGTTTGATTTTAGTGATGTAAAAGGACAAGAAAGCATAAAACGCTGCATGGAAATCGCTGCTGCCGGAGGACATAATATTATATTGATTGGACCACCGGGTTCTGGAAAAACAATGCTTGCCAAAAGATTACCCAGCATTTTACCTCCTTTGAGTTTAACAGAAGCATTAGAAACTACAAAAATTCATAGTGTAGCCGGTCGAACCAAAGAAAAAGGAGGTATTATGACAGCAAGACCCTTTAGAAGTCCACACCACACTATAAGTGATGTAGCTTTGGTAGGTGGAGGGCAGTATCCGCAACCCGGCGAAATATCACTTGCCCATAATGGTGTGCTATTTTTAGATGAATTACCTGAATTTAAACGCAGTGTTCTTGAGGTAATGCGTCAACCTTTAGAAGATCGTGATGTAACCATATCTCGAGCACGATTTACTGTAACCTACCCTTCCAGTTTTATGCTAGTAGCGAGTATGAATCCTAGTCCCGGAGGCTATTTTAATGATCCAGATGCGCCAGTAACATCTTCGCCAGCTGAAATGCAACGCTATTTAAGCAAAATTTCAGGACCGTTATTAGATAGAATAGATATTCACATAGAAGTTACTCCCGTACCGTTTGATAAGCTTAGTGAAGACCGCAAAGGCGAGTCAAGTATTATAATAAGAGAACGAGTAACAAAAGCCAGAAAAATTCAAACAAAGCGTTTTTCTGAAATAGAATCAATTCATTACAATGCCCAAATGGGAGTTAAACAAATAAGAAAATTTTGCAAACTAGATGAGGCTTCACTTCAATTATTAAAAACAGCGATGGAACGACTTAATCTTTCTGCAAGGGCGTATGATCGTATTTTAAAAGTGTCAAGAACCATAGCCGATTTAGACAATTCAGAAAATATTACAGGTAACCACATTTCTGAAGCTATTCAATATAGAAGTTTGGACCGTGATGGCTGGTTTGGGTAAAAAACTATAGACAAATTTTGTGATAGAAGTTGCTTAACTGAATTTAACAATTTATTAAGATTTCAACATAACTGCAATTGTATCTTTAACACTTCATTAAATCAACAAACTATGTTTTTTAAAAATTATCTAAAAACCTCATTGATAGCTGTATTGCTATTGAGTTTTGTTTTTACTTCGTGTAAAAATGAAAAAGAAGCAGATGCCAAAGAAGAAACGGCAAATCTATCTGTAGACTTTGAAAAATATGAACTTGAAAACGGTCTTGACGTTGTGTTACATCAAGATAAAAGTGACCCTATAGTTTCGGTTGCCATTCAATATGGCGTTGGATCAAATAGGGAAAAAACCGGTCGCACTGGCTTTGCACACTTATTTGAGCATATGTTATTTCAAGAGTCTGAGAATGTTCCTCAAGATGAATTTTTCAAGAAAATACAAGATGCCGGTGGTACATTAAATGGCGGAACTTGGAAAGATGGAACCATTTATTATGAAGTTGTACCCAAAAACGCTATGGAAATGGTATTATGGATGGAAAGTGACCGAATGGGTTACTTAATTAATACCGTTACCGAGTCTGCTTTTTACAATCAACAAGAAGTTGTACAAAATGAAAAAAGACAACGTGTTGACAACAATCCTTACGGTCATACAAGCTGGGTAATTGATAAAAACATATATCCTGAAGGTCACCCATACAACTGGCAAGTAATTGGTGAATTAAAAGATCTTCAAAACGCTACTGTAGAAGATGTACGTGAATTTTATGACCGTTTTTATGGTCCTAATAATGCAACTCTTGTGCTAGCTGGAGATTTTGAAACTTCAGAAGCTAAAAATTTAATAGAAAAGTATTTTGGTGAGATTAAAAAACGCCAAGAAGTAGAACCTATGGAGCCTCAACCTGTTACAATTTCAGAAACTAAGAGATTGTATCACGAAGATAATTTTGCAAATGCACCTCAATTAAATATGGTTTGGCCTACGGTTCAACAGTACACAGATGATGCGTATGCTTTAGATTTCCTAGCTGAAATTCTTTCAGAAGGAAAAAAAGCTCCATTATATAAAGTATTGGTAAAAGATAAAAACCTTACCTCTAGAACAACTGCTTATAACAATTCACAAGAATTGGCCGGTGAATTTCACATGATTATAACAGCAAACAGTGGAGTTGACCTTGATAGTATTGAATCTGGAATAAATGAAGCATTAACACTTTTTGAAACAGAAGGTGTAACAGATCGTGATATTGAGCGTATTAAAGCCGGACTAGAAACCGATTTTTACAACGGAGTAAGTAGTGTTTTAGGAAAGTCATTTCAATTAGCTAGATATAACACATTTACTGGTGATCCTGGATTTATTGAGAAAGATATTGAGAATATCAAAAAAGTGACTAAGGAAGACGTAATGCGCGTTTACAATGAATATATAAAAGATAAGCCTTTTGTAATGACCAGCTTTGTTCCAAAAGGACAAATGGAGTTAATTGCCGAAAATTCTGAAAAAGCACCGGTTGTTGAAGAAGAAATTAAAGAAAATGTAGAAAAAACTATTGAAGAGTCTACTGAAGAAATTGCAAAAACACCTTCAAGTTTTGACCGTTCAATAGAACCAGAACAAGGACCTGTACCAGAATTGAGCATTCCTGAAACTTGGACTGCCAAGCTTGAAAACGGTATGGAGGTTTACGGTATTGAACAAAACGAGATACCAACAGTAAATTTCAGCTTAGTTATAGAAGGTGGTCATTTAATGGATGCTAAAGATAAAAATGGAGTAGCCAATTTGATGACAGATATAATGATGGAAGGAACCCAAAATAAAACTCCTGAAGAGCTTGAAGAAGCTATTGATTTATTGGGAGCTTCTATCAATATGTATACTACAAACGAATCAATCGTTATACGCGGAAATACACTTACACGTAACTTTGATAAAACCATGGATTTGGTTGAAGAAATTCTTTTAGAACCACGTTGGGATCAAGAAGAGTTAGGACGTATTAAAACCAAAACAATCAATCAAATAAAACGTAGTGAAGCAAACCCTAATCGTGTAGCAGGTAACATTTATGATAAGTTATTGTATGGTGAAAATCACATCTTCAGTCTACCAACGAGCGGAACAGAAAAATCTGTTGAAGCTATACAAATGGAAGATTTGAAAGCGTTTTATGATAATAACTTTTCACCGTCTATAAGTAGTTTCCAAATAGTAGGTAAGATTAAGAAAGATGAGGTGTTAAAACAGCTTAATGGTCTTCAAGAGCGTTGGGAAGCTAAAGAAGTTACAATCCCTGAGTATCCAATGCCAGAAAAACGTGATAAAGCTTCACTTTACTTTGTAGATATACCAAACTCAAAGCAGTCTGTAATTAACATTGGTTACATTGCTTTACCACGTACCGATAAAGATTTCTACCCTGCGGAGGTAATGAATTATAAATTGGGAGGTTCCTTCAACGGAAATGTAAACCTAATTCTTCGTGAAGAGAAAGGATATACCTACGGAGCACGCACTGGTTTCAGCGGAAGCAAAGTTCCTGGTACATTTACAGCTTCTTCAAGTGTAAGAACAAATACCACAGGAGAATCGGTTCAAATATTTAAAGATCAAATAGCAAAATATAAAGAAGGCATAAGTGAAGAAGATTTAGAATTTACTAAAAATGCTATGATCAAATCAAATGCACGTCGTTTTGAAACACAATTTTCGCTTCTAGGTATGTTACTAGAAATGAGTACTTATGATCTACCTGAAAATTATATTGAAAACGAAGAGTCTATCGTTAAAAACATGACGCTAGAGCAACATAAAACACTAGCCAACAAATATCTTGATGAGTCCAAAATGGCTTATGTAGTAGTTGGTGACGCTGCCACACAGTTTGCTCAATTTAAAAACATGGATTTTGACGAAGTAAAATTACTTAACAAAGAAGGAGAAGAAGTAAAGCTAGAAGACGTTAAAATGTAATTTTATAGTATTATAAAGTTTAAAGGGGTGCCGTTTTGGTATCCCTTTTTTTATTTCTGAAATAGTAAAACACAGTTTATTTAATATCTTTAAGTTTTAAACCCTTTCATAAGCAGAATTCTATACCAATGAAACATTACATATACGCTTTTATTTTAAGTATTTTTATCATGAGTTGTAACACTTCTGAAGAAAAAAAACAACAAGATTTTGAACCTACTAAAGAAGATAAAATAGAACCAGAAAAATACAAGGCTCCTACATTTACTGTTTCAGAAGCCAATCAGTTAATAGAACTCCCACTACAATGTGTAGAAAACGAATATCCAAACAAGCTTGGGCAAACTATTGGCAGTGATAAAGATTTACAATCTCCACAGGCGTTACACCCCATTTTTTACGGCTGTTTTGATTGGCACAGTTCGGTTCATGGTTATTGGTCAATGGTTACGTTGGTAAAACAATTTCCTACGCTAAAAAAAGCCAATGAAGTAAAAACCCTACTTCAGAAAAATATTACCGAAGAAAATGTACTGAAAGAACTAGAGTATTTTCAAAAAGATATCAATAAAACGTATGAACGAACCTACGGTTGGGCTTGGCTATTAAAACTTTCTGAAGCGTTACAAACCTGGGATGATCCTTTGGGTAAAGAATTAGCAAAAAACCTAGAACCTTTGACTCAGGAAATTGTTTTAAAATATAAAGAATACTTGCCCAAATTGATATACCCTATACGCGTGGGAGAACACACCAATACTGCTTTTGGTTTAGCTTTTGCTTGGGATTATGCAAAGACTGTTGATGATGTTTCATTTCAAAATCTTATTAAGGATAGAGCAAAGGATTTTTTTATGAAAGACACCAATTGCCCTATAAATTGGGAACCTAGTGGTTATGATTTTTTATCTCCTTGTCTTGAAGAGATTGATATTATGCGTCGGGTTCTTTCAAAAAGTGAGTTTAAAACTTGGTTAGGTTCCTTTTTACCGGCCTTAGAAAACGAAAACTATCATTTACAACCCGGAAAAGTAGGTGATAGGAGTGATGGTAAGTTAGTACATCTGGATGGGCTCAATTTTAGCCGAGCTTGGGTGTTGTACGGTCTAGCAAATCAATATCCAGAATATGAACATGTCACAAACATAGCCCACAATCACGTTTCATATTCATACCCAAATTTGGTAGGTGATTCATATGAAGGGGGACATTGGTTGGGAAGTTTTGCTATTTATGCACTTCAAGAAAATGCAAAAAAGTGAAAAAGTTTTTTAAAAATATAGGTCCTGGAGCACTAATCGCGGCGGCTTTTATTGGTCCGGGAACGGTTACTGTTTGTGTGCTAACCGGTGTAGAATTTGGCTTCACCTTGCTATGGGCTATGGTTTTGTCAATAGTCGCAACTATTGTTTTACAAGAAATGGCAATACGATTAGGCTTGGTGTACGGAAAAGGATTGGCCGAAGTTGTAAGAAATGAAATTCCTTCAAAGACCTTTCGTGTTTTTGCAATACTATTAATGCTTTCAGCAATATTAATTGGAAATGCAGCATATGAAGCCGGAAATATTAGCGGCGGTATGTTGGGTTTAGAAACTATTTTTACTCAATCTTCACTTCAAATAGGTTCATTTCAGTTTAACTATTTAAGTTTATTAATTGGCGGGATTGCTTTTACACTTTTATACATAGGTAATTATAAAATAATTGAGCGAAGTTTGGTGGTGTTGGTCATATTGATGAGTATTTCTTTCCTGGTAACAGCTTTTATTACAAATCCAGATTGGAGTTCGGTTATAACCAATATGATTATTCCTAGAGTTCCTGAAGAAGGAGTATTAGCAATTATTGCACTTGTAGGAACTACTGTAGTGCCGTATAACCTTTTCTTACACGCGTCACTCGTAAAAGAGAAGTGGAATGGCGTAAATGATTTAAAAGCTGCTAAAATAGATTTGTATGCTTCTATTATTTTGGGAGGTTTAGTTTCTATAGCCATTATTGTTTGCGCAGCATCTATACAAAGTTCAGAAATCTCAAATGCTGCAGATTTAGCCAAGAGTCTAGAACCTTTATTTGGCAGTTTTGCAAAGTATTTTTTAAGTATGGGCCTTTTTGCAGCCGGAATTTCTTCTGCAATTACAGCTCCTCTGGCGGCAGCATATGTTGCTAAAGGCTGTTTTAAATGGAAGTCTGGTTTAAGGTCAACAAAATTTCGTTCCGTTTGGATTTTTGTTTTAGCAATAGGAATTGTATTTTCTTCAATAGGATTTAAACCCATCGAAGTAATTCGGTTTGCACAAGTTGCAAATGGCATTCTATTACCTGTCATTGCCGGCTTTTTGTTGTGGGCAGTCAATAAAGAAACTGTATTGGGGAGTTTTAAAAACAATACACTTCAGAATATAATTGGCTTTCTCATTGTTTTAATAGCTATTGTTTTGGGATTCAGAAGCCTTGCAAAAGTATTTTTTGATATGTAAAAATGTAATTATGAAAACGTCTTGAAACCTAACTTATGAAATCAATTGATATTAATGCGGATCTAGGTGAAGGTAGCGGTTTTGATGAAGCCATTATGCCTTTAATTTCGTCGTGTAGCATCGCGTGTGGTGGTCATTACGGAAATGAAAAAACTATGCGCAATACCATACGTTTGGCTCAAAAATATGGAGTGAAAATAGGAGCACATCCTTCTTTTCCTGATAAAGATAACTTCGGAAGAAAAATTATGCATTTAACCAAACAGCAACTTACCGATACGTTATTTAATCAACTTGTACATTTCTTTGCTATTTGTGAAACCGAAGAAGCATCAATTAATCACATTAAGTTACACGGGGCTTTATATAATTATGCAGCAAAAGATGCTCCTACAGCAGATGCAGTTGTTGAAACAATTATACAAACCAAAGTACGTCCCAAGTTATATGTTCAATACAATTCGGTTTTGCATCGCAAGGCTGAAAATTTACTACCCTTAGCCTTTGAAGCATTTATTGATAGACAATATAATGAAGATTTATCATTGGTTTCTAGGGATAAAAATGGAGCTCTCATTGAAGAACCTCAAGATGCTTGGAGACAACTTCTTAAAATGGCTTCAGAAAATAAAGTAAAAACAAGATTGGGGCAAGAGAAACCTATTGTTGCCTCTACATACTGCATACACGGTGATAATCAGCAATCTGTTGAGATTTTAAAATACATTCAACAACAAATGAAGTTTAACCAAATGGTCTTATCATAATGAAAAACGTGACGGTAAAACCATTTGGAGAACGAGCAGTACTTGTAGAATGGAAACCTAGTATTGATGAAAAAACATTGGCAAATGTGCTTCAAACAAAGCAACATATCTCAAATAATTTTTCTGAAGAAATTCTAGAAATTGTTTCAACCTATAGTGCTTTGGCAATATATTTAAACTATGGTAGCAATGTAACACAGTTTATCGATTCACTCAAAAATTCACTGAAAAATACTTCAAAAAAAGAAAGCGTTACCAGACGTAAAGTATACATTCCTGTATGTTACAATCTTGAATTTGCACCAGACTTAGAAGAAATTGCTCAACAAAAACAGCTCACCACTACCCAAGTAATTGAGATTCATACCAGCCCTGTTTACAAAGTTTATTTTTTAGGGTTTTTACCTGGTTTTCCATATTTAGGTGGTCTTGACGCTCGGTTGCATACCCCAAGAAAAAAAACACCGAGAGAACGTGTAGCAAGCGGTTCTGTTGCCATTGGTGGTTCTCAAACTGGTGTTTACAGTACATCATCTCCGGGAGGTTGGCAGATTATAGGAAAAACTCCTATACCTTTCTTTTCTGTAGGTAAATCTTCTCCAGCTCTTTTAAAAGCTGGTGATTTAATCAAATTTACTTCTGTATCCAAAGAAGAGTTTATCGCTATAGAACATCAAATAAGTAAAGATAATTATCAAATAAAGAAAGAGGAGGTGCGTTTTGCTTAAGGTATTAAATCCCGGACTTTTTACAACAATACAAGATAGAGGTCGCTTTACCCACCGAAAAATAGGTGTACCTACAAGTGGAGCAATGGATGCAATTTCTGCAGCTTTGGCCAACAGTTTGTTAAATAATGACGTAGATGCCGCGGTTATGGAGTTTACTATGATAGGACCAAAACTTCAATTTAATGAATCAACTCATATTTCAATTTCAGGAGGTGATTTTCAAGCTAAACTTAATAATAAAAATGTAGATTTAAATAAAGCGTTGTTTGTTGATAAAGGGGATGTATTAAGCTTTTCAAATCCCATTTATGGGTATTTTGGCTACTTAGCCGTTTCTGGAGGTTTTCAAACCAAAAATGTATTGGGAAGTCGAAGTTTTTATAATGGGATTACTGAAAAAAGTAAACTTGAAAAAGGTGATACTATTCCTTTTTTAAGCCTTTCTTCAGAAAAAATTATTCGAAACGCTAGCTTTTCTGTTGAAGATAATTACTTTCAAGAGAAGAAAATACCTGTCTATCCAGGTCCAGAGTTTGATTTGCTTTCCAATTCGTTTCAAAAAAAAGTTATAAATTCTGTTTTAGAAATTAAACCACAAAGCAACCGGATGGCTTATGTGTTAAAAGGACTTGAAAACATAACAGCTGAAGATATTATTACAGCTCCTGTACAACCCGGTACCGTTCAATTGACGCCATCTGGAGCTTGTGTTGTATTGATGAAAGATGCACAAACAACCGGTGGTTATGCAAGGATTTTACAATTGAGCGAAAAAGCCATAGGAAAATTAGCTCAAAAGAAACCTGGGTCAACAATACAATTTGATTTACAAAAGATATAACTTACCATTTTACTGAAAATGGAGTTGTTTGCCAAGGCAAATTGATTTTGTGAATGTCAAAAGGAAGACTGCTTAGAAAAGCATCATCATTATGTTTCTTTACGGTCACGACAAGATTTTCCCTTAACATAAGTGTTCCTTCTCGTTGAAGTATTCTAGTTTGTAGTTCTGAAACTGTTTTAATTCCTTGAAAATTTAATTTTTTGATTACATTTTGCAAAAAGCTATTGCATGTTTCTTTTTCAAAGTCTGACAATTTTATAAAACGATCTATTGATTGATTGAGAGCAAAACCACAAATAAGTTTTTCAATTTGCATTTGAAACTCAAAAGAATGTTTATTTTGAGTTGCCAAATAATGGAGAGCGTGAGCTGCTCGCTGTTTTTTTTCAGGTAAAAAAACATTGTTTTTTAGATACTTCATATCTTTAAAAAGCGTCTCAAAAAATGGGTAGAGTAGGACCAATCCTGAATTGTATAAAACTACTTTTTTTAACTCTTTTTTGATGGGTGGAGTTGTAAAAAAAACCTTTTCATTTTTAGGTTTTTTTCGTTGTAATAAGATGGCAAAATTTAATAATTCTATTACCTTTTTTTTAGGGTGATATTTTGCAACCTTGGCAATAAGATTTTTAAATTTTGACTCAAAGTTTTGTTGATTATTTTCAGTGAATAATAGCTTCCAAAAAATAATTTTGTAACTTGTTTCAGAAAGAACAGCTGGTATTTTAATTTTATATAAAAGATCTGATTTAGACGTGTCTAAAAAATTTAAAAATATTAATTTAATTATTTGATTATCATATTGTAATATGATTCTATTTAAAGTATTAGTTTTATTTTTAATTTCGTTTGTAATTTCTGAATAAAACAACTTTTTATCTTCGCATTTGAATATAATTTCATCAAAATTTGGAATATTACCTGCCTTTTCTTCCAAAAAACCAGTCTCTAAAAACCCTATTAATTTGTTAGTTTCCTCACATTGATTGTTCAATTTTTTTGAAGTGATTTTTGATTGGTTTTTTACTTTTTTTTGTAGGGGTACTTGCTCCATTTTTTTGTCAATTTACTAGACTAGTTTAAAATAATTATAAGCCAATTCAACCGATTCAACAGCTAGGTTTTTATCGGTATATTTTGACCCTTTTATTTTCCATTTTACCGGGTAAGCATGAATGATGTTATAGGCCAAAATATTTGTAGTTTGATTCATTAATTTTATGTGAACATCAATTGGTGATAGCTTTTTATTTTCAATAGCATCTTTACACCAAGTGATGACTTTTTTATTTTTAATTAAACCATTTTTTAAAACAAGATTTGGAAATTTTTTTCGGGAAGGAAACGAATGTTTAAAATTTGTTTCGCCACGTTCTGTCAGTTTTTCTATATCCAGATCAACTGTTAAACCAGATATGCTTGTAAACTGAGTTTGTAAATCTTCGGCTTCATTTTCAAAAAAAGCAACATCAAGATGGAATGCTGTGTTTGTATCAGGTTTTGTCATGATTATTTATAACTCGTTACTTTATAACCTTTGGTTTTCACAAATCTATTTAGTCTTTCTGTGAAAAGGAGTAGGTAAAGAGCGGTATTAAAAACAGGATTTTCTTGAAAAATGAAAGGCTAAAACCTTTTTAAAACAAAGGGAAAAGCCTTTTCTGAAATAGGTTTTTTCCTGTTTTTTAAAATAAGGACTGTAGTATACTTGTAAATTTTATACATTGCCAGACCAACTAACTAACCAAATTTTATTTTAATAATGGCTAAACCAGCAAAATGCATTAGTGTTGATAGTGCGCGAGAATTACAAGATAATTGGGTGAATACAAGAGCTGTAGAAATAGAACAAGCTCAAGGTAGTGTTGATACACGAGAGTTTTTTTACTCAGTAGAAGAATTACAAGAATATCTAGATTATGTGAAAGATATGTCAACAAAACAAGGTATAACTAATCCTGGTATTCGTATATATTTTGCAGCTTATGATACTCAGTCTGATGATAAAGCAACAATCTTTCTGGCTCCAACAAATGGAAACACATCAAGCTCTAGTAACAACTATAGCATTGATCCATTAAATAAAGGAATGGGAGGCTGGCCGCCTACAAATTATTAATTTATTGTAACTCATTTTGAAAGAATTTTTATTGCATGTTATTCCAGTAACCTCTGTTGAGCTTTTGGCTGCTTGTATAGGGCTTTTTTATATTATCAACTATAAGGTTAACAAACCCACTAGATACTTCACGTATTTTCTTTTATTTACGGTTTTGGTAGAGGTAATAGGTTCGTACGCAGCTATAGCTTATTTTTCAGATTATAAATACTTTGGTTTTGTCAAGGGAACTTTATTTGAAGAAAACTACTGGTTATATAATTCTTATACCATAATAAGTTCATTTGTATATGTGAGTTTCTTTAAAATGCATCTAGAAAATGCAAATCACAGAAAAATTCTTACCATACTTTTAATTCTTTTTGTTGTGGGAATGGTTTTTGAATCTGTTTTTTCTGAAACGTTTTTTGTTAGTTACTCAGCATATGGTGAGATGATAGGTACACTTTTAATCTTGCTTTCAATTAGTTTATATTATTATCAATTATTGACAGGTGATGAAATATTAATCTTTAATACATCGCTACCGTTTTATATTTCCATAGGCGCTATTTTGCTACATTTGGTTTTAACCCCTATCTTTATTTACAGCAAATACTTTGATGCAGAAAGCCCCGAATTTGTAGAATTGTATAAAAGAATCCTCTTATTTACAAACCTATTGGTATATTTACTGTATAGTTTTGGGTTTATAATATGTCTAAAGAAGAAAGACTCCTCATCATATATTTTATAGTTATCCTAACGTTTATAGTTGGGATTTTTCTATTCTTTTTTATTGTCTTTCAACGTCGTAAAAATAAGCTACTACTTAAGCAAGCCGAACAACGAATTAAATTTGAAAAGGAAATTTCAAATTCAAAAATTGAAATTCAAGAACAGACTTTTAAAAATATTGCTTGGGAGCTTCACGATAACATAGGTCAATTACTTTCAGTAACCAGTATTCAGCTCAATATGATGTTGAGTACCTCTCCAGAAGAATTTAAAGACCAACTTATAGAAACCAAATCTGTAGTACAAAACACAGTACAAGAAGTACGCAACTTAAGCAAAACTCTTAATAATGATGTGGTGTATAAAAACGGGCTGCTAGGTTCGTTAAAGTTTGAACTTGAACGGTTTAATCGCTTAGATTTTTTAAATGCTGAATTGAAAATAAGCGGAGAACAACAAGAAATTGACCGCACAAAAGAAATTGTAATTTTTAGAATTCTTCAAGAATTTTCTACCAATGTTTTAAAACATGCGCGCGCAACAGAATTATTTGTACATTTAAACTATACCAAAACCAATTTGATAATTGAAGCAAGTGACAATGGAGTAGGTTTTGACACAACGCAAAAAAAAGGAAATTCTGGAATGGAGACTATGAAAAGTAGAGCACAACTGTTAAACGCAGATTTTTCAATAGAATCTGAACCAGATAAAGGAACAATATTACGCTTAAACTACCCCTACAATAATGAATAAAACTACCTCAAACCGTATTGTAATTGTAGATGATCATTCTCTGTTTGCAAGTTCACTTGAAAAATTAGTAAACTCTTTTGAAAACTTCACAGTATTATATCACGCCAAAAATGGGAGAGATCTTCAACAAAAACTAGTAACCGAACCCCATTTGCCAGAAATTATATTGCTAGATTTAAATATGCCGGTTATGGATGGAGCAGAAACCATGGTTTGGCTCAATGAAAACCATCCAGAAATCAAGGTGTTGGTTTTAACAATGGAGGATGATGAGTCAAAAATATTAAAAATGCTTTGCAACGGTGCAAAAGGATATTTACTGAAAGACATTCATCCAGACAAGCTTAATAAAGCTTTAGATGAAACACTTACCAAAGGCTATTACCATTCTGAAAAAGTAGCTAAAACCCTGTTACATTCCTTAAACGCTGAAAAGAAAGAGCAGCCGGTTTTTAAAGATCGTGAAATAGATTTTATGCAATTGGCTTGTAGTGAATTAACCTATAAAGAAATTGCAGATAGAATGAATTTAAGTCCAAAAACTATTGATGGTTATCGTCAAGACCTTTTTAATAAACTGGATGTAAAAAATAGAGTAGGGTTGGTTTTATATGCCTTAAAACACAATATCTCAAAAATTTAAATACAAGCATTCCATAACGAATCATTAGGTACCGGTGCAGAGATGGTAAGTTTTTCTTTTCTTACAGGATGAATAAAAGTAAGTTGTCTAGAATGTAAATGAATACTTGCATCTTTATTGCTTCGGTCAAAACCATATTTTAGATCACCTTTTATTGGGCAACCTATCGCAGAGAGTTGAGAACGTATTTGATGGTGACGGCCTGTCTCTAGGTTAATTTCTAACAAAAAATAGGTGTTTAATTCTTTTATTAATCTGTAATGAAGAATACCTTTTTTACTATTGGGTACTTCATTAATGTGTGAATATGATTTGTTTTGTTTTGGGTTACGTTTTAAATAATGAACTAAAGTGTCAACATCTTTTGGAGGTCTATTTTTAACTAAAGCCCAATATGTTTTTTCAGTATCTCTTTCAGCAAAAAGCTTATTTAATCTTGACAAAGCTTTTGAAGTTCTAGCAAAAACGACAACCCCACTGGTAGGTCTATCTAACCGATGCACTACGCCTAGGTAGACAGCTCCCGGCTTATTGTATTTTTCGGCAATATATTCTTTTACTACCTCAGATAAGGGTTTGTCGCCGGTTTTGTCACCTTGAACAATATCGCCTGCTCGTTTATTGACAATAAGTAAATGATTGTCTTCAAAAAGAACCTGAAGATTATTTTTTGTACTCAATTCTTTTGTAGAACTCATAGTAGTAGAACTAAAACTGTTAAGTGATGAGATGGCGCTTAAAGATGAAATTTGAAGTGAGGAAGTAAGCGTAAAAAATTACGTGTTTCTTGCTTTTACAAAAGTTTCACGTTTTTAATATTGCTCTTTATCATTAGGAAAATCACCACTTTTTACATCATCAATGTATTTTTTAAAGGCATTGGTCATTTCGGCGTATAAGTCAAGATACCGTCTTAAAAAGCGTGGGTTAAATTCGTGTGTCATCCCAACCATATCGTGAGTTACCAAAACTTGACCGTCTACACCGTTACCTGCACCAATACCTATGATTGGTATGGTTAATTCTTTGGCAACTTCGGCAGCTAGCTTTGCGGGAACTTTCTCTAGTACAATTGCAAAACAACCTATTTTTTCAAGAAGCTTGGCGTCTGCTTTTAGTTTTTCGGCTTCTTCTTCTTCTTTTGCGCGAACGGTATAGGTTCCAAATTTATAGATAGATTGTGGTGTTAAACCTAAGTGACCCATAACAGGAATACCTGCATTTAAAATACGCTTAACAGATTCTTTTATTTCTTTTCCGCCTTCTAGTTTTACTGCGTGACCGCCACTTTCTTTCATTATTCTAATAGCTGAACGCAATGCTTCTTTTGGGTCGCTTTGATAGCTTCCGAAAGGAATATCAACAACAACCAAGCTACGTTCAATTGCTCTCACCACAGAGCTGGCGTGATAAATCATTTGATCTAGCGTAATGGGTAAAGTAGTTTCGTGACCTGCCATTACGTTTGAGGCTGAGTCTCCTACCAAGATAACATCAATACCAGAGCCATCTACAATTTTGGCCATGGTAAAATCATAAGCGGTAAGCATAGAAATCTTTTCACCTTTCTTCTTCATGTCTACCAATGTTTTGGTAGTGATACGTTTGTATTCTTTTTTTGCGATTGACATAGATTTTTTTGTAACAAATTAGACTATAAAAGTACTAATTTTGATAACCAATCTCTTAATAATATGATTATGACACGTTTTTTATTCGTTTTTTGCCTCTTTTTCTCTTCTTTTTTAGTTGCTCAAGAATCCTTTTCTGAAAAACAAGCAAAAGGATTGATTGATACTTTTTTTGAAGGGTTTCATGAAGGTGATACCTTGAAAATGAAATCTGTTATGGCAGAAAACATGGTGATGCAAACTGCATACACAGATAAGGACGGAAATAATAAAATAAACACTGGAGATGCTTCCGGTTTTTTAAATACAATTGCCAATAGACCTGAGAGTCAAAAATGGGATGAAAAACTTTTGAGTTATAAAATAAGCATTGATGGAAACTTAGCTCACGTTTGGACGCCTTATCAATTTTGGTTTAATGGACAATTAAGTCATTGTGGAGCCAATGCGTTTACCTTAGCAAAAACACAAAAAGGCTGGAAAATTATTCATATTATTGACTCCAGAAGAAAAGAAGGGTGTAATTAACAGTCGCTCATATTAACTCGTACAGCAAGACCACCTTCACTAGTTTCTTTGTACTTATTACTCATATCTTTTGCTGTTTCCCACATAGTTTCAATCACTTTGTCTAACGGTACTTTTGCAGAAGATGGGTCACTGTCTAGTGCCATCTCACAAGCGTTTATTGCTTTAATCGCTCCCATAGCATTTCGTTCAATACAAGGTATTTGTACCAATCCTGCAATTGGGTCACAGGTTAGACCCAAATGGTGTTCCATTGCAATTTCTGCAGCCATCAAACATTGTTCAGGAGTACCTCCCATTAATTCGGTTAACGCTCCTGCAGCCATAGATGAAGAAACGCCTATTTCGGCTTGGCAGCCACCCATAGCAGCTGAAATTGTAGCACCTTTTTTAAACAAGCTTCCTATTTCACCCGCGACTAGCATAAACTTACGAATATCACTAAAATTTGCATCGTGATTTTCAATAACCATATAATACATTATAACCGCTGGAATAACACCGGCACTTCCGTTTGTAGGAGCTGTTACCACTCTTCCTAAAGAAGCATTTACTTCGTTAACAGAAAGAGCAAAACATGATACCCATTTTAATATTTGGCGAAACTTTACCTCAGTACTTCGTATAGCTTCTATCCATTCAGTAGCATTACTGTAAGGAGTATCACCTATTAGGTTTTTATGCATTTCAAAAGCTCGCCTTTTTACATTAAGACCACCCGGTAGTTTTCCTTCTGTATGACAGCCTACATACATGGAGTCAAGCATTACATTCCAAACTTTTTGAAGACCTTCGTTAATCGCTTCTTCTGAACGAAGTGATTTTTCATTCTCCAAAACCAGTTCGCTAATGGTTTTCCCTTCGGCTTTACAGTTTGATAATAATTCTACACCGCTGTGAACCGGGAACGGAAATTGCGCAAACTTTTCTTCTTTCATGCGTTTGCGCTTGCGTTCCTTTTTAATAACAAATCCGCCACCAATAGAATAAAAGGTGGCAGTTTTTTTTGAACCGTCTTTTAAATAAGCGTGGAAGGTAATCCCGTTTGGGTGAAATTCTAAAAACTTCCTGTTGAATTTGATGTGTTCCTTTGGATTAAAATCAATTTCTCTTTCATCATTCAAGCGCAACTTGTGGTTTGAAGTAATAAAATCAATAGTTTCGTCAATTTTTTCAATAGGAAAAGTTACCGGGTCAAAACCGCAAAGGCCGAGCATTGCGGCTACATCTGTAGCGTGACCTTTTCCAGTAAGAGAAAGTGACCCATATAGATTCACTTGAACTTTTTCTACTTGGTCAAAATGTCCTTTTTCTATCAATTCACCTACCCAACGTTCTGCTGCACGCCAAGGTCCCAAAGTGTGTGAGCTTGAAGGTCCCACACCAATTTTTAACATATCAAAAACACTAATACTTTCCATAGGCTATATTATAACACAAATGTAAATTTTCTTTCATAGATTTTTGTTGAAAACTATATGGAAATAATCCTATTTTTATATGGATTATTTCCTAATTTTGTTTGTATGGAAATCACAACATCTGGAAAATTACAAAAAGTTAAAAATCGTCATGCGCCTGAAGTTTCAAAGCAGACGGGCTTTCCTAGTGCTGCTACACATTACCTAGAAGCACCTATAGACTTGCACAAAGAGTTGATGCACAATCAAGATGCTACTTTTTTTATTCGTGTAGATGGTGATGGGTATTATGAGTATGGCATTCATCATAATGATGTGTTGATTATAGATCGTTCTATTGATGCCGTTGCTAATCGGTTAGCTTTGGTAGTGAAGAACGGCGAATTTTTATTGATTAGAATTTCAGAAAACACGCCAGAAGAAGAATACATTTTATGGGGTGTTATAACCTATATAATTCATTATGCACTATGATTGCCATGATTGATTGTAATAGCTTTTATGCTTCGTGTGAGCAAGTTTTTCGCCCAGATTTATGGGGAAAACCCGTTGTGGTGTTAAGTAACAATGACGGTTGTATTATTGCAGCCAATAAGGAAGCCAAGTCTTTGGCACACATCCCTATGTTTGAACCTGTTTTTAAGATAAAAGAACAGTTGATAAAAAATCGTGTCACTTTTTTTTCATCAAATTATACTATGTATGGCGAGATGTCACAGCGTGTGATGAATATTTTAAAAACATTTTCGCCTATGGTTGAGGTATACAGTATTGATGAGTCTTTTGTAGAATTGAGAGGAATGAAACACGTCAACCTTGAAAGGTATGGGCACACAATAAAAGATACCATAAAGCAATTGACGGGGCTTCCGGTGGGTGTAGGCATTGCGCCAACAAAAGTTTTGGCAAAATTAGCCAATAAAATGGCAAAAAAACTTGAAAAGTATGATCACGTTTGTGTGATTGATTCTGAAGAAAAACGAATAGCAGCTTTGCAATGGGCACAAACCAAAGACGTTTGGGGATTGGGGAAAAAACACGTAGAACGTCTAAAAAACATACACGTGTACACAGCATATGAGTTTACACAAAAACCGTTGGCGTGGGTTAGAAAAGAAATGACAGTAGTGGGAGAACGATTGTGGCGAGAGCTTCGCGGAGAATCTTGTATAACGTTTACGGTTGCGCCAAAACCCAAAAAAGGAATAGGAACCGCAAAATCATTCGGGAAAAAACTAGAGCGATTAGATCTCATAGAAGAAGCTTGTGCCTATTATATAAGTGAAGTAAGTGAAGTTTTGCGGGCTCAAAACTCGTGTGCAACGTACATTCAAGTGTTTGTGCATACCAACTACCACAGTAATGTAGATAAACAATACGCTAATAGTATAACAGTCACGATGCCTATTCCTACTAATGATACATTTCAATTAATTTCTGAAGCGAGAAAAGCATTACACGAAATATATAAGCCCGGTTATCGATACAAGAAAGTAGGTGTTAACTTAAGCGGAATCATTCCGCAAGAATATGTGCAAGGAAACTTATTTCAGCAGCCTTCAAAGCTTAATAATAAAGAACTTATTAAAACCTTTGACAAGATTAATAAAAAATACGGAAAATCTACTGTAGCTTCAGCTATGACTGGTACACGAAAAGAAGAGTGGGAACTTATTAAAAAAGAACGTAGTCCTCGTTATACAACACAATGGAAAGAACTGCTTAAAATCAAGGCTATTTCGGCTTCATCTGTACAATTGTAATGTGTATCTGTTTGTAAAGCAAAGAGTTGTGTTTTGTTAAACATTTTATAAAAAAACTTAAACAAAATAAATATTTCATATTTTAGTAGCGTAAAAAACTAAAAAACAAAAACTATGAAAAATTTATTTTTACTCAGTATTTCTTTGCTCTTATCTTTCTCAGTCTTTTCACAAACGGCTAGAGTACAGGTAATCCATAACTCTCCAGATGCTTTGGCAGCAGAGGTAGATGTTTATGTAAATTCAGACCTAACGCTAGATGATTTTGCATTTAGAACTGCAACACCATTTGTAGATTTACCTGCAGGAACCGAAATTGAACTTTCTGTTGCACCTGCAAACAGTTCAGATGTTGGTGATGCTGTATTGACAGTACCTGTAACATTAACTGAAGATGAAACTTATATAGTAGTGGCAGATGGGATAGTAAGTCCTACAGGTTATAACCCAGCTCCACCACTAACATTGCAAGTATTTGCGATGGGAAGAGAAGCGGCTTCAAACGGTGCTAACACAGACGTATTGGTGCACCACGGATCAACAGATGCTCCAACGGTTGATGTATTTGAAACAGGTGCAGGAGCAGGATTAATTGTGGACGATATCTCATATTCTGAATTTCAAGGATATTTAGAATTACCAACTGCAGACTATGTAATTCAAGTAAATGATGCAACCGGAACAACCGGCGTAGCTGCATATGAAGCACCTTTAAGTACTTTAGGTCTAGATGGAGCTGCAATTACAGTATTAGCTTCAGGATTTTTAGATCCTACTCAAAACTCTGACGGTCCGGCTTTTGGATTATATGTTGCATTGCCAGCAGGTGGACCACTTGTTGCACTTCCGGGAGCTACCTTGGGTGTGAATGATGTAAATAGTGCTGCGATAAGTATTTTCCCAAATCCGGTAAAAAATCAATTAACGATTGCCGGTATAGAGTTAGCAAATTTTGATGTGAATATATATGACGTTCAAGGACGTTTGGTTATAGATAATTCTTCAAATATTAATGGAGATCAAATTGATACATCGAGTCTCAGTTCAGGGATGTATTTGTTAAGAGTGACTAATGGTAACGAGATTTCAAAGACCATTAGGTTTGTGAAACAATAATATAGTTTATTGTTTAATATTCAGCTAAATGCCTGCATATTCTGCAGGCATTTTTTATATAGCGGTACTACTGATTCCTCCATCTGCTTGAATATTTTGTCCTGTGATATAAGAGGATTTTTCCATAGCTAGGAAAGCTATCACGTGAGCCATTTCACTTGCGTTGGCAACTCGATTTAAGGGAGTGTGTTTTAAAATAGGTGTGATACGCTCTTCAATTTCTAAAAGATTTTCGGTCAAAGGAGTCTTTGTAAACCAAGGGGACACAGCATTGACACGAATGTTATCTTTTGCCCATTCAGTAGCTAAGTTCTTTGTCTGCATGACCAATCCAGCTTTTGACATAGCGTATGGTGAACCTGTACCTACATCAAGAGTGGCAGCTACAGATGCAACATTTATGATAGATGCATTTTTAGATTGTTTAAGAAAAGGATATAGTTTTTTACTTAGATGAAATGGAGCTGTCATATTAATAGAAATGATTTTTGACAACTCTTCATCAAGATAGTCTAATGCAGATTTTCGAATGTTGATACCTGCATTATTTACTAAAATATCTAGATTATCCCAACGATTTTTAACTTCAGAAAAAATAGCATTGATTCCATCTTTTTCAGAAACATCACTTATTACGCCAAATGCTTTATACCCTTGGTTTTGTAGTTCTTTTTCAAAAGATTTTACATTGTTTGCATTTCTAGCTGTAAAAACAACTTCGGCACCCAGAGATAAAAACTCCATAACGGTTGCTTTACCAATACCTTTTGTACCACCGGTAACAACTACTTTTTTATTGTTAAGATTCCACATAATCTTGTAATTAATTGTGCTTTTCAAAATACACAATACAGAGGGTTTTTCAAAAAGGTTGAAACAAATTAAAAATACATTTATGTAATGAATACATATTTTAAGAATAGCATAATTACAATTACAAATGCATTGTTGACAAAATGAAGTAGGATAGGCCAGAGTAAAACTCCTGTTTTCAATTTTAACCACCCCGCAACCAATCCTAAAATTATTCTAGGGATGATAAGAGTAAATAGAGCTACATTCAGTAAGAAAGAATCTACATAATTGTAGATATGAGCCATTCCAAAAATTACTGAACTTATTAATAACACAGTAATAACCTGTTTATTGAGCAACCTTAGGATGGTACTAAGGTGTTTTCTTGAAACAACTTCTTGTAACAAATAATAAATGGCTACAAAAAGACCTATCATTATTAAAAATCTAATATACCAATTGGTGATTCCAGCCGAGAAATACATAAACGAAAAACTAAGCCAGCCGCTTATAAAGAGAAGTATATCTTCATAACTGGGTCTAATTAATGAACGAAACATCATTTCTTCATAAATGGGTGCAATAATTACAGCCGAGATAATTAATTGAAACGGTTGGTTGTTAAGCATATCGGTTAACCGTTCTTGCTTGTATTCATTATTTACAAGATCAGGAAACCAAATTGATAGAACCCCAATTACAGTAAAAAATGTAAGATAAAATATCCAAACTGCTAAGTAACTTTTTAAAACCAAGGTTGCTCCTTGTTTTGCGGTATATGATTTGGTTGTCGTCATATGATGGGGAAACTACAAAAATAGGCTAATTTAAATATTTTAAATCTGTCACATTTTATTAAAAAATATGACACCCTGTCATAAAGTTTTTGATGGCATAATCATTGACTTATTTATGGCGAATTAAATTTTGAATTAGTAAAAAATAAATATAACACTTATGAGTAAAATAATTGGAATCGACTTAGGTACAACCAACTCCTGCGTTGCCGTTATGGAAGGTAGTGAGCCAACGGTAATACCTAACGCCGAAGGAAAACGAACTACTCCCTCTGTAATCGCCTTTGTGGAAGGTGGCGAAATTAAGGTTGGTGACCCAGCAAAGCGTCAAGCGGTAACAAACCCTAAAAAGACCATATCTTCCATAAAAAGATTTATGGGAAATAAATTTTCCGAATCACAAAAAGAAATAGACAACGCTGCATATGATGTAGTTAAAGGTGATAACAATACACCGCGCGTTCAAATTGACGATCGCATGTATACGCCACAAGAATTAAGTGCAATGATTCTTCAAAAAATGAAGAAAACTGCAGAAGATTATCTTGGGCAAGATGTAGACCGAGCAGTAATTACTGTGCCGGCATATTTTAACGATAGTCAGCGTCAAGCAACCAAAGAAGCTGGTGAAATCGCTGGTCTTAAGGTAGAACGTATTATCAACGAACCTACAGCGGCTGCGTTAGCATATGGACTTGATAAAAAAGACAGTGACCAAAAAATAGTTGTATTTGATTTTGGTGGTGGTACACACGACGTTAGTATCCTTGAATTAGGTGACGGCGTTTTTGAAGTACTTTCTACAGATGGTGATACACATTTAGGTGGTGATGATGTAGATAGTAAAATCATTAACTGGTTGGCAGATGAGTTTCAGAAAGAAGAAGATATGGATCTTCGTAAAGATGCAATGGCTCTTCAGCGTTTGAAAGAAGCTGCAGAAAAAGCCAAAATTGAACTATCATCTTCAACCCAAACTGAAATTAACTTACCATATGTTACTGCTACAAGCAGCGGCCCAAAACACTTAGTAAAAACGTTAACCCGTTCTAAGTTTGAGCAGTTAATTGATGACTTAGTAAAAAGAACAATCACTCCTTGTGAAAAAGCACTTAAAGCTGCCGGATTATCAAAGAGTGACATAGATGAGATTATCTTGGTAGGTGGTTCAACACGTATTCCTGCTGTACAAGATGCTGTTAAAAATTTCTTCGGAAAAGCAGCTAGCAAAGGAGTAAATCCAGATGAGGTTGTTGCAATTGGAGCAGCTATTCAAGGTGGAGTGTTAACAGGTGATGTAAAAGATGTATTGTTACTAGACGTAACGCCACTTTCATTAGGTATTGAAACAATGGGAGGCGTAAATACAAAACTTATTGAAGCCAATACAACCATCCCAACTAAGAAAAGTCAAGTGTTCTCAACTGCGGCAGATAATCAGCCAAGTGTAGAGATTCACGTGTTGCAAGGTGAGCGCCCAATGGCAGCTGATAATAAAACAATAGGACGTTTCCACTTAGATGGAATTCCACCAGCGCCAAGAGGAACACCTCAAATTGAAGTAACTTTTGATATTGATGCCAATGGTATCATTAAAGTAAGTGCTGAAGATAAAGCAACTGGTAAGAAGCAAGATATTAGAATTGAAGCTTCTTCAGGATTAACAGAAGAGGAAATCGAGAAAATGAAACAAGAAGCAGAAGCAAATGCCGAAGCTGATAAAAACGCAAAAGAAAAAGTTGATAAAATCAACGAAGCTGATGCGATGATTTTCCAAACTGAAAAGCAACTTAAAGAATTTGGTGATAAATTATCTGATGATAAGAAAAAACCAATTGAAGATGCTTTAGAAGACTTGAAAAAAGCCTACGAAACGAAAGAAGTTGAAACCATCCAACCAGCCTTGGATAAAATCAACGAAGCGTGGAAAACTGCTAGTGAAGAGATGTACAAAGCCCAAGCAGAAGCTCAACAAGGTGGTGCTGCCCCAGGCGGTGATGCCGGAGCGCAACAAGGTGCTACAGGCGGATCTTCAGAAGAAGGTAGTGATGTAGAAGATGTAGACTTTGAAGAAGTAAAATAATTCTGAAGTTTAATAACCATAAAAAAACCGCAACTTATTTAAGTTGCGGTTTTTCTTTTTACACCTATTTTATTCATCAATTTTAGTTATTGAGTAACCATCTGTATTAAATATTTTTTCATCAACATATCCTTCTGAAATATTTATAATACGAATCACAACATCTGCTCGGTCAGTCTTACTTTTTAGTTGTGAGAGTAGGGGCAAACCTTCTATCCCAAATTGATCAAAGAGCTCAAGATCTTTGGTATCTTTACCAGAGCCTACAGATTGATAGGCTAGTAGACTACTCATAGTAAGTTCAATAGTATTTGACACCCAGAGATTGGCAGTGTATTCTTCATTTTCTGCTATTACTTCTTGAGTTGTAAATCCTTGAATTTCTTTTATTCTACCTGAATACTTTAACTTAGTTCTAGGGCCGGTTCCATAATCACGTAAAGCAAAGTGCATACCCGGCCAGTATTTTAAATTCATAGGCAAAATATAACCTCCCTTTTTATTATGTTGTTCAAATAACCCCGTAATGGTAGAGTCTTTAACATTAAATACAAGACGTAAATCTGGTTGGTTTCTTTTTGAGTGAATTAGTAACGCTGTTTTCTCTTTTCCGAAGTAATATGAAAGCGTATCACTGCGTTTGTTACCGTTTTGATACTCTAGCGAAACAACTAAGTCAAAGCTTCCATTAAAAGATTGTGCGAGTAATTGATTGGAAATTAAACTGAAAAAGACAATAAGGGATATGTAAGTTTTTATCATAACAAAAGTGATGTATCTCAAGATACGCCTTTTAGTTATTTGATAACAGATGTTTTTTTGTCATAAAAACCTCACATAGATTGGTCGAAACAAAAAAAGAACGGCCCTTAGTAGAGAGCCGTTCAAACCAAATAAATCAATTAGCAACTAAACTAATTAATTAATGCAATAGTATATATTTAATTTTTTTAAGCAAAGTCCTTTAACGGTATTTTTTGAATTTTATCTATAGTGGGAAATTTTATTATTATGAATTTTCTCACTAATGAACATTCTTAATCTTCATCCTCATTTCGTTCTACAGCAATGATACTGTTTGCCGGAGTGGTAATTGTTGGTTCCTTTGTAAGGTCTAGAGTTGCTCCAGAGTTTGATAGCAATACAATTGAAAACATTTCAGGGTTTGTAAAGTTATTTTCGGCTACCATTAACTCTTTAAGGTTGTTGTTTTGGGTTAATTCGGTTGGTAATATTCCGCTTAATTGATTATCAAATACATTAAAAACCTCTAATGAATTAAGGTTTTTAACCGTAGCAGGAATGGCCCCATTAAATTTATTACTGCTTAAGTGTAGTTGTTTTAATTGAGTTAAATTTCCTATAGATGCAGGAATGGTTCCACTTAAGTCGTTACTATTGAATGCTAAAATTTTCAGGTGTTTCAGGTTTCCGATAGATGAAGGAAGTTCACCACTAATTTTATTAAATGATAACTCTAGGGTTTCAAGGTTGGTTAACTTTTCTATTGAAGCTGGAATAGTTCCTTCTACATTATTAAAAAGAAGTGTAATACCTGTAACCTTACCGTCTTCAATTGTAACACCTTCCCAATTTGAAATAGGTTTATCTAGTTGCCATGGAGTGTTCCAATTATCACCATTGGTCGCTTGGTAAAAATCAATAAGAGCTTGTTTTTCAACAGAACTTATTTGAGCAAATAACGTGCTGCAATATGCTGTAACTAAAACGAATAGTAGATATTTTTTCATAATTAGGGGCTTTGGTTTTCTTACAAAACAGCATAAAGAAACTTCTTTTTTTGCTTAACTGCAAAAAAAATCGATGAAATACACTTTTAAATATAAATTACTGGGTAGCAATTTGTTGTAAAAAAGCTGTGTTAACCTCGTGAACCCCTTCAAACACGGTGATCTTTAAGTTATTGCCAAAAAGAGCTGTACCTTTTAATTGTTCTTCGGTTTTTTTGGCCTCAGTAATGTAAGGATCATTATCACCATATAAATAGGTTACTTGCGTTTCTGAACTTAAATAATCAAAATCATCAGCTTTTAACTCAACCGGTATGCCTCCTGAATGCAATAGTAAATAATCGCATTGTATTTTTCTACTGGCGAGCCATCGAGCAGCAATAGAAACACCTTGAGAGTAACCCATAACAATAAAGTTGGGGATTACATCTGGTTTTTCTTGTTCCCACACAGCATCTACATATTTTAAAACATTTTTTGTTTCGGCTTGCGTATTTTCCTTGGTGAGCCAAGAAGCGCCTACGTGCTTAAAATTTGAACCTTGATAATATTTTGATGGAGCTTGTGGAATGATGATGAAATTTTCTTCAGGATTAAGGTGTTTAAAATATTTGGCAAAATACCTACTTAAGTAGCCTAAACCGTGAAAGGCAATCCAAACATTTTTGGTTTTTGAAGTTAGTGTATTTACAGTTGTATAGGTATTTGTTGTAGTATATGAAACCTCTTTTTCGCTGGCCATTTCAATTTTGTATTTTTACAAAAGTAAATGAAACCTATGAAGTACACCAAAGAAGAAATACTAGATGGTTTAAAAAAAATGTGTAAAAACACATTGATGGAAACTTTAGATATCGAGTTTATTGATGTTACCAATGATACCTTAATAGCAAAGATGCCTGTAACCCCAAAAATACATCAACCCGATGGCGTTTTGCACGGCGGCGCTTCGGTAGCACTTGCAGAGAGTGTAGGTAGTGCAGCAGCTTTTATTTTTTTAGATTCTGAAAATGTAAGCATTCGCGGAATCGAAATTGCAGCCAATCACGTAAAAAGTGTTCGAGATGGGTATGTGTATGCTCATGCAAAAGTCTTGCATCAAGGACGTACTACTCAATTATGGCAAATTAAAATTGTTAATGAAAAAGAAGAATTGGTTTCTTTGGTTAAATTGACTACATTAAGCCTTGAAAACTAACTGCTAATGAATCTACAAATACTCACTGAAAAAATATCTGACCACTATAAAAAAGGAAAGCCTTTTGTTTTATATTCACTGCCAGAGAGTGATTCAGTAGAACTTTTACTTCAAAAAAACTCCAAAAAATATACATCAGAAACCTTTGATAAAAAAGGGATCGTCATAGCTCCTTTTAATTATAAAGGAAAGACTGTATGTATTCCCTTACAAGAATCTAATCATTTTGAAGCCCAATTAGGTAGTGATCAAATAGAAAAAAAATCTATTGATGCAACATATACCGCTTTAGAAAAAGAAGATTATATGCGTTTGGTGGCAAAGGCTATTCATGGCATTAACCACAAAAACACGCATAAAGTTGTTGTTTCTAGAAAAAAAGAAATATCGATTACTGAAATGAACTTTGAAAAGCTTTCACAACGTTTGTTTAACCTATATCCAACAGCTTTTCGTTACATATGGTATCATCCTGAAACGGGTCTTTGGTGTGGCGCAACGCCCGAAGTCTTATTGCAAACAAACGGAACATCCTTTACAACAATGGCTCTTGCGGGAACCAAGAAAATTGAAAACGATCAACCACCTTTATGGACTCCAAAAGAAAAAAATGAGCAACAAGTAGTAACAGACGCTATAAGCAATTGTTTACAAAAAGTAACCTCAGTATTGCGAGTTTCAAAAACATACACACATGAAGCCGGTTCTTTAGCGCATCTACGAACAGACATTACAGGAATGCTTAAAAATAACAAAACTACACTTTCAACAATTACCGCTGCATTGCACCCTACACCTGCAGTTTGTGGTACGCCATTATCTGCAGCAATAGATTTTATTGAGAAAAATGAAAATTATAAACGAGAATTTTATACCGGTTTTATAGGTTCAATTGATGATAAAGACTCAATATCTTGCCTGTATGTAAATCTTCGCTGTATGAAAATTGAAGAAAACAAAGCTTCTTTATATGTAGGTGGCGGAATTACCTTTGATTCTCAACCCGAAGAAGAATGGGAAGAAACTCAAAATAAATTGCAAACAATGCTTCAGGTACTGCAACCAATGCTTTAAAATTGATTTTTCTGTTTGTACCTTTGTAGTAATGAACTTTTCTGAAAAACCCCTCTCGCAAACCGTAACACAGTTGTGTTTAAACAAAGGTATTACTGAAATAGTAATTTCTCCAGGATCTAGAAACGCTCCTTTAATTATAGGATTTACTGAAAATCCAAATTTTAATTGTTTCAGTATTGTAGATGAAAGAGCTGCTGCTTTTTTTGCATTAGGGATGGCACAACAAAGTAAAAAACCGGTTGCATTGGTATGTTCTTCGGGTTCGGCTTTGTTAAATTATTTTCCAGCAGTAGCCGAAGCTTTTTACAGCGATATCCCACTAGTAGTGTTATCTGCAGATAGACCTCCGCATTTATTAGAAATTGGTGATGGGCAAACCATTCAGCAAGAAGAAGTTTACGGTAAGCACATATTATACAATGCCAATTGCAAAGCAGAAGCTGAGGCGCAAATACATAATGAAACTTCTATAAATACTGCCTTAAACACAGCTATTGAGTTGCAGGGGCCTGTCCATATCAATTTACCATTTCATGAACCTTTATATAAAACCGTCAATGAACCAGCTGTGATACCACAGAATGTTCCGGCACGGCTACCTTCAGAAGAAATTCCTGAGAATATTAATGAGATCAAGGAGCAGTGGAGTACTAGTAAAAAAATAATGGTGTTGGTAGGGGTTTTAGCTCCCAATAGTATTGAAGAAAAATATATAAACGCTTTAGCTGAAGATGAACGTATTTTGATATTAACTGAAACTACGTCAAATTTACACCATAGTAAATTTGTATCAGCGATTGACCAGCTTATTACTTCGTTAACCGAAAGTGAATTTGAGGCTTTACAGCCTGATATACTTCTTACTTTTGGTGGGATGGTGGTTTCAAAAAGAATTAAAAAGTTTTTACGTAGTTATCCGCCACAAAAACATTGGCATATCGATGTAAAAAAAGCATATGATACGTATTTTTCATTGAGTCAACATATACAAACATCACCTAATACTTTTTTTGAAAACATACTACCAAGTCCTCAAACTAATAGTACGTATGAAGAAACCTGGTTGGCAGTTAGAGATAAAAAAGTAGAGCGATATAAAGATTTTATTACAAAGGTTCAGTATTCTGATTTTAAAGCCTATTGTAAACTTTTTAATTATATACCAGAAAACACACAACTTCAAATTGCAAATAGTGCCGCAATACGGTATGCACAACTCTTTGAACTACCTTCATCTGTAGCAGTTTTTTGTAATAGAGGAACCAGTGGTATTGACGGTAGTATAAGTACAGCTGTTGGAGCAGCTTATGCTTCAAAAGTACCAACAGTAATGCTTACGGGTGATTTAAGCTTCTTTTATGACAGCAATGCACTTTGGAATAACTACATACCTAATACCTTCAAGATTATACTAATAAATAATAGTGGTGGTGGTATTTTTAGGATTTTACCCGGTGCCAAAGAAACAACATATTTTAACCAGTTTTTTGAGACTCAGCATCAACGTACAGCAAAACAGTTCTGTGCAATGTACAATATTGATTATGCTTGTGTAACGAGTGATGAAGTACTAGATACGGCTTTAAACAGTTTCTTTTCAAAAGCAAAAACACCTGCTTTATTAGAAATTATTACACCTCCAGAAGTAAATGATCAGGTACTTTTAGATTATTTTAAAGCAATTAAATAGTAGTAGTTTACTCTCCTTTACTTAACAGCTCTTTTGCCCACAAAAATGCTTTTGATAGACTAGAGAATGATTGAAAAGGTTTTTTAAAGAATGCAGATTCCATTTCTGCATTTTTTTGACCAATTTTATTATTTGAAACAACAGCAATACCTTTTAATTCAGGGATTTTTTCTAGGTAAATATAATCTTGTGGGTTGAGCGAGTAGGAGTGTATACGGTTTGAAATATATACCCAAGTAGGTTTATCAACATATGTAAGACCTTTAACCAATATAGAAAATGCGGTTTCATATGAAAGTGTAACCCCTTCGTTACCTTCAAAAACTATAACATCATCATACATATAGGCTACGCCCAATTCAGTTTTTAAAACTTTTTTAAGTACTGCAGACTCTGGTAAATCGTGATGATCAGGTTTTGGATACATAATTTGTGAAATTAGTGAATTATTTAAAATGATGACACGTTTTTTTAATATTTTAGATGCCTTAATAGTACCTTTGTGTTTATGATTCAAATAGGAAAACACCAAACGCTTACCATTTTAAGAGAAACTGATCCTGGATTGTATCTAGGAGATGATTCAGAAAGCGAAATATTATTACCACACAAGTACAAGCCCGATCATTTTGAAATAGGTGACGAAATACACGTTTTTGTTTATTTGGATAACGAAGAACGTCCCATAGCTACAACTTTGGAGCCTTACGTAACGTTAAATGAGTTTGCCTACCTTCAATGTTGTGATGTAAACAAATACGGTGCTTTTATGGATTGGGGCCTAGAAAAACAGTTGTTTGTTCCTTTCAAAGAACAAGCACGACCAATGAAAGAAGGTAGCTGGTATATTGTTTATTTATATTTGGATGACAAAACAAACAGATTGGTAGGCTCTAGCAAGACCAATCGCTTTTTAGATAATACTTCTGTTACAGTAGAGAAATTTGAAAAAGTATTTATTCTTGTTACCCATATAACCGACAAAGGAGCCAATGTAATTGTCAACGGAAAGCATCACGGACTCATATACATTGATGATATATTTGAAGATATACGAAGCGGAGACCAATTAGACGCATATGTAAAAAAAGTGCGTCATGACAATAAAATTGATATTGTTTTACAAGCTCCTGGTTACCGAAGTATAGAGCCCAACGCTAACTATATTCTAGATGAATTGAAAGCAGCAGGAGGATTTTTACCACTTCACGATAAAAGCGATCCTGAAACAATTAAAAACGAATTAGGATTAAGTAAAAAAAGCTTTAAAAAAGCAATAGGAAGTCTTTACAAAGACAAACAAATTTTAATAAAAAGCGACGGAATAGAATTAATAGAATAGATTAATATTCATTTACTTGAATACTTATAGTGCTTTTATTGCCTCTGTTTCTGTACAATGTTAAATTTGATTGCCTATAGTAGGGGTTATAATAATAAGGATTCCCATAATAAGGGTTTCCATAATAAGGCATTGACTGGTTTTTGTATACTGAATTTTGCACCGGTGAATATTCATCATCAGCATATACTTTGAAGCGGTTAGCATCATTAAATCCGGGTTTTGCAAATTGATTATTCAATCGAGTAGTAAAAGGATTATCGCCGGTAGCTTTTGAGTCAATAAAATTATTGTCTTTAGTGGCGGCAGAAAACATATCTACAGGCTGCCAATACTCATTTGATGAAACCACAACTGGCGCTATTTCTGGTACTAATATTGAAATACTACTAAAAAAATCTTGTTTTGCATCAAACGGGTGATAGGGGATTAAGTCTAATCCTTTAATTTCTATAGATGGGACAGCATCGATAGAAAAGCCTTTCGTCTCAAAATCAGATTGAGCGACTGCTAAAACAGGAAATAAAACTAGTAAAAGGAAAAACTTTTTCATCATTGTAATGATATCAAATTTTAAGCCAAATTACAAAGATAGCTTCTTTGAAGTAGCTTTTGGTACAGCATCTTTATGTACCATAATACTTATTGTTTTTAGTTTCATATAAGCCTCGCTAAAATACACATAACCGCCATTGGCTGTTCTGCTTTCATCGGTGCCCCAGCTGTTTTTAACCTTGTAATATTTAGTTCCATTCTGGTCACGTAGCATACCAGTAATGTGCATTAAATGATCATCTGTAGTATTATAATTTTCAAACTCGGCTTGACGGTATTCTTGGGTGATATTTTTTTCAGGATAAATGCCTTGCAATGCTTTAATATTATTTTCTGAAACTTCAGGAATCACAGCAACTCCGTCTTTTGAAGAAAAAGTACGTTCGCTTACATCACAATCTAGTTCTACAGTAAATCCGTTTTGTAAAGCGTGATCAATGGTAGCCATCATTTCTTGCAAAGGAACATTGTAAAAGCTTCCATTACTCCAGTTATCAGGAATATTCAAAATAAATTGTGAATAAAAAGGAGCTTGAGTGAAAGAAGTAATACTTACATAATCTTGAGGATTCAGTTTTGTCATTTTTAAAAATGATTGAGGCGTGTATTCTTTACCTTGATACTGAAATGTTTTTGGGTTGCTTCCTAAGTACGCATCCAAAACTCCGGCAGTTGCTTGTCTCCATTTTGGGCTCAATTCACGTGCCGGGTTATCAATATAGGTTTGTAGCATAGCTTTTAAGACAGCTACTAGTTCTGCATGATTATAACTTTCTTCATTGGCAAACAAACCACTATAAGCTTCTTGAGGTACCAGACCATAATCACGAACAGAATTAACAACATCGTGAGCCAAACCACCTTCGCTAAATTGAGCTTTACCTTGACGCATGATAAAATTTTCAGCCTTTTTTGGGTAGGTGTTACGTACTTGATACATTTCAGAAAGGTTGATTTCTTTTCCGGTTAACCGTATTATTTCAGATTCTAAAAAAGAAGAAGTGGAAAAGCTCCAGCAAGTTCCCGTTCGGCCTTGGCTTATAACGGGTGTAGTTTCCAGATCAATTTCAGTAGTGAACTTATAAGCTTCTTGAGCAGTTATAGTTAGTGTTGAAAGGATTATTCCGAAGAAAAATAATAGATTTTTCATTAGTTTTAAGTAAATATGGATTAACATAGAATTATTCCCAGCTTCAAGGGAATTAGTATCTTTACCGTAAAAATATAAAATATGAGTACACCTGACTGGAAAACAGCTAAAGAATATTCAGATATCACTTATAAAAAGGCAAATGGCGTAGCCCGAATTGCTTTTAACCGTCCCGATGTTCGCAATGCGTTTCGACCTAAAACCACTTCTGAATTGCTGGATGCTTTTCACGATGCACAGGAAGATACCAGTGTTGGTGTGGTATTATTATCTGCCGAAGGTCCTTCTTCTAAAGATGGCGTCTATAGTTTTTGTAGTGGTGGTGATCAAAAAGCCCGCGGACACCAAGGTTATGTAGGTGAGGATGGGTACCATCGCTTAAATATTCTGGAAGTTCAACGGTTAATTCGCTTTATGCCAAAAGCTGTAATTTGTGTAGTCCCTGGTTGGGCTGTTGGTGGCGGTCATAGTTTGCACGTGGTTTGCGATATGACGTTAGCCAGTAAAGAACATGCTATTTTTAAGCAAACCGATGCCGATGTAACCAGTTTTGACGGTGGCTACGGAAGTGCTTATTTAGCTAAAATGGTAGGGCAGAAAAAAGCACGTGAAATCTTTTTCCTCGGAAGAAATTACAGCGCACAAGAAGCTTTTGAAATGGGCATGGTAAATGCGGTAATCCCACATGACGAATTAGAACAAACTGCTTATGAATGGGCGCAGGAAGTGTTAGGAAAGTCACCAACTTCTATAAAAATGCTAAAATTTGCAATGAATCTAACCGATGACGGAATGGTCGGGCAACAAGTATTTGCAGGGGAAGCAACAAGGCTTGCTTATATGACAGAAGAAGCTAAAGAAGGACGAGATGCCTTTTTAGAAAAAAGAAAGCCAAATTTTGATAAAAAGTGGTTGCCTTAAAATATTTTAAACCTACGTATTTGTTTTTTGTCTTTATACGCGCTAAACTCAAAATTTATGTTCAAATCCAGTAAAGAATTTGTTGAAGACATTCAGAAAACCTTCGGCTATTCTAAAATGGAAGCTCTCGATTTTACAAAGGTCAAAAATTTTCCTTTAAATGTAACGCAATGTTTGTATGTAATTGATTGGCAATCGGGTAGTGTAGTGTACCAACGAAACGTGGATAAAATTCTTGGTTATTCGGAAGAAGAATTCACTATGGAGAAAATCTTGGAAATTGCACACCCCAATGATATTCAAATCGTGCGTAGGGCAACGCAAGCAATCGTAAACCATTTGGTTGAAAATAAAAAAATGTCCATGCGGGATACTTCCCTGAACATTACCTACAGATTTCGAAAGAAAGATGGTACGTATATAAAACTGTTGCGACAATCTTCGTTTTATTCTAGGACCCCCGAAGGAAAATTCAGGTCAAATATCTCATTGCTAACAGACATATCATTTTTTGATGATTCTGAAATCGTTCAATGGGATTTTATCACGCCTAAAGTTGATCAAGACGAACTGAAGAAGCGTGTATATGAAGAATTCTCATCCTTATTTACGGCAAGAGAGCTTGAGATAATCAAATTGTTGGCAATAAATCTTACTTCAAATGAAATAGCAGAAAAATTATTTATAAGTCCACATACCGTAACCACACACCGAAAGAATATGTTGCAAAAAGCACAGTGTAACAATACAGCAGACTTGCTTACATTTTGCCACAAAATTGGGGTGTTGTAGAAATTTTTTAGGAAATATGAAAAAGAAGAGTTGTATTATAAACGGACATCGTATAGGTTATCTTGAGGTAAATCCGATCGCGGAAAAAACCATTCTTTTTATCCACGGAAATTCTCTTTCTAAAGCCATTTTTACAAAACAACTGGAAAGCCAGCAGTTAAGGGCATTTAGAATGCTGGCGCTGGATTTACCAGGACACGGCGATTCGCAGTGGTTGGAAACATATTCGGTACATCAGATTGTAGATGATCTTGCAACGTTTTGCAATCAATTAAAACTAAAAAACTATACAGTTGTTGGTCATTCTTTCGGCGGACACATGGCCATTCAGGCACTGCCAAAATTGAAAAAATGCATAGGCATGATTTTAATTGGAACGCCACCTCTACAACTTCCCTTGAATATTGAAGAAGCTTTTATGCCGCACCCTGCAATTCCGTTACTGTTCAAAAAGGTGTTGAGCGAAAGTGAAATGGACCTCTTTGCGACATCCTTGACGAATAAAGAGCACAAAGATTTTGTAATAGAACAGCTTAAGAATACCGACCCAAATTTTAGGGAAAGTTTGTTACAATCTATCCAAGAAAGCCAAATGCAAGATGAATTGGAGGTTTTGAATGATAATAATTTACCCATTGCGTTACTGTTTGGAGAAGAGGATGTTTTGGTAAATTTTGAGTACTTGAAAAAACTTGAAAAAAATGATCTAACAAAATTTACTTTTCAGAAAGTGGAGGGTGCGATGCACTTGCCGCAGGTGGAATTCTCAAAGAGATTAAATTTATTATTGAAAAATACATATCGATAGTTTTGTTCAGTATTATGTTTTCGAAGGACACAGCCGGTATACAGTCTGTAGTGTGAAAGAAGCACGAACTTTTCAATTAAGCCCACATCCGAATTTTTAAATTTGGCGTCTTTGTAAATATGCCTTAACTTTTATTAAGCAACTGAATGGCTATGAGCTATATACATTGTTGCCATTTTGTTGTTTTTTAGAGTTCAGATTATTTTATTAATTTTTTTTGTGATTAAGTGTTTAATTGAGTACAGTGCGTTTTTTATTTCATTCGACACTTTTGTCTTTACTCATTATAGACTAAAATTTGTTTAAAAAAGCTAAATCTTTAATTTATTCCTTTATAAAACGCTGTTCTAAAATTCGATCTTTATTAGATAAACTTATGATGTAGATTCCACTGCTATAATCTTCAATATTAAGAATAAAAGTATCCCCATTAACTTTTTGTTTACTTATAAGTCTACCATTTAGATCATAAATATTTAGTATGCTATTTTCAAGTTTTTGTGCCAGTTTGACATTTATCCAGTTTTTTGCAGGGTTTGGGTAAATTTTTAGTTGGGAAACGTTATTATCATTAACGTTTAATTCGGGGTCAATAAAAATTGAAATAGGCTTTCTTTCAATTATAAGGTCAGGTATTAATGGGTTAGTAATCCGACAAAAATATACACCACTATCAGATTCTTGTGCATTTACAATATCGTATGTTGGGTCGTTGGCATCTTGAATGCTAGAGCCGTCTTTAAACCATTGAAATTGATTGTTTAATGATGAACTACCTTGTCTGTCGTCGGCAGCATATTGGGTCATACTTAATGTAATGTTTGATCCTATACCAGTAACAATATCCTGAGGAGGGTCTGTTGTGAATTGTGGGGAATATAAAAAGTTGTTTGGTATAACTTGTAAATAATCAGATAGAACAACATTAATATCTTCAAATTGATAATTGTTATTTCGAATTAAAACAGCTTCAAGATTAGCATTACCAGAAAAATTTGGAATATTTCCAAATAAAGAATTACCATCAACAATTAGCATGGTATTAGAGCTTAAATTGTTAAAAGAGATAGGTATTTCTCCTTCTAGGTTGTTGTTTGCCAAGAAAATCCCCGTTATCACTTCAGCTCCATTTATTACACCAGTTCTAACGCCGTGCCATTTTCTTGGTTGAAGATTACTTGTCCAATTGGCATTATTAACCCAATTGTCGCCATTGGTATTACTATAAAAACTTGAGAGTATATTCAAATCTGTTTGTTGTATTACTTCTGCCCTATTTAATTTCAATACCACTCTTTTAGAAGCACCATTTTCAACATATAAAAAAAGCGGATTTATTGTATCTCCATCTACACCGAAAGAATTTCCTAAATAAAGTCCATTTAAATTTGGTGTTATAGGTGCGGTCCCTGTGCTTGAAGAAGTTATAATGTCCATTAAGTCATAATTGGAACCATTAGTGGAGGAATAAACATATATACCAATGTGAGTACCATTATAGCTCAAGGCTGCAAAACCAGACGAAGTATA
Source organism: Marixanthomonas sp. SCSIO 43207 (assembly GCF_019904255.1). GTDB lineage: Bacteria > Bacteroidota > Bacteroidia > Flavobacteriales > Flavobacteriaceae > Marixanthomonas. Next base: position 2,070,955 of record NZ_CP063203.1, read on the forward strand.
TGAGAGCGATTGTCCAAACAAATTTGAAATCGCATTTGTCTCTGGAATTAATTCTTGATTTGGATTGGATGGATAGAATCCCATAGAGTTCCTTAAATAAACAAACACCTTCCCTTTTGAAGCTACAATTAATTCATTATTGCTAGCAATTAAGTTTGCACCAAAAAGATCCCCAGGTTCTAAATTAGGTGGAATAATGTCCGGAAGATTATTATTACCCGGTCCATTTTCACTTATTGTTAGTTGTAGTATTCTACCAGTATTGCTATTTGAACCTGTTGCTGATACCAGTAAGTTTTGTCCAGACCATGCTAGTCCTGCCCCAAAAAGTTCATTAGGTTGCCCAAATTCATTCAAAAAGGCATTATCAATATCTTCTACCCAGCCTGTAGCAGTTCGTCTCAAAATGGACACGCCGCCTCTACTATTATTATAATTACAAGCGCCAACTGCAATTCGAACACCATTATTACTTGAAAAGGGCTTACCAATTGCTACTGACTCCCCAAAACCCCCACCACATCCACCTACTACAATACTAAAGTAGGTTTCTTCCCAAATCCCTGCTTGATTTTCAAAAATAAAAACATGAGAATTGCTTTGAATTACCATTAAATTTTCAGTTAGAGAAAAATCTATGCTATGTCCAAAACCAGATACAGCAAATGATGGAGTAATTGTTTGACTTAATGTCCAATTACCATTTATTCTATTGTAAACATACACTTTACTATCTTGTTGTGCAGTTATTAGCATAGTATCATCAACAACTTTAATCTTATGACCAAACCCATCGAGATTATTTCCTGATGTGTTAGGGTCATCTATTTGCTGGGTCGTGTAGTACAAAGCATCCCTAGTCATTGCTGGGGTTTGAGATGCAATTTCACTTGCTGTAAAAATTAAGAAAAGGATTATTAGCTTTTTCATTATTTTAGTATTAAGTTATTAATTTAAAAACACAGTAAATTATTGATTAATAAAATCTTAAGTTGGTAATTGTAATTTTGATTGCCTATAATTTATTACTGTAACTATCATCGATTATTAGATATTTTTACTGAGAACCTTCTTCTTTAACCCTTTATCGATAAACACATTCAGCTTGTAATTCCAATGTTTTAGTTTTTCTTTGATTCAATGCCAATTTAGTTGTTGCTGTAGTTATTTATGTGACATAATGAATGACAACTTTCTCATAATAGCTAGTTTGCTATCAAAGCTATACCAAATTAAAAATCAAAACAATACCTAGCGATAGGTATATTTTTCTTTTGAGAATTCTTATTTAATACTTAGTTCCTCTTACCTTTATAACTTGTCGAAGAAGGTATGATAAGCAAGTAATTGTTCGAAGGAGAAGCTACACGTTTAGCATACATGACCGAAGAGGCTAAAGAAGGTCGAGATGCCTTTTTAGAAAAACGGAAACCTAATTTTGATAAAAAATGGTTGCCTTAACATTTAGGCAACCTTCAATTCTTTTTCTTTTTCCACTTTTTTACGTTCCGCTTCAAGTTTTTCCTTAGCCATTGCTTTACGAATTTGCTTTACGGTTAAGGTGCTACCGTCGTGACTCCAACCTGGAGGACCAAATGCGTACATAAATTTGTGGTACCAGTTGCTAGATTTTTTCATGTCTTGCCAAATATTCTGGTATTCATGCATTAAAATTACGTAGAGATTATATGAGTTTGGTGGAGTAGATACACCATACTCAATATCAATTGATTCGTCCAATTCTTTCCAAGTGCCGAATATTCTATCAAATATATTGAGAATCCCGCCGTGGTTTTTATCCATATATTCAATATTACAAGCGTGGTGTACTTGATGCATAGTATGTGTGTTTATAAACTTTTCAAAAATCCCCAATTTTTTTATGTATTGTGTGTGAAGCTGAAACTGCCATAAAGCCTCGATACCTAAACAAACCACTAACATTTCAGGAGGGAAACCTATTATTACAATCCAAACATAGAAAAATGGTTTGTATAATATGGTAAACCAACCATTTCTAACGGCTGTACCTAAATTAAAATTATCTGACGAATGATGAACAATATGTGCCGCCCAAAGAAAACGAACCATATGGTTTTGCCTATGAAACCAATAATAGGTAAAATCATCCAGCAGCATACAAACAATCCAAACATACCAAGCATACCCGAATGATTCATAACCCATAATATTGGTGCGGACACCGTCTACTACAGGGTTAAAAAGGTCATAGGCAAAATTAAAGACCAAAATAACTGATGCAGTTTTGAGTAACGCTCCTAATATTGCCGAACCAACACCCAATGAAAGGCTTGAGATAAAATCTTTCCATTTGTAAAGGTCTTTATCATCAAAAACTTTACTGTACGAAAGCTCTAAAGCAATAAAACCTAAAAAACAAGGGACCCCATAAACGAGTGGGTTTGTAAAATCCATTTATAAAAGTTTTGTGATTTATATTTGATGGAGCAAAAACTGCAAGTTACGAGTAATGCTTATCAAAAACTGACTAATAACTGTTTTTCTAAAAACGTCATTATATAATATACTGATTTTAATAACAACAAAAAACTAAATAGCATCATAAAAAAAACGCCTCAAGTAAGATGAGGCGTTTTATTGATTATTCAATTTTTTTTAAAAATTATTTTTGATATGCGTCACTATGTACATTTGCAACAGCCCGTCCACTAGGGTCGTTCATGTTTTTAAAACTCTCATCCCATTCTAATGCTGCAGGACTACTACAAGCCACAGATGGAACAGAAGGAACACTCAATGCAGCCGTATCACTTGGAAAATGTTCTGCAAAAATAGATCGGTAATAAAACTCTTCTTTGCTAGTAGGTGTTTGTATAGGAAATTTATACCTTGCATTTTCCATTTGGTCATCACTTACTTGCTCATTTACCATATCTTTTAATGTATCAATCCAGCTGTAACCTACGCCATCACTAAATTGCTCTTTTTGCCTCCAAGCAACGCTTTCTGGTAACATATCTTCAAATGCTTTTCGTAGTACCCATTTTTCCATACGTTCTCCATTTATCATTTTATCTTTTGGGTTTAACCGCATTGCTACATCCATAAACTCTTTATCTAAAAACGGTACCCGGCCTTCAATACCCCACGCAGCCAAGCTTTTATTAGCTCGTAAACAATCATATTGATGCAACTTATCTAGTTTTCTTACTGTTTCTTTATGAAACTCTTCTGCATTTGGTGCTTTATGAAAGTACAAATACCCTCCAAATATTTCATCACTTCCTTCACCACTTAAAACCATCTTTATGCCCAAAGCTTTAATTGCTCTTGCCATCAAAAACATAGGTGTAGAAGCTCTAATGGTAGTAATATCATATGTTTCGAGGTGATAAATTACATCTCTAATGGCGTCAATCCCTTCTTGAATTGTAAATTTTATTTCGTGATGTACAGTGTCTAGATGATCTGCTACTTTTTGTGCCGCTGCCAAATCTGGACTTCCTTCTAGACCAATGGCAAAAGAATGTAATCTTGGGTACCAAGCATTTTCTTTATCGCCGCTTTCAATGCGCTTGTCTGCATATTTTTTGGCAATTGCTGAGGTAATAGAAGAATCCAATCCGCCTGAAAGTAAAACACCATATGGTACATCACTCATTAATTGACGATGCACAGCGGCGTCTAGAGCTTCACGCAATTCTTCAATGCTGGTTTCATTGTCTTTTACTGCTTCATATTCCATCCAGTCACGTGTATACCATTTTTTTAATTCGCCTTCTTTGCTGTAGAGGTAATGTCCAGGAGGGAAGAGTTCAATTTTGGTACAAATACCTTCTAACGCTTTTAATTCTGAAGCAACATAGAACGTTCCATTTTGGTCCCAACCCATATACAAAGGGACTATTCCCATATGATCACGAGCAATTAAATACTCGTCATTCTCAACATCATAAATAGCAAAACCGAAAATACCATTTAATTCATCCAAAAAACTACTTCCTTTTTCTTTAAATAGCGGAAGTATAACTTCGCAGTCAGATTTTGTTTGAAATTCATACGTTTCTTCAAACTGTTTACGAAGCTCTAGGTGGTTATAGATTTCACCATTTGCTGCTAAAACCAATTTTTTATCTTGACTATAAAGCGGTTGCTTTCCTGAAGTAGGGTCAACAATAGCTAGGCGCTCGTGAGCCATAATGGCTTTTTCATTATCAAATATTCCACTCCAGTCTGGCCCGCGGTGACGAATGCATTTTGACATTGATAATACTTGCAGGCGTAAAGCTTCTGCTGATTCTTTTAGTTTAAAGGCACATACAATTCCACACATAATTTCTATTTTTTTAATGGTTAGTAGTTTTTTTGCATAAAAAAACCCGTCAAGTTTCAAAAACCTGACGGGCTATATATCGCGACAAGTTTTTGCTACGGCAACGGGTTATTATTATTGTTATTTAATACGTTGTGAGATAACATAACTTGCTTTTTTTACTTTGTTATTTGTAAATATTCAATAAAAAAATTGTAAAATCCAAATTTTGAACAGTAATTTTTAAAAATCTATTCTAAAAACACCTTTGTAATACCTTTAAAATAAGGGTTTTACTTTTTATAAAATTCTGAAATAATTTATCTTAGCTTAGGAAAGTTTTCCGGATTTACTTCATGAATAATTTCATATACCTTTTCAAACACATCTTCTACTGAGGGTTTTGTAAAGTAATCTCCGTCTGTTCCGTAAGCAGGTCTGTGTGCTTTTGCTGTTAAGGTTTGCGGTTTACTGTCTAAGTGACGGTATCCGTTTTGCTTATCAATTATGGTATCTAGAATGTATGATGATGCTCCACCGGGAACGTCTTCATCGATAACTAACAACCTATTTGTTTTGGCAACACTTTTTACTAGATCTTCATTAAGATCAAGTGGTAATAATGATTGTACATCAATTACTTCAGCATTAATACCTACTTGTTGTAATTCTTTTGCGGCTTCTTCTACAACGCGGAGGGTACTTCCGTAAGAAACTAAGGTTATATCTTCACCTTCTTTTATTGTTTCAACCACACCAATAGGTGTTCTAAAAGCACCTAAGTTATTTGGCATTTTCTCTTTAAGGCGGTATCCATTTAAGCATTCAACAATTAATGCAGGTTCGTCGGTTTCAAGTAGTGTGTTGTAAAATCCAGCTGCTTTTGTCATGTTTCTTGGTACCAAAACATACATACCGCGTAAAAGGTGTATTAAACCACCCATTTGTGAACCACTGTGCCAGATACCTTCAAGGCGATGCCCTCTGGTACGAACAATTAATGGTGCTTTTTGAGTACCATTGGTACGATAACGAACGGTTACTAAATCGTCACTCATTATTTGCAAGCAGTATAAAATATAATCCAAATATTGAATTTCTGCAATAGGACGCAATCCTCGCATTGCCATTCCTATTCCTTGTCCCAAGATAGTGGCTTCACGAATACCAACATCTGCAACGCGTAAAGCTCCGTGTTTTTCTTGCAATCCTTCAAGTCCTTGATTTACATCACCAATCTCACCACTATCTTCCCCAAAAATCAGGGTTTCTGGGTGATTACTGAAGATTGCATCAAAGTTATCACGTAACACCACACGGCCATCAACTTCTTTTGCATCACTATCATAAGTAGGTTTTATTTCTGAAATGGTTTTGGCATTTTCTTCTGCTTCAGAATAAAGATGGGCGCTGTATTTTGGTTGAATAATTTCATAGTAATTTTCAATCCAATCTATCAATTGCTGTTTTTCAGTTGATTTTTCTGAAGTTACATAGCGCAATGCTTTTCTTGCAGAACCCAAAATTGTTTTCCGAAGTGGCTCTTTATCTGAAGCCAATTCATTTTTAATTTTTTCTATAAAAGTTTTGTTCTGGCTACTTTCAGCTAAATTTCCTAAAAGAGTTAAAGCTTCTTGTTGTTCTTTCTTTTGAGGGGCTAAAAATGCTTTTAATGCAGCTTTTTTACCATCTCGAACTTCTTTCTTTATTGTTTTTTCAATTTCAGAAAGCTCTTCATCTGTTGCAATATCGCTTTCAATCATCCACTTACGCATTTGAACATTACAATCGTGTTCAGACTCCCATTCTAGTCGTTCTTTGCTTTTATAGCGTTCGTGGCTACCGCTAGTACTGTGTCCTTGTGGTTGTGTTAACTCAAGAACGTGTATCATTACTGGTACGTGTTCTTCTCTGGCAATTTTCCCAGCTTTTTGATAAGCTTCAATCAACTCGGGATAATTCCAGCCTTTAACGCGAATTATTTCATATCCTTTTTCTTTTTCGGTACGCTGAAATCCTTTTAATATTTCTGAAATATCTTCTTTGGTAGTTTGGTGCTTTGCGTGAACTGAAATCCCATATTCATCATCCCAAACATTGATTACCATAGGCACTTGTAATACACCAGCAGCATTTATAGTTTCCCAAAACAATCCTTCACTAGTACTTGCATTACCAATAGTACCCCAAGCTACTTCATTTCCATTTATAGAAAAATTGGTTTTATCTTCAATGCCTTTTACATTTCTGAAGATTTTGGATGCTTGAGCTAACCCTAATAAACGTGGCATTTGACCTGCGGTAGGAGAAATATCTGCACTACTGTTTTTTTGAGCGGTAAGGTTTTTCCAGCTTCCGTCTTTATTTAAACTATGTGTTGCAAAATGCCCACCCATTTGTCTACCGGCGCTCATAGGATCTGCTTCTAGATCTGAATGACCATATAATCCCGCAAAAAATTGTTGAATAGTCAATTCACCTATAGCCATCATAAAGGTTTGATCACGATAGTAACCGCTACGCCAATCTCCATTTTTAAATGCTTTTGCCCAAGCTAATTGAGGCACTTCTTTACCATCGCCAAAAATCCCGAATTTTGCTTTTCCGGTGAGTACTTCTCTACGCCCTAAAAGGCTACATTCTCGGCTTGTTACTGCAATTTTATAATCTGAAAGAACTTCGGCCTTGAAGTCTTCAAAAGAAAGATCACTATTGGTTTTTGGGTCTGTTTGCATAGTCTAAATTTTGAAATACAAAAGTAGGCAAAACAGCCGTGTTATGCAACGCAAGTTTTTTAATGATTTATTAAAATATTGCTTATTAATTGATAATTATTTAATTGAAGTAGCTATTTTAAGAAAGTTGATAATAAGTTTAAAAAATATAAACCTTATATTGAGTAGTTTTTAATACCATTTTCTAGTAAATAACCCTAGTAACGTTCTTACATCTAGTGTTACAATAAAACGAATGCGTTGATCATAATCGTCTAGACCGGGTTCCCAGCCGAGGTTTGAATACAATGGGAAATACAGTTCAAAATAATCTGCTACCAAGCTCATACGTATTCCGGTATCAAAAACTCCTTGTGTGCCAGTGTCGGTATTGTGAATTAAACCGGCGTCACCATAGGCGTAAATCCATTTCCAGATATTTGTACTTACATTTACTGTGGTTATCCAACTGTTTGCAAACTTGGGCTGCAACTGAGATTTAAAACCTCCTTCGGCAACGATTAATTGCTGACTGAATAACCCGCTTTGTTCGCTTCTTCCGTAGTAATTATAATCAAAAAGATAATCGGTAGGCCTGTCTAATGCAAAACTGAAAAAATCATCGTTTTCTCGAGTATCGTTGAATAAAAAAGCTCCGGCAAAAAACCGTAAATTAAGCTGACGATTATTTAAAAATAGCTTCCTATATTCAAGCGTTGTTGAAATTTTACTGAATTTTGAAGAAATTTCATAATCTACAACACCTCTAAAGTAGTTTATCAAATTTGGGTTTGAGTAAACATACTGAAGGTTAAACACACTGTAATTTGGGTCTTGGTCTGGATCTCGCGGATTTTCATCTCGTATAACACTAACGCTTCTTAAATTGATAAACTGCTTTTCATTATCTCGTAAATCTTTATTTCTGAAAGCAAAGGTGATAAATGGAGTATAGCGTCTATAGAATAAATCACGGTCATATGAAAAATAACTTCCTGCAAAGCCATAACGCATGGCATAAAGCGATTCTTTGTCATAGTTTTTTGTGTAAACAACAGATCCACTTCCAATAAGCTCTTTTGATTTTAAACCAATTTGCGGAGTTAAGCGATAATGAAATCCTTTGGCAAGTACTGTTTTATTGTACACTTTTGGGCCAATTACAAATCCATCATATAAGTTATATTGAAACTCTGGCATGAAAAAGATTTGATTGTAACGAGAATCACCTACATCTTGAAAAAGTCTAAATTGTAAAGGTCTATTAAGCAGTCCCTTTACAGCTTTGTAGTTATTGCGTTGGTTATATTCAGGAATATTTTTTTCATAGTTTAGAACCAGCTTTCGTACGTTATTTTTAGGAACTGTAACAGTTTGTTCACCCGTAAAAGGAAGCATCCATTTTTTAAATATAATGCTGTCATTATTGATTCCGTAGATAGAAACCGGCATTGTGTTTTTTCGAGTATTTTTTACAGTTACTGTTAATGAATCTTGATTCTCTTTAACCTTTTTTATTCTGAAATCAATAGTAGTACGGGAATCCACATAATCTGTAAAAAACCAATTAATAGGTAATGCAGTGTTTTTTTGAAGCGTTTTTTCAAATGTTTTTACGTTTACGGCTTTCAGTTTATTTTCAGAGTAAAAATCTTGAATAGTTTTTGAAACAGTCTCTTTTCCTAGATAGTCTGAGAGGTATTTCAATCCATACCCACCATAGTAATCTGTCGCTATATTTTTATTAAACTTTACCAATGAATCTCGTGGAGTAGTTAATGACTGTTGTAAGTTGTTGCGAGCCATATTAAGATAAAGTAACGGATATTGATCGTTAAACTCTAAATCTGCTGCGTGTGCCCATTTAATTACCCAAAAATTACTTAAACTCCCTAAAATTTTCATTTTTGGATAGTAGGTGTCCACATAATCCATCATTAAATGTATTTGCAGAGCTCCAATTAACCAATTGTCTTTTCGTGGGTTGAGTGACAATGATGTTTCAATATACTTTCGGGTAATGGTTTTAAGCTGTTCCATATCATACTCAAAACCTGCCGGAAATGGACTAATAAAATCTGGAAGCTGATTAAGGCCATATACAGGATTATTGCGATATTCAGCTTCGCTTATAACCATTTTTTCAAAGGGGTAGGAGCCTAACTTACTGTCTAGAAAATGTGCAATTCGATCTACAGCCAACGCACTTATTTGAGGTGATATTTTTTCGTCTCTTAAGTTGGTGATAATGGCAAACTTATCAGTTTCAATAGTTTGAAAACTAGTTTGTTTTTCCAGAAATAAAATTACTTGATTTCGATTATTACCTTGTAAAAAAGTAGTTTTTGTAGTATCTGAAAGACTTTCAGAAATCACTTGCAGATCTGTAGTAAGAGAATACTCTTTTGGGGTGCTAAACTCTATTGCAAAATGTGACGGGGTAAGAAATAAATCATCTGTGTTTTTGTTACTGTATACCTGCCAATCTTCATCAAAAACGGCTGGTGAAATATACCAGTGTTTCAATTTATAAGTACCATCATCTGTTACCCCAAAACGTGTAAACTTGCTATTGGGTAATTTTACAGTATACACAAGGTTAACTGTAAACGTTTCACCCGGCATTAAAGGGGTTTGTAACGGGATAGTAATAATATCTGCTGCTTTATCACGATTCCATTTTATTGTATTGTTTAAAGAATCTGTCACATAAGCAACAGATGTTTTACCGCGATCTTCTTGTTTTTCAAAATGAAATGAACTGTTATAATTTTCAGCAAATCGTTTGGCTAATGGTGTTGTTTTACTAGAAAAGCTATTTGCCCAATCGTGTAAATAAAGTTCATTCCAAGCAGTGTTTGAAGTATTTTGAAATACAATCTTTTGTTGCACGTCAATACTTTTTGAAGCAGGAACCAACGTTGCTTTTATAGAAATATCATATTGTGCGTTTACAGACGCAGCAATTACTAAACACAAAACAATTATAAAATTCTGTAGCTTCAAGAAGTTTTAATAAATTTTAAAGGTTTTTTTACCAAGTTAGATTTCAGATAATAGATTCCGTTTGAAAGATTGGGTAATGCAATGTCAATCTTTTTTTCTGAAGGATATATTGTACGTTCATAAACCTTTTGTCCCAAAACATTATAAATAGTAAGTTGTGTTTTTTCTGAAATTGACTCGTTTAAATGTACAGTTAAAAATGTGGTAACTAAAGTATTTTCTAATTGAATTTGATTTTCATTTGTAACAAAAACTGTATTGCTCAAAACAATGTCTTGATTGGTTTCTAGCTCCATAAACACTGGAAGGTGATCACTCATATTGTATAAATTTTCTCTCAAAGTTTCTGAAAACACTCCCGAACAGTCTTCACTATTTACACTATTGTTAAAACAGTTACCGTTATTACCAACCGTTTTATAAGAGTCTTCAATATAACGCAATTTTGGGTTGTTGAGCATATTTTCTGAAATAAGAATAAAATCAAAACGGTCATCCATACCACCACCAGAACCAGCATTAAAAGGACCAGAGCTTATTCTTGTGCTTTGAGTATGAACCGCTTGAAAACTTGAGTTGTTATGCCAATCTCCCGGTGTATTGATTGGGTCTACCATCTTAATAGCGTTAGTAGGGTCTAATAATTCTTGGTAAGCAGGTTCAGCAGAAGTGTAAAGATTTAAATCACCAGCAAAAATAACAAACGAATTTGGGTCTAGTGTTTCAAGTTTTTCAGTAAACTCTTGTACCATTTGTAATCGTTTTATTTCATTTTGATTGCCGGTACTGGCTTTAAGGTGTGTGACAAAAATTTCAATTTTTAATGGATTGGTTTCTTCATCTGTTGTCTTTGCTTGTAATGTATATCTATTAATATCTCTTACAAACGTTCTTATGATTTCAGAAGAAACTAATGAAAACTTCTTTTTCTTAAAAAAAATTAATTGTTGTAATTCTGAAAGACCTGATTGATTTTCTACAAATGGTGCATTTAAATAATTAAAGCCTTCGTCATTTAATGAAACATTTAATAAAGCATTGGCTCCCTCAACTGTTTGCAGTTCACAAACCATAAAAATATCTGGATCATACTCATTGAGTATGTCTTTAAGTATGGTAGATCTATTTGCAGGAAGCGCTTCGGGAAAATCTAATAAATTGTAGAACATTGTTTTTATAGTGCTTTGAGAAAAAGCACTGTTGCATACTAATAGTAAAACAATGTAAAACAGCTTTTTAAACATAATGTGGGGATACTGTTTGTATTAGAAATTAGGACTAAGATTATACTCTTCGTAGAAGTTGTTTAAAATTTCAAGTACTTCATCTTCGTGGTCAACAATGTGAACTAAGTCTAAATCTTCAGGGCTTACATTGTTATTAGCTTCAAGAAGGGTGTCTTTTACCCAATCCCATAAACCGCTCCAAAATTTAGATCCTACTAGTATTAAAGGGAATTTATCAATTTTGTGGGTTTGAATAAGCGTTAAAGCTTCAAAAAATTCATCTAATGTTCCAAAACCACCGGGCATAACTACAAACCCTTGTGAATACTTTACAAACATAACTTTTCTTACAAAAAAGTAATCAAAATCAATGCTTTTGTCACTATCAATGTAAGGGTTGTCGTGCTGCTCAAAAGGGAGAGTGATATTAAGCCCTACCGAGGTTCCGCCGGCTAAATGAGCTCCTTTGTTACCGGCTTCCATAATACCGGGACCACCGCCAGTTATTACACCATATCCATTGTTTGTTATTTTTTCTGCAATACGCTCTGCTAGTTTATAATATTCGTGATCTGGCTTTGTTCTGGCCGAACCAAAAATGGAAACACAAGGCCCAATTCGGCTTAATTTTTCATATCCATTTACAAACTCTCCCATAATTTTGAAAATAGCCCAAGAGTCGTTTGTTTTTACTAAGTTCCAGTTTTTATTTTTCTGTTCGTTTCTCATGTTATCTGTAATTAGTGTTTTTATAAATGATCGTTACTGAAACACTTTTTTTAGTTACGTTTTACTACTTTACGAATGTAATTCTTTTTTAAGAAAACGTGCGGTATGGCTTTTTTTGTTTTTGCTTACTTCTTCTGGAGTACCTGTTGTGAGTACTTTCCCACCATTTTTACCTCCTTCAGGACCAATATCGATAATATGATCTACTACTTTAATAACATCTAGGTTATGCTCGATAATTAAAACGGTATTTCCTTTTTTTACCAAACGATTTAATACCAGCATAAGCACTCTAATGTCTTCAAAATGTAAACCGGTTGTAGGTTCATCTAGAATATAAAATGTGTTTCCTGTGTCACGTTTTGAAAGTTCTGTAGCCAGCTTTATACGTTGTGCTTCACCTCCAGAAAGTGTGGTAGATTGTTGCCCCAGAGTAATATATCCTAAACCAACATCTTGAATAGTTTTTAACTTTCTGTAGATTTTTGGAATATGTTCAAAAAACTCACAGGCTTCATTAATCGTCATACTTAGCACATCATAAATGGAGTTGCCTTTGTATCTTATCTCTAGTGTTTCTCTGTTAAATCGTTTTCCTTGACACGTTTCACATTCTACATACACGTCTGGTAGAAAGTTCATTTCAATTACCTTTAAACCGGCACCTTTACACGTTTCACAGCGTCCGCCTTTTACATTAAAACTAAAACGTCCCGGTTTATAACCACGTATCATGGATTCGGGTATTTTTGCAAATAAACTGCGTATTTCTGAAAAAACACCGGTATACGTCGCAGGATTGGAGCGTGGAGTACGACCAATAGGAGATTGATTAATGTCAATCACTTTATCAATATGCTTCAGGCCTTCAATCTTTTTGTAAGGCATTGGCTTTTTTACACCATTATAAATTTCGGCATTCAAAATAGGGTAGAGGGTTTCATTAATTAAAGTAGATTTACCACTTCCTGAAACGCCGGTAACCCCAATCATTTTACCAAGCGGAAACTCAACAGTTACATTTTTTAAATTGTTTCCTGAAGCGCCATACAGCTTTAATACTTCACCATTTCCTTCTCTTCTCTTCTTCGGAATTTCTATTTCTTTACTTCCGTTCAGATATTCGGCGGTTAACGTTTTGTGAGTTAAAATATCTGAAGGAGTTCCTTCTGAAACAATTGTACCACCGTGTTTTCCGGCCGCCGGTCCTATATCAATTACATAATCGGCACTTTCAATCATTTCTTTATCGTGCTCTACAACAATAACAGAGTTTCCTATATCTCGAAGCGAAACAAGGGAGTCTATTAACTTTTGATTATCGCGTTGATGCAAACCAATGCTGGGCTCGTCTAGAATGTATAATACTCCTACCAACTGAGAACCAATTTGTGTAGCTAGTCTTATGCGCTGTGCTTCTCCTCCAGAAAGTGATTTTGAGCTCCGGTCAAGTGCCAAATAGGTAAGACCTACATCGACTAAAAATTGAATACGTGTGCGAACTTCTTTAATAATTTCTGAAGCAATTTTAAGCTGCGTTTTGCTTAATTCTGACTCTAAATTTTCAAACCAACTTGCAAGTTCAATGATGTCCATTTGAGCAAGTTCGGCTATGCTTTTATCATTAACCTTAAAGTATAAGGATTCTTTTCGCAGTCGGCTGCCTTCACATTCTGGACATACCACTTTATCCATATATTCTTTTGCCCAACGGCGTAAAGAGCGTGATTCGTTGGCTTCAAAAGTATTTTGGAGGAAGGTGGCAACGCCTTCAAAATCAATTTTATATTTTCGGGTAATTCCCAATGTTTTTGAATCAACCTCAAATGCAGAATTACCACCGTAAAATATCATTTTTTTGGCCTCATCTGGTATTTTGCTAAATGGATCGGTTAATTTAAAATCAAACTTTTGAGCGATTAATTCTAATTGTTTAAAAACCCAATTTTTCTTTTGGGGTCCGTGAGGTGCTAAAGCTCCTTTTTTAATAGAAAGGCTTTCGTCTGGTACAATTTTTTTAAGATTTACTTCATACAAAGTACCTAGTCCTTTACAGTTGGGGCACATTCCTTTTGGTGAATTAAAAGAAAAGTTATTGGGCTCAGGATTTGGGTATGAAATTCCTGTAGTTGGGCACATTAAAGACCGACTAAAAAACCTAGCTTCATTGGTTTCATTGTCAAGTACCATTAACACATCATCGCCGTGATACATTGCTGTATTGATAGTCTCACTAAGACGTTTGCTATGTTCAGTTTCAGAAGAAACTTTAAGTCTATCAATAACAATTTCAATATCGTGCGTTTTATACCGATCAATGCGCATGCCTTTGACAATATCATTTATCTCACCATCTACTCGCACTTTAACAAAACCTTGTTTGCCTATCTGTTCAAAAAGCTCACGATAATGTCCTTTTCTTGAACGAATTACAGGAGCCAAGACACTTACTTTTTTTCCGTCAAACTCTTCTAAAATAAGGCTCTTTATTTGCTCATCACTATAACTCACCATTTTTTCACCCGTGTTATAACTGTAAGCATCACTAGCGCGTGCATAGAGCAACCGTAAAAAGTCATAAATTTCAGTAATGGTACCCACGGTAGATCGTGGGCTTTTACTAGTTGTTTTTTGCTCAATAGCAATAACCGGTGAGAGACCTTCAATTTTGTCAACATCTGGTCTTTCTAGATTTCCTAAAAATTGACGTGCATATGCCGAAAAGGTTTCTATATAACGACGTTGTCCTTCTGCATAAATAGTGTCAAAGGCTAATGAAGATTTTCCGCTTCCGGAAAGGCCTGTAATTACTACTAATTTTTCTCTGGGGATTTTAACATCTATGTCCTTTAAATTATGAACTCTTGCCCCTAAAACCTCAATAAAATCTTCATTTTTTGTCATAGTTTGCAAAGGTACTCATTTGCAATGATATTTTTGAACAACTCTTTACTTGACTATATTGTTTTTTGCTTACTAATTTATAGTCAATTAGTCATTTACAATCTTGTTTAAAAATCTGAAAAAAGTAGTGCTGATAAAGAAAATTAAACTAATCACAAACGCATAGCAAACTACCAAAAATAGAATGCTAAGGTTTACTAGTACATATATTAGAGGAAGTAACACTCCAAAAAAGACCAATAAAAGCAGTAAAACATATAAGTATCGCGTTAAAGAAGGTAAGCTCTCTGATGATTTTTCTTGAATTTGATATAGCTTAGGTATAACTTCGTTACTGATATACTCTCCCAACTTTGAAAGAAAAACTTCATTAAAAGAAGAGTCTTCAAATGTTTTGTTATCGATAGAGTTGGCTAGTGTCATAATTTTTTCTTGATGCCGCTCATAGACAGCATCAAGATCTAAAGCGTCTTTATAAGCTCCATATTTATACCCAAAAAAGTACCATAAACCAGAACCACATTTGTGTTCTAGCCACTTTTGTACCAATTCTTTTTTATAAATATCTGGTTTTAAAATAGTCTCCGGAATTTGTTTTTGTTTGGCATCGGTGAGTAATAAAGATTTTAATTCTAGATATAAATTTTCAGTACCGGCATAATTATTTTTTTCTTGCAGAAACTCAATAGCCAACTTTGATTTTCCTTTATAAAACTCCTTAACCTGAAAAAAGGTTAATCCAGAAAACTCTTCATCTATGTATTCTTTTAATCCCGGTAACCATATTTTTGAACGCACCAAAATCTCAATGATTTCTCTAAAATCATGCATTTTTTGATTAATTCGTTCTAGGCTGCCCAACTCAAAGCGTTTGTTTTTCTTTAAACTAATTGCAAAAAGTACCAAGCTTATCATTATAAAAACCGAAAGCACGCCGCTTATACCAATAAAGAGAGAGACTAGATCTTGTAATTTTTGCTCAAACTGAGGTGTGAAAGAAATTTTTTGCCATAACACAAAAATTAGCCCAATGCAAAGTAACCCGCTAAATACCAAAGGTATGAGGGTGTACAAATCTTTAAGAAAAGATTTTTTCTTCATAGGCTTTTGTTATATAACATCAAATTTTCTAAAAAAGCCAATAGAGGATTAAAGCACAACAGTTGCTTGATTATCTGAAACAGTAAATTAATTGCAAATGTTTTATTGAAATAGTGAGCTCCCCAGCCTTTAAAAATTGTTGTTTAACACTCTCAAAATTAACTAATTTTCCTACAAGATGTAGTAAAATACTTACATTTCGATGTAGCGCTTGAAAGTGCCGATTAAGTGCAATTTTTTAGAAGCCAATTGCTGTGTCGTCTCCTCTTTTATCAGCTCCACCTTGTAATTTGCCGTTGGATTGTAGTAAAATAGCATCAACTTTTCCAATCACGGGAGCTCTCTCTTTGTTGATGATATATCCCTTTTGCTCAAGACTATCCAATAGTTTTTCAGAGAATCCATTTTCTTCTACACGTATTTCATCTGGCAGCCATTGATGATGAAAACGGGGTGCATTAACAGCTTCTTGCATATTCATATCAAAGGCAGAAACATTTAATATAGTTTGCAACACCGAAGTAATAATAGTAGAGCCACCTGGTGTTCCTACAGTCATCCATAAACTATCATTTTTTTCAATTATAGTAGGAGTCATAGAGCTCAACATCCTTTTTTGGGGTGCAATTGCATTTGCTTCACCACCAATTAATCCAAACATATTTGGTTCTCCCGGCTTAGCACTAAAATCATCCATTTCATTGTTTAAGAAAAACCCTAATTCTTTAATATACAGTTTAGATCCAAATGCAGCATTTAATGTTGTGGTTACTGCTACAGCATTCCCTAATTGATCAACAATTGAGTAATGTGTGGTCTCTGTGCTTTCTTTACCTAGTAAAGTTCCTGGCGCAATTTCAGAAGATGCTGTTGCTGCATCAAATGAAAAGTTTTGCATTCTTTTTTTAGCATACGGTTTTGACAAAAGAGAATCTACAGGGATACTTACAAAGTCAGGGTCACCTAAATAATGACTTCTATCTGCATATGCGCGTTTTTCTGCTTCGGTGAGTAATTGAATGTATTGTGTCGAATTATGACCGTAGTTTGCAATGGGGTAGGGTTCAATCATGTTTAAAATTTGTCCTAGAACGATTCCGCCACTTGAAGGTGGCCCCATAGATATTATTTTTAAATCGTGAAACTTAAAAATTACAGGTTCGCGCCATTCAGCTTCATAGTTTTCAAGATCTTCAAGAGTTAAAATTCCGTTTTTCTTTTTAATGTATTCAATTAGAGTGTGTGCTGTTTCACCATTATAAAACTCTTCTCTTCCGTTTTTTACAATTCTATTTAAAGTCTTTGCCAGGGCTTTATTTTTTAAGGTGTCTCCTGCATGGTAGGTTTTAGTATAAATAGAAGGCTCTCCATTAACTTTTTCAAACTCTTCTGCATATTTTTGAAACCGTTTTGCTTGACTTTCTGTAATTTCAAATCCATTATTAGCAAGGTTGATTACGGGTTCTAAAATTACTTCTATAGGTAACGAACCTAACTTTTCATGTACAGCAAAAATTCCGGCAACAGTGCCCGGAACACCTACAGCCAGGCTACCTTTTTTGCTTTTTTCGGGTTGATAAACTCCGGTATTGTCTAGATACATATCACGAGAAGCAGCTTTTGGAGCTTTTTCTCTAAAATCAATACTTCCCAACTCACCATATTCCGTTCTGTATACTATAAACCCGCCTCCTCCCAGATTTCCTGCGTATGGATAAGTAACTGCCAGCGCCATTTCTGTAGCAATCATTGCGTCAAATGCATTTCCACCTTTTTTTAAAATTTCAACTCCAATTTTTGAAGCTTCTTTTCTAGCCGAAACGACCATAGCACTGTCTGCAAGGACTGGTTTTACTGGTTTTCTTTCAACTTTAAATGTTTTTTCGTGTAATTGAGTGGTTTCTTTACAAGCAAAAATTGCTAGTATGAATAGAAGCAAGGGGAGTTTTTTCATAATTCTTTTAATTTTTCTTTTGAAAAGAGTATCAATTCATCAAAAAAAGAAGTGAATTCGGTTTCAAATTCGGTGTAATATTGTTTTAATTCTAGAACAGCAAAATTCATTTTTGATTTTCCTTTGGTACGTAAATTCATTTGTTCTAAAATGGTACTTATACCTTCTACCGTTGCATAGCTCAACAACCAATTATCTGCTATCATATAAGGCATCATACGTTGTATGCGGTTGGGTAACATGTCAAAATTTTTCTGAAGTAATTCATAAAAGTTTTCAACGTATTTTTCAAGTGATAAGTCGTGGTAGTGGTTCCAGTTTTTTGCTAAAAAGTGATCGTACAAAATATCAACAATCACACCGCTGTAATGACCATAATTTTGGTGAAGTCTGGCGGTACTTTGCTTTACTGTTGGGTGGCTGTCTGTATAGCTGTCAATACCGCGATGCAACAGAATACCTTTTTGTATTTGAGGCGGAAACTTCTTGTATTTTTTTCCTTTAATACCGTCAGCAATAAAATTTCCAATGGTGATACCTTCATCTTCACCGGAAAGATAAATGTGGGCTAAAAAATTCATCGTTACAATTTACAAAATCATAACGTAGTAAAGCATCTTAAAAAAGGTATCTTTGTGTAAAAATTTAGTTCATGACGTTAATAAAATCTATATCAGGAATACGAGGCACTATTGGTGGTGCGCAAAGTGAAAATTTAACTCCCATTGATGCAGTAAAATATGCAGCAGCCTATGGAAGTTGGGTTAAAAAACAACGCAATAAAGATTCATATCGAGTTGTTGTGGGGCGTGATGCGCGTATTTCGGGAGAGATGATTCAACAATTGGTTATGAACACACTGGTAGGAATGGGCATTCACGTGATAGACCTTAATCTTTCTACTACACCTACAGTTGAAATGGCTGTAATGATGGAACATGCAGACGGAGGAATTATTTTAACAGCCAGCCACAATCCAAAACAGTGGAATGCTTTAAAGCTTTTGAATAAAGACGGAGAGTTTTTAAATGCAGAAGCAGGACAAGAAATTTTAGATATTGCTGAAGCTCAAAATATTAATTTTTCTGAAGTAGACGACCTTGGAAAAATTACTATTAACGATTCATACATTGATTTACATATTGATGAAATTCTAGAACTACCTTTGGTAAATACTTCTGCCATCAAAAAGGCAAACTTTAAAGTAGTTGTCGATGGAGTTAATTCTACAGGAGGAATTGCTGTTCCTCTTCTTTTGGAAGCATTGGGCGTAGAGCCTATAAAATTATTCTGTGATCCTACAGGAGAGTTTCCACACAATCCTGAACCTTTAAAAGAACACTTAACCGATCTTATGAAAAAGGTTGTCGAGGAGAATGCAGATTTTGGTATTGTTGTAGACCCAGATGTTGATAGGTTGGCATTTGTAGATGAAAAAGGAAATATGTTTGGTGAAGAATATACTTTGGTCGCTGTTGCAGATTATGTTTTGCAACACAATCCGGGTAACACAGTAAGTAATATGTCCTCTTCTCGTGCTTTACGTGATGTTACCGAAAAGTATACCGGTACATACACAGCTAGTGCCGTTGGTGAAGTGAATGTAGTTCAAAAAATGAAGGATACCAAAGCCATCATTGGTGGTGAAGGAAATGGAGGTGTTATTTATCCAGAACTACATTATGGGAGAGACAGCTTAGTTGGTATAGCTCTATTTTTAAGTCACTTGGCCGAAGAAAAAATTACTGTAAGTGAACTTCGTAAGCGCTACCCAAGTTATTTTATGAGTAAAAAGAAAATTGAACTTACACCAGAATTGGATGTGGATAAAATTTTAAAATCTATTGCAGATAAATATGCTTCAGAAGAAATTAATACGCTTGATGGAGTAAAAATAGATTTTGCTGAAAACTGGGTACACCTACGTAAATCAAACACAGAACCAATCATTCGTATTTACACAGAAGGACCTTCTCAAAAAGATGCAGATGCTCTAGCAGAACGCTTTATAACAGAATTAAAAGCAATAGCTACCGGTTAATTTTTTAATCTGTGTTTCCAACGTTTGTGTGACCAAAGGTAATATTTGGGCTCATCCTGAATTTGTTTTTCAATTTCGGTCAAAAACTTGCGTGTAATCTCAAAGTCTGCATATTCTTTTGGGTTTTCTGCCAGTAGCTCAAAAGAAGCTTTGTAATATCCTCGTTTTACCTTTTTAACCTTTAGATACACGGTTGCAAAGTCTAGTTTTTTAGCTAGTTCTTCAGTGCCTGTAAATACCGGAACATCAATCCCCATAAACGTATCACGATGTTTATATGCGTTTCGTTTTGGAGTTTGGTCAGATAAAATAAGTGTTAGCGATTTCAAATTCTTTTTTGCATTTCGATACAAAAGCGGAACAATTTTTTTATTAGTTATAATTTCGGCACCAAAACGACCTCGTATTTTCTTTACCAATGCATCAAAATAAGGGTTGTCTAGTTTTTTATATACTGCAAAGCCTTTAAACTTCATATGCTTGGTTAAAATACCGCTCCATTCCCAACTGGCATAATGACCACACATTAATAAAACACTTTTATCTTTTTGATAAAGGTGTTCTAGAAGGTCTAAATTTTCAAACTGAAATCGTTTATTTATTTCTTTTTCAGAAATGGTAAGGCTTTTGATAGTTTCAAAAATAACATCGCACAAGTGCTTGTAAAACTCTTTTGCAATGTGGTTTATAGCTTCTGAAGATTTTTCTGGAAAAACTAGTTTTAAGTTGTTTTTAACTACATTTTTTCGGTAGCCAATAATATAATATGTAATTATGTACAGGCAGGAAGATTTAAAATACAACAGCCACATAGGCAAAATTGAGGTAAGCCAAAGAATAGGGTACAACAAATAATAAAGTAGCCGTTGCATAGATAAATTTACCGCAAAACTAATTAATTTTATTGCATAATAACCTATTAATATTATTGAAAAGATATGCCACAACTAGATATTGCAACTATTATAATCATTGCAGCCAATGTAATTATATCTTTAAAAGGCTTTAATGATTTTTCTTTTTTTGAAAAGTATAAATTTAATATAGCAGGAATACGACGTGGGGAACAAATACGAATGGTAACGTCTGGTTTTTTACACGTTGATTGGGCACACTTGTTTTTTAACATGTTCACCTTGTTCTTTTTTGCTAATGTGGTAATAAACCGCGTAGGAGTTATCAAGTTTATATTAATTTACTTGGCTAGTTTGATTGTTGGTAACCTGTTATCTTTCTTTTTTCATAAAGATGAGTATCATTACAGCGCAGTAGGAGCTAGTGGAGCAGTAACAGGAGTTTTATATTCGGCAATATTGTTTTATCCAGATATGGGGCTTTACTTGTTTTTTATACCTATAGCCATTCCTGCATGGATTTTTGGAATTATGTACTTGCTATATTCTATCTACGGAATGAAAAGCAGATTAGGAAATATTGGTCATGACGCACACTTTGGCGGGGCTATTGCAGGGTATGTATTAACTATTGTGTTTGCACCTGGATTGTTACAAACACAATTATGGATTGTAGCCGTACTGGCGATTCCTATCATATTATTATTTGTTTTACATAAACTAGGAAAAATTTAAAAAAAGAAACTATGAAAAAGACAGTTCAAATTTTAGTGATTTTATTAACAACAACGATGATGACAACCGCACAAACCAATAAAGCAGAACCACAGCCTTTAATTTCAGTTACTGGTGAAGGAATTGTAACTGTAACACCTGATGAAGTATCTATAAATGTTCGTGTAGAAAATACAGGAAAAGATGCTACACTAATTAAGCAAGAAAATGATCGTACTGTATCAAAGGTTTTAGCCTTTTTAAAAAAAATGGGTATAAAAGATAAAGATGTAAAAACTCAATACATTCGTTTAAATAAAAATTACGACTACAATAGCAAAACATATAACTACAGTGCTAATCAATCTATATCTATAACTTTAAAAGACTTGTCAAAATATGAAGATTTGATGAATGGGTTGCTTCAAAGCGGAATCAATAGAGTAGATGGTGTAAGTTTTTCAGCATCAAATGAAGACAAATTAAAATCTGAAGCACGTAAAAAAGCTGTTGAAAACGCCAAAACAAAAGCTGAAGAGTATGCTGGAGTTTTAAATCAATCAGTTGGAAAGGCTTTTTCAATTAGTGAGTTTGAACAAACCAATTATCCACAACCTATTATGTATAAATCTGCGATGGAGAGCGATGCTTCTGGAGGACAACAGCCAATTGCTCCCGGCGAAATTCAAATTAAGGCTACAGTAAATATTAGCTTTGTTTTAAACTAATACAAGAAATCAATATTAAACTAAAAAAAGCCTTCAATGTTACTGAAGGCTTTTTTTAATTACATATTAGTTGGCAACTTATTCATCACCTAAAAGTGATTCCATTTTGGCTCCAAGAGCAGGACCACGAAGGTCTTTATCTATAATTTTTCCATTTTCGTCAAGTAAAAATGTAGCCGGGATAGCTCTTACATTATACTGTCTAGCAATTGGGTCTTGCCAAAATAATAAGTTTGATACGTGATACCAATCCATATTGTCATCTGCAATTGCTTTTATCCATTTGTCTTTTTGTCCTTTTCGGTCAAGAGATACACTTATAATATTTAAGCCTTTGTCGTGGTATTTATTGTATACTTTAACAACATTTGGGTTTTCAATTCTACACGGTTTACACCAAGATGCCCAAAAATCAATGATAGTATATTTACCCATAGCATCTTTTAGAGAAAGTGTTTCTCCTTCGGGAGTTTCTGCGCTAAAGTTTGGTGCTGTTGAACCTATATCTGTTTTTTTGGCAGATTTAATCATACTTTCTACCTGTTTTACAATAGGAGAAGCCGCTACTTTTGGAGAAAGATTGCTTACAATCTCATTGGCCTCTTCAGCAGAAATTTGTTTTCTAGACAACATTTCAGAAAGAAGCATTACTGAAAAAAGTGAGTTTTTGTTGTTTTGCATAAACTCAACTTTGTAAGCGTCTTCTTCATTTGTGAGCTTCATGTTTTTTTGCTGTATCTCTTGTACTGAAACGTTTTCACCTGAGCGTTGAGCAGCTCTATACTGTTCAATATTTTCTTGTTTCTGCTTATTGATAGCTTTAAGTTTATCTGCAAGCGTTCTAAATACTTCATTTTGTTTCCCACCATTTACAAAAGATGCATTCAAACTATCTTTATACAAGGTAGCTTTTAAATCTACATTTTCGGGAAAGTAAACCACGTTACCACGTACATTTTCTACGGTAAGATAGTTTACAGAAAGACTATCGCTTTTTGGGTATGTTGCTTCAAACTTACCATTGGTTACAGTTATTGTGTCAATAACTTTGGGCTGATTGCTGTCTTTAATTCTGTAAACATAAATTTCAGTACCATCTTCAAAGTTTTGTGCAGTACCACTCAGCTTGTAAGTATCAGAATCTCCTGAACAAGAAATGAGTAGTGTTGCTGTAAGTAATGTAGCTAATATTCGTCTCATAATAGGTATATTTGTTGCGGCAAAAATAACTGTAATTATTGCTGAAAAAAAAATGCAACTCTGAAATTATTGTTAATTTGTTAAAATCGCGGATTAATATTGAAATAAAATTATAAATTAGACTTAGTAATAAGGAGGTAATCAATTGAAAATGAAACCACAAAACAGCGAATTTCCACTTCAAGTTAAAGTGAGCTTCAGTAAGCTTTTTGATAAATACAGAAAGCTGCTAGACTCGCCTCAAAAATTAATACGAGAGCGAGCAGAAGGGATACTTGAAATCGCAGAAAAATATCCGGCTCTAGAAGATGGTATTACTACCAAAGCCGAATTTGAAACTTACGACCAACAAATTGATATTGTACTTGATGAGCTTTTTTCTTCCTTATTACAAGAAAATGAAATAAAGATTGCCACCATCCCTTTTCAAGAGTTTGTATTTAAATCATCGCAGCGGTATAAAAATATCTTGGCAGAAGCCGGTGAAGAATACATACCTCAATTGGCAAATTTTGATCATGACTACACCTACATTATGAGTTGTAGCATTATTTTAAATGTTCATTATGGTTTTAATGTAGACTTTAAGCAACCATTACATTACAACATACCAGATGCAAATGGAGTAAATCATACGTATAGAATTTTATATAACGGAGATTTTGTAGATTTAATTAAAACTGAAAAGGCAAAAGATATTACTCAAGAGGACGTTGAAGAATTACTTGACGGTTTTGATAATATAGACCTTTGGAAAGAAAAATTTCCTCCCGGCAGCTGGATTTTTAAAGGTTTTGTAATAGCCAATTTGTTTGATGTAACTTTAGACTCCTCTATTTCAGATTTTAAATCAAGGTTGTTACAAAACAATCCTGAAAGTGGCCTGTCAACCAATAACTTTGACACTATTTTTAAATCGATTTTTCAAACACAAGACTTAAAAATTGGTTTTTCAGAATTTAATGAAGAAGATCAAGTTTTTGAAAGATTCATTTTTAAAGATATAAGCAGTTATTTATTAAATGAAAAGGAAAAAGAAAACTGTAAAATAGCGCTTTGCGATGCCTCTTATTACACCCTTTTTAAGAAAAAGGAATTTTATAGTGTTTCAAATGTGCCTAAATATCGAAAGTTATATCCTGACAATATATTATATAAAAAATTACTAGATCAAGGTATAAAAAGTGCCATTTTGGCTTCGATAGTTAATGAAGAAGGTAAAGTACTTGGTATTTTAGAAATTGTTTCAGAAAGTATTAATAGTTTAAACTCTATTAACGCCAATAAACTGAATACCATAATGCCGTTTTTGGTAGATTCTGTTATTAGAGGTAAAAAACAAATTGACAATAAACTTGAGCTTATAATACAAGATGAATGTACCTCATTACATCCCAGTGTTCATTGGAAATTCAGAAAAGAGGCAAAACGCTATTTAAGTTTAATATCTCAAGATAAACCTACATTTTTTAGAGAAGTAATCTTTGAAGATGTTCATCCTTTGTATGGGCAAATAGATGTAAAAGGTTCTTCTGAAGCGCGTAACAATGCAACAATCAAAGATTTAATACTTCAGCTTAAGTTGATATTAAACATCATTAAAAAAGTTAATAAACTTCAACAACTGCCTATTTATGAGCACTTAGAATTCAGAATAACAAATTACTTAAAAGAGCTTAAAGAAGGATTACAAGTTGATAGTGAACGATTGGTTTTAAAGTTTTTAAAAACAGAAATAGTCCCGCTTTTTAAACATTTAAAACAAAAAACTGAAACCATAGAGCCTATCATTGAAGAATATGAAGCGCAAATAAATGTTGCTACTGGCTTAATTTACAAACACAGAAAAGACTATGATGAGTCTGTAGAGCTTATCAATAAAAGAATGGCATCTTTAATTGATAAAAAACAGGTTGATGCACAACGAATGTATCCGCATTATTTTGAGCGCTTTAAAACAGATGGTGTAGAGCATAATCTTTATATAGGCGAGGCTATTACAAAAGATAAAAGCTTTAACAAAGTTTATTTATACAACTTAAGATTGTGGCAATTGCAGGTAATGTGTGAGATGGAAAACAGCTATTATAAGCTGAAAGAACAATTACCGGTTCCTTTAAATGTAACATCCATGATTTTGGCATTTAATGGGTCGCTCTCGCTTAGATTTAGAATGGATGAAAAGCGTTTTGACGTAGATGGAACGTACAATGCACGATATGAAGTTGTGAAAAAACGTGTAGATAAAGCAAACATTCAAGGTACAAACGAGCGTGTAACTCAAGAAGGTAAAATTGTGATTATCTATTCACAAAAAGATGATGAAAAAGAGTATTTAAAGTACATTTCATTTCTTCAACATAAAAAACAACTGGATACAGATGTTGAGATTGTTGAACTAGAAGACCTTCAGGGCGTTACTGGTTTAAAAGCTATACGAGTAAGTGTATTGTACTCAAAAAACAAGGACAATAAAAAGAAATATTACACCTACAACGACTTAATATCTGAAATTAATAATTAAGCCATTCTTGAGCCTCCTAGGTAAAAAGAAAGGGCAAATGCAAGTATAGATATGATAGTTCCGGTTACAAAAATGGTGTAAGTCCATCGTAAAATACGATACTTTCTATCCAGTACTTTACCTAAAAAGTATAAATCTTTTGTAAGAGAAGAATACACATAATCCCTGTCTTTTAATAATTCATCCATGGCCCATTCAAATTCTGAAAGTTCCATACGGTGAAAGTTTCCGAAGAAAGCTAAGTTTACACTCTTATTGTCAACGTCTTCTTTTGAAAATTCACCTCTGGTAACATTTGGCCTTGTTGCAATTACCGAAAGTATCATAGTTACTGCGCTAAATATCACAAATATAGCGGTAGGTATGATTAAATAATCATTTGATGGATTATCTAGTTTTGAAAGTAAGTTTGATAATACCAACGAAATAATAATAGCATTAACAGACAGCAAAATATTGGCTTTGGTATCTGCAATATCACTTAATTTAATGTGGTTTCTTAGCGCTGTACGGTAAAAGGTTTGAATACCTCTATCAACGCTTTTATCTTTATACTTAGCTTTTAGTTGAGCTTTGTATTCTTCTTTCTGAATTTTATTCTTAAACTTTTTATTCTTCTGAATTAAGTTTGCTAGGTTTTCTTGTTTGGTATTTTGCCAGTTTTTTAAGGCGTATGGAGTGTAAAACTTATGCCTGTCAATCAACATTTTTATATTTTCATCTCTCCATTCTTTGGGAGTGAAGTTTTTAATGTTTTGAGCAATGTATTCTTGTCTTAAAAACTCGCTTGCCTCTTCAAAATAGTCTTTCCCAAAGTGCGAAGAATCTGCATCACGCATAATTTCCTCTAGGTAATCTTTTGGGGTTGTGTCTTTAAACTTTGTAGCTAAGATGCATTTTTCAACACCATCAATAATTTCCTTTTCTACATCTTTAGATTCTAAAAAATCTCGAGCAATTTTTACACTTTCCTCTTCGTGGCCTTCTCGCTTTTTAATATATCCTGTATCGTGTAGTAAAGCAGCCAATTTAAGCACGGTAGCATCTTTAACAGAAATTTGGGATTCTTCAATAATTTCGTTTATACTTTTATAAACACGTTTTGTGTGCGAATAGTTGTGATACACAAAAGTACTTGGTAATTTTTCTTTAAAAAGTTCTAGTACAAAAGTATCGGCAGCTTCAATAATATCGCTCATAAAATTTCTGTTTTAAAAATCCAAATTAATAAAAATTAGTACGCTTTAATTTGCTTATGAAAAAAATTAACATCTTTATAACTTTTACACTAGGATTATTGCTCATCTCTTGTGCTACCTACCAACCTCAGTACGCTTCAAACTATCAAAACAATACATCAACATCAAATAATAAAGAAGTTGAGCGCACATTCTATTTGATAGGAAATGCAGGTTATATAGGTGAAACGGAAAAAAACCTAGCGTTAAAATCATTTCAGAATTACATAGCAGATAAAAACACCGAAGATGCCAATTTATTATTCTTAGGAAATAGTTTTTACCCAAAAGGAATGCCTGAAGATGATGAGCCTGCCTTAAACAAAGCTAAAGAGGTAATTAAAAAACAACTTGAAGCCATTAAAGGTTTTGAAGGAACAGTAAATGTATTACCTGGTAATTTAGACTGGAAGTCTGGAGTAGATGGATTAGAGCTAGAAGAAGATTTACTAAAAGAAGCATTAAACTCAGATTCAGTTTTAGAGCCAAATAATGGTTGTCCGCTAGAAGAAGTTGAAATAACAGAAGATGTTCATTTAATAATGATTGACACTCAATGGTACATTGAAAATTGGGATAAGCATCCAAAAATGAATGACAAATGCCAAGTGAAAAATAGAGCAAAATTTTTGGTTGAATTAGAAGGTGAACTTAAAAAAGCAAAACAGCGAACAATTATTTTGGCAATGTATCATCCTTTGTATACCAATGGCCAATACGGCGGAAAATATCCTGCTAAAAACCATTTACTACCTGTTCCTGGTGTAGCCTCGTTAATTACTCAAGTAAGAAGTCAAGGAGCTATATCTACGCAAGATAGATATAATGAATCTTATAATGATTTGATGGAAAGAATTGAGGTACTTGTAAAAGATCACCAAAACCTAGTATTAGTTTCCGGTCATGAAAAATCACTGCAGTATATTGATGGTAGAAATGCAAAACAAGTTATTGTAGGTTCGGGTGGTGATGCAACCGCGGCTGCATTGGGTAATAATGGAGCCTTTGCATATGGAGGTCAAGGTTTTAGTAAAGTAACAATTTATAAAGACAGATCAACTTCGGTAACATTTTTTAAAGCCGAAGAAAATGGAACGGCTACCCGGCTTTTTGAAAAAGAAATAATACAACCTGAAAAAGAATATGACACCTCACAACTACCAAAAAAATTTCCAAAACATGTAAAAGCAGCAGTTTACAATGATAGCTTGGTAAACCGAAGTAGTTTCTTTAAAACCGTTTGGGGGGATCACTATCGTAAAGTTTATGGAAAAGAAGTACTTGCCCCAACTGTAGATTTAGATACGTTGTACGGCGGTTTAACCGTAGAACGAGCAGGAGGAGGGCACCAGACAGTTTCATTGCGATTGGTTGATAAAGAAGGCCACGATTATAATATGAGAGCTCTTAAAAAAAGTGCTGTACAATTTTTACAAACGGTAATCTTAAAAAATGAAGTTATAGAGGATGATTTTAAAAACACCATTCCAGAAGATTTAATATTAGATTTTTATACTGCAGCTCATCCCTACGGAGCGTTTGCCATTCCAAAACTTGCAGACGCAGCAAAAGTATTTCACACCAACCCAAAACTCTTTTATGTACCCAAACAAAAAGCATTGGGAAAATTTAATGATAGATACGGTGATGAATTGTATATGATTGTAGAACGACCCGATGAAGAATATGACGGTGCAATTTTTGACTATGCTGAAGATATTATAAGTACAGATGATGTTTTGGAAGAAATTCGAGATGATGAAGAAAATAAAATAAACCAAAAAGCTTACATACGCGCCCGTGTTTTTGATATGTTGATTGGTGATTGGGATCGTCATAATGATCAATGGCGTTTTGCCCTTCAAGAAGATGAAGATGGGAATAAAATTTATACTCCTATCCCAAGAGATCGCGATCAAGTATTTGCAAACTTTGATGGAGGTTTATTAGATGCGGTACGAACGTTATTCAGTACCAGTCGTCAATTTCAGGTTTATGGTCCTGAGCTTAAACACACCAAGTGGTTTAACAGCGCAGGGATAAAATTAGACCGCGCCTTAGCCGAAAACTACGGAAGAGAAGAATGGATGGCACAAGCCAAGTACATTGAACAAAATGTTACAGATGAAGTAATTGAAGAGGCTTTTAAAGATTTACCAAAAGAAGTGCAAGATGCTACTTCAGAAGAAATAATTAAAAACCTAAAAGGTAGACGTGATAATATAGTAAGAATAGCTTCAGAATACTATGATTACTTCTCCAATTTACAAATATTCACAGGAACAGATAAAGATGATTTGTTTGAAATTACACGCCTACCAGATGGCGAGACCAATGTAAAAGCGTTTAGAATTAAAGATGGTGATAAAGGTGATTTATTAATTGATAGAACCTACTCAAAAAATGATACCAAAGAACTTTGGATTTATGGACTAGATGATGACGATGTTTTTGAAGTAAAAGGTAAAGGTAGTCGTCCTATTTTTATTCGCCTTATAGGTGGTCAAAATAATGATACTTATGATATTCAAAACGGAAGTCGTATAAAAGTGTATGATCAAAAAAGTAAAAAGAATACCATAAAAAATAAAGGTGGAGCGGCGTTTAGAATCACAAATAACTATGACTTTAATACGTATAATTATATTAAAGAAAACAAAACCACCAATTTAATTTTACCAACCTTTGGTTATAACCCAGACGATGGATTTTTAATTGGTCTGTCAGATACATTTACTGTTCAAGGCTTTCAGCAAAATCCGTTTAAGCAAAAACACACCATTAGAGCAGGTTACTATTTTGCTACTCAAAGTTTTGATATTAACTACTCTGGAGAGTTTGCCAATATATTTGGAAACTGGAACTTTTTGCTAGAAGGGCGTTACCGCAACCCAAACTTTGCTGAAAATTATTTTGGCTTCGGAAATGAAACTGAAAACTTTGATGATGATTTAGGAAGAGATTATAACCGAGTTAGAATTGGTGCATATGGTGGTGCAATTGGCGTTAAAAAAGACGGTCGCTACGGAAGCACTTTTGAATTTAAGGCAAAACTTGAAGGATTTAAAGTAGAAGATACCGATGGGCGGTTTATTTCAGAAGTAACACCATTAGAGCTTGATGAAACAAAATATTTTGCTTCAGCCGAAGGAACGTATATATATGAGAGCTTTGATAATAAGGCAAATCCAGGTCGCGGTATGCACGCAAGTGTGACAACCGGTGCCACACAAAATATAGATGATAGCGATCGAGTGTTTGGATATGTAATTCCTCAATTACAATTTTATAATGCGATAACAAAGGACAAAAAGCTGGTTTTAAATACCAAAGCTTTTGGACATTTCAACATTGGTAATAACTTTGAGTTTTATCAAGGAGCACAATTAGGTAGAGATTATGGTCTTCGCGGTTATAGAAGAGATCGTTTCACAGGACGTAGTGCTTTAGCTGGAGGAGCAGACTTGCGATACAGCTTTAATAGTTTTAGAACTGCTTTGACACCGGTACAAGTAGGTGTTTTTGGTGGTTATGACGTAGGTAGAGTATGGGTGCCAAATGATACTTCAGATACTTGGCACAACAGTTACGGTGGAGGTCTATGGATTAATGCAGCAGATATTGTAAGCGGAACCCTCAATGTATTTACTGCAGATGAAGGTGTTCAGCTTTCGTTTAGAATAGCTTTTTCAATGTAAATAGAGAATGATAGTAAGTGTTTATGCAGTTTAAAAAACCTCTTATATTTCTTATTGTAGTTTCAGTTTTACAAGCCTGTGCCACGTATGAACCTCAATATAGAAATCCTGATGAAAACTATTCATTTCCTACAAATAAAAAAATAGCACGAACATTTTACCTAGTAGGAGATGCAGGATTGTCACCTCCCGGAGGAATGAGTGATGGTTTGACTATTTTTAAAAACTATTTAAAAGAAAATCCTACTAGTACAGAAGATTTTGCCATTTTTTTAGGTGACAATATTTATGATGACGGTATGCCGCCCAAAGGCCATCCCGAGCGTAAAAACAGTGAGCATTATATGAATGCGCAGCTAGATGCTTTACAAGAGTTTAAAGGTCAGTCATATTTTATTCCGGGTAATCATGAGTGGTATTTTGATGGAATTTACGGTGTTAAAAGAGAAGAAGAATATGTTGAAGAGCATTTGGGACCTTCTGCTTTTGAACCTTCAAATGGGTGTCCTTTAAAAACGGTATCTATTTCAGAGGATATAGAGTTGATTATGATAGATACACAATGGTATCTTGAAGATTGGAACTCAGACCCAAATATTAACAAAGGCTGTGAAATTAAAACAAGGGAAAAGTTTTTTATTGAAATTGCAAACGAACTTGAAAAAGACAAAAATAAAACCATTGTTTTTGCTATGCACCACCCTATGTTTACCAATGGAACACACGGTGGGTATTTTGCAATTCAAAAACACTTATTTCCTACACAAAGTAAGTTTCCCGTTCCTATTCTTTCTTCGCTAGTTGTTCAAATTCGCTCTCAAGGAGGTGTTTCAGTACAAGATAGATACAATGAGTTGTCAAATAAACTTATGAATCGGTTAGCCGAACTAGCCAAAAAACACGGAAGAGTAGTTTTTGCATCTGGTCACGAACATACATTGCAATACGTAGAAGAGGATGGTCTAATTCAAATTTTATCAGGTTCGGGGGCAAAGTCTTCATATGCAGCACTAGGTCAAAATGGTCTTTTTAGTTATGGAGGGCAAGGGTTTGCGATTTTTGATGTTTTTGAAGACGGTTCTTCTTATGTTCGTTTTTATGGAGGTACTCAAAACAAAGCTCCCAAATTACTGTATGAAAAAGAAGTTTTACCACCCAATAAAACATATCCGGCTTCGGTACTGCCTAAAAACTATCCAGATACAGAACGAGTTGCTATTTACAAGCAAGATAGTATTAATGAAGCATTATTTTTTAAAACCGTTTGGGGTTCAAAATATAAAGATGCTTATACCCAGCCAGTTGATGCAAAGGTAGCATCGCTAGATACATTATATGGAGGATTAAAGGTAGTGAGAGAAACGGGTGATGATGAATACAATGCTCTTATACTAGAAGATAATAAGGGCAATACTTACCGTATGCGAGCAATGAAAAAAAATGCTTTGGAATTTTCGCGTAAAATATTAATTGAAGAAAATTCTGAATCTTCTGAAATTGATAATGAAGAAACCAAAATAACACCAAAAAGCGCTTTTAATGAAGACTTTTACACTGCAACGCACCCTTATGTACCGTTGGTATTACCTACATTGGCTACTGCAGCTCGAGTTTTTCATAACCAAACAGAACTTTTTTATATTCCGAAGCAAAAAAGGCTGGAAGTGTATAATGAAAACTACGGAAATGCACTTTATCTAGTGACAATTGAACCCGCAGAAAGCGGAAAAGATGAACCCCTTTTTGAATATCCAGATGATATAGAAACAGCAGACGATATTTTAATTAAACTTAGGGATGGTAGAGAGGTTTCAATTGATGAACAAAATTACATACGCGCCAGACTGTTTGATATGCTTGTAGGTGATTGGGATAGAGAGCCGGGCCATTGGCGCTGGGCAGAATATTACAATAGAGATAGTGTAAATGTATATGTACCTATTCCTAAAAACAGAGATGATGCCTTTGCTAGCTTTGAAGGCAATATTTTTGATTTTGCTAGATCTTTATTTGGTTCTTCATATCAAAGGCAGGTGTACAACGAAACTTTAAGAGATTTACAATGGTTTAATAAAGAAGGTATCATTCTAGACCGAGCACTCTTAAAACGCTCCGGAAAACAAGATTGGTTAAACACAGCAGAATTTTTGCAAACCGCAATTTCAGATTCGTTAATCGATGAAGCTTTTTCAAAAATACCACAATCAGTTACAAATCAATCCCTAGAAGATATTAAAACGGCTTTAAAAGGAAGACGAGATAATCTTGTAGAAATCTCAGAACGATATTATTCATACTTAGCCAGTTTACAAACAGTTGAAGGAACAAACAAAAAAGATTTTTTTCAAATTACAAGATTATCTGACGGAAGAACCAATGTAAAAACATACAATTTTCCTTCAGATGATAGAGGAATGCTAGTTGCTGATAGAACTTTTTCAACTTCAGAAACCAAACAATTATGGATCTATGGTCTAGATGATGATGATATTTTTGAAGTAACTGGAGACGGAAACAACCCAATGTTTGTCAGAATAATTGGTGGGCATGGTAATGATACGTATAGATTGATTAATGGAAAACGAGTAAAAGTGTATGATCACGAAGACAAAGAAAATACCGTTGAGGTTAAAAATGGAGGTAACTTACGTTTAACAAATGTGTATTCATTAAACTCATATGATTATCGTAAAAAAATTGAATACCAACATGGCTATGCTGCTGCAATAGGGTACAACCCCGATGATGGTTTCAGAACTGGTTTACAGTATGTTTATCAAGTAAATAGTTTTCAACAAAACCCATTTTCTAGAAGACATAGTTTAAATGGTGCTTACTTTTTTGATACACAAAGTTTTGAATTTGTTTATGATGGTGAAATAGCCAACATTAGAAATAACTTAAATTTAAGTTTAGGAGCCCGATTTACAAGTTCGGGTTATGTTATCAATTATTTTGGTTACGGAAATGAGTCTGAAAACTTAGAAGATACATTAGGTGACAATTACAGTAGAGTAGAAGTACAAACGCTTATGGCAAAAGCAGGTTTGCTTCGCAACTCAAATTTTGGTAGCTTTTTTAAACTTCAAGGTAAATTTGAAGCTATTAGCGTCAACAGCACTATTCCGGGTCCTTTAAACATCAATAGAGAAACGCAACAAGGAGAGTTTGATTACTTTTCAACAATTGAAGGTATTTATAACTACAGAAGTTATGACGACCCTCGCAACCCTACAATAGGTATGATGTTTGACCTTAATACCGGTGTCACCGGAAATGTAAAAAACACAAAACGAGTATTTGGGTTTTTACATACACGACTGGGGTTTTATAATAGTTTGACTTCAAATAAAAAATGGGTTTTAAAAACTAATATTCAAGCAAAATTTAATTTTGGTAACCAATTTGAATTTTACCAAGCTGTTCACGCCGGAGGAAAAACCGGGCTGCGAGGATATCGAGAAGAACGTTTTAGCGGAAAATCTGCTTTGGTAGGTAGTGCTGATGTGCGATATAGTTTTGATGAATTTAACCTAGGTTTAATTCCTATTCAAATTGGGTTGTACGGAGGTGCAGATTTAGGCCGTGTTTGGACGCCAAACTTCAATTCAGAAAAGTGGCATAATTCCTATGGAGGTGGTTTATGGATTAATGGTAGTGGCGGTTTAAGCGGTTCTGCAAGTATATTCAATTCTATTGAAGGCTCTCGTATTGTCTTTGGTTTAGGATTTGATTTTTAACAAAAAAAAGAGACCGTTTTATAACGGTCTCTTTTCTACTTATATGTTGTTATAATTAAGCCTCAGGATGTGTGTCGCTAGACTTCATAGACCAAGCATCAAGCATCCAACTAATTTTTTCTACATCAGCGATATAAGCACCAATCATATCAATGGTACCTTCATCTTCTGCTTTATCTGCTTTTTCAATTACTTTACGCATTTGCGTTAAAATTTTTCCGTGATCTTCAAGAAGAATCTTTACCATTTTTGAATCTTCAGTTCGTGAAGGAGATTCTTTAAGGTTTGACATCTCAAGGTAATCTGTATAATTACTCACCGGCTGAAAACGTAGGGTTAAAATTCGCTCTGCGATTTCATCTACTTTCAGTTTAGCATCGTCATACATTTCTTCAAACTTCTCGTGTAAATCAAAAAAGTTTTTACCAACGATGTTCCAATGAAAATTACGTAGTTTTTGATAGTACAAATGGTAATCTGCCAATAAAATATTTAGCTCTTTAGCAGTTTCAGTTGTTTTTTCTTTATTTAAGTTTAAATAGCTCATAGTTTATTTTTTGTTTTTAACAAATTTACAAATAGAAAGAGTTTAACCCAATTAAAAGGAACAGTTTAGAATTTTTTTAACGTTGAAAATCAACTGTTAATAATGTAAAACAAAGGCTTTATTTCTATAGATTATTGCAATATTCTCTATAAAGATTTGTTATATTTGCGCGTTCAATAAAGAACAACATCACTAGTAAATATTTCAATAAAAATAATGAATATAATTAGTAAACAAACCATAACTTTCTTCTTAGTGTTATTTTGTTTAGCGGTTCCGTCTATTGAGGCTCAAACAGTTCCTTCCCCATCTGTGTTATCCTCAAATGTTGAAGATTTAACCGATGAGCAAATACAAGCCTACTGGCAAAAAGCAAAAGCTCAGGGTTATACTATGGAGCAACTAAAAGCAATAGCTGCTTCTAGAGGTATTTCACCGTCTCAAATTGCCGAATTAGAAAGAAGACTCAATGAAATGGGTGATTCAACCAAATCTTTAGAAGGCAAACAAATTGATAGTTTGCGTGAGATTGACGAGACTCCAAAACTTGGTTTCACCGGAAATGAAATAAAAGAAGGTGTAACAAAAGATCCACTATTTGGGTATGATTTTTTTAATAATCAAAACATTTCATTTACTCCCAATATGAATCTGGCTACACCAACCAATTATGAACTGGGACCTGGTGATGAGATTTCAATAAACTTATGGGGAGCGGCCGAGACCAATTATAGCGTTGAAGTTGATAGAGAGGGAGCTATACGCATTTCAAATATTGGGCTTATCTATGTGAGCGGCTTAACAATGGAAGAAGCTTCAGCAAAAATTAAAAATAAATTAAAACGAATTTATTCAGGAATTAATGCTTCAGATAGTAGTCCTTATAAGGTGTTTTTAAATATTTCGTTAGTAAATGTAAGAACTGTACAGGTAAATATTATTGGTGAAGTAAAAGTGCCGGGAACGTACTCTTTAAGCGCACTATCTACGGTGTTAAATGCTTTATATGCCTCCGGAGGTCCTACCAAGCAAGGAACTTTTAGAGAAATCAAGTTGGTAAGAAACGGCGAAGAAATTACTTTCTTTGATGTGTATGATTATTTAATTAACGGTTCTCAAATAGGTAATAAAACCTTACGAGATCAAGATGTAATAATTGTTGCACCTTACATTTCAAGAGTAGGTATTTCAGGAAGTGTAAAACGTCCAGGTAAATATGAAATGAAAGCTGGCGAAACCTTAAATGATTTATTATTGTTCTCAGGCGGATTTACTTCAAATGCTTATAAAGAACGAGTTGTACTTGAACGAATTGAAGGAGATAGAAAAGTAGTAAAAGAAATATTAGTTGATAACGAAAAAGAAACCCCATTGCAAGATGGCGACTCATTGGCTGTAAAAAGTGTAATTGATAAGTTTGAAAACAAAATATCTATTGAAGGTGCTGTGTATAGACCTGGAAGATATGAGTTTACACCAGGTATTACGGTTAAAGATTTAATTAGTAAAGCGGCAGGAGTTAACGATCAAGCCTTTTTACAAAGAGGATTGTTATTTAGTACCAATGACGGAGTGATAGAAACAGCTACTCCATTTTCAGTTTCAGAAGTACTTTCAGGTAAAACAGAAATTCAATTGCAACCTGATGACCGTGTTGAAATTTTTAATAAATACAATTTATCTGAAAGCTACACATTAACAATCGATGGAGCTGTAAACAATCCTAAAACCATCCCTTATGTACAAAACATGACAGTTGAAGATCTTGTTCTAGTTGGAGGAGGTTTTACAGATGCTGCCAACGTAAGCAAGATTGATATTTACAGACGCGTAGATGATGATAATTATGAAACATTAAGTAAAAACTTCAAGGTTTCAGCAAATGGCCAGTTAACTCTTGAAGACGGTTCAAACTTTGTGTTACAACCCAACGATCGTGTTTCAGTACGTTATTTACGTGGATTTTCTGAGCAAATAAAGGTAGTTGTTTCAGGTGAAGCAAATTACCCGGGTAGTTATACGATTGAAAATAAAAATGAAAAAATTTCAGATTTATTAAATAGAGCAGGAGGTGTAACAGAATATGCTTTTGTTGAAGGCGCAACCTTGGTGAGAAAGAATCCTTTCTATAAAGAAGAAACCTTAAAAGAAACTTTTGAAGGTTTGGCAGAAAAAGAAGAGGTTACCGGTAGTGAAGACGATACACTTAAAAACCGAAGAGAATTTAGAGTTGGAATAAACCTTCAAGATATTATTGATGATGAAGACTCAAAACACAACCTTGTACTTAAAACAGGTGATCAATTAATTATACCATCAACCAAGCAGACTGTAAAAGTTGAAGGAGAAGTGTTGGTACCTTCTTTAGTTAGATATGAAAAAGGAATGACACTTAAGGATTACATTAGTAAATCTGGTGGTTTTTCAACCGATGCTAAAAAAGGAAAAACCTATGTAGTTTATGCAAATGGTGATATTGCATCTACTAAGCATTTTTTATTTTTCAGAAGTTATCCAAAATTAGAACCGGGAGCTGCTATATTGGTACCTGCAAAACCTGAAAATAGAAATAAGCTTACAACACAAGAAGTGATAGGAATAAGTACAGGTCTTACTACGTTAGGACTTTTAATAGATAGATTACTTCAGTAGTATGGAAAACGAAAAAACGTCTGAAAAATCAATTTTTCAAGTTGATACACTTGAAATTGTAAAGATTTTAAATCGATCTAGAAAAGTAATTCTAAAATTTGCAATTGTTTTCCTAGTACTAGGATTACTGGTTGCATTTTTATTGCCAAAAGAATACTCATCATCATCAGTATTTGTATCACAAATTTCATCAAGTAAAAAGCTAGGAAAAAAAATAAGTGGGATTGCCAGTTTAATTGGTGTTAACGTTGGAGAATCTGGCACCGATGTAATTTTACCAATGCAATATCCTTTAATTGTAGAAAGTACACCGTTCAAAAAACAATTATTAGAATCTAAAATTCCGGTTAACGAGCGAGACAGTTTAGTAACCGTTTCATATTATCTTGAAAATTTAAGAAAACCCGGTGTATTGAGTACTGTAAAGGGTTACACTATTGGTTTACCAGGAAAAATTATTAAATTATTTAAAAGTTCAGAAGAAGGTAAGCCTTTAAAGAAAAGAGATTCATCTGCTTATTATTTAACTCTGAAAGAAAAACAACAATTAGATTATTTGTACTCAAATTTTTCAGTAAATATCAATGATGTAGACGGGTATATAGAAATTAAAACCACATTCCCCGAAGCCGAAGCTTCTGCCCGGCTTACAAATAATATTCAAAATCTCTTACAAGAGTTTATAATAGAATATAATATTAAAAAAGCCAGACAAGAGTTAAAATATATTAGCGAACGTTTTGAGGAAACTGAGGAAGATTATTTTAATAAAAGAGCAACCTTAGCAAGTTATAAGGATCGAAATATAAATGTAATAAGCAATAGAGCTCAAAACAGATTAGAACAGTTACAAACAGAATACAATTTGTCTTCAAATATTTATTCTCAAATAGCGGGAGAACTAGAAACTGCAAAGTTGAATGTAAAAAAAGACACGCCTGTTTTTACAATTATAAAACCAGCAACCATTCCTTTGGAAGAATCATTCCCAAAGAAGCCTTTAATTCTCATTCAGTTTTTATTGGTTGGATTGATATTGGGCTCACTTTATATTTTATTTAGACATTTTTACCCTGAAATTAAAAAGAAGATTACAAATTAATTTTCCCATTACAATAATCATTTTATAAACCTATCTTGGATATACTACACATCGCCATACAAGCATCGCTAGAAGCTGGAGAAGAAATAATGAACGTTTACGCTTCAAACTTTGAAGTAGAAACCAAAGAAGATGAATCTCCACTTACTATTGCAGATAAACGAGCAAATGCAATTATAATGTCGCATCTTAAGACGACAAACATTCCTATTATTAGTGAAGAAAATAAGGAAGTAGCTTATTCAGAGCGTAAGGAATGGAACCAATGCTGGATCGTTGACCCACTTGACGGAACAAAAGAATTTATTAAGAGAAACGGTGAGTTTACCGTAAATATAGCATTGGTAGAAAATGGAGCACCAATTTTATCTGCGTTATATGTTCCAGATTTTAAAACACTATATTTCACTAAGGTTTCAGAAGAGAAAGCCTATAAAATTGAATTGGAAAAACACCAAACTCCTATTTCAGAAATTATAGCAAATGCTCGTGAAATTAAACCATCTAGTGCTTCAAAAGCACGTATTGTTGGAAGTCGCTCTCATTTAAATGATGAAACAAAAGAATTTATTAATAATATTTCAGAAAAAGAAGAAGTAGAAATTGTTTCAAAAGGAAGTTCTTTAAAATTTTGTCTAGTTGCTGAAGGAAAAGCAGATTTATATCCTCGGTATGCTCCAACAATGGAGTGGGATACGGCTGCAGGACACGCAATTTGTAAAGCCGTAGGAATATCTGTCACAGCTTTGCCAGCAAATAAACCATTAGAGTATAATAAAGAAAATTTATTAAACCCTTGGTTTTTAGTGTCTAATCGAAGCTAAATAAGCTTACTATGGCTCAATACAAACGAGAATCTCATTATCGTAGTATTTTAAAAGGAATTTCGTGGCGTTGTATAGCAACAGCAGATACTATTCTCGTTGTACTGTTAATTACGTGCCTCAACGGAAATTGTAGTATAGATAGCGCTTTAAAAATTGGCTTTTTTGAATTTTTTATCAAACTGGCAGTATATTATGTGCACGAACGCATATGGCAAAAAATTCTATACGGAAAAGAGGTAAACCCTCGGCAAACTCTATATAAAACCATTTCATGGCGCATAATTGCTACAACCGGAACATTTATAATTTCTGGAGTAATATTGAACTCATTTGATGAAATTGCTTTATTTGTAGCAATTACAGAGCTGGTTTCAAAATTTATTCTATACTACATTCATGAAAGGTTGTGGCTGCGATTACCTTTAGGAAAAATTAGAAACTTCTTTTTAAGAAAATAAAACTCATTATGGAAGAAAACATAATTCCACATAACTTTAAAATAAATAAAGAAAAGCGTGCTAGTTTAAAAAACCATAAATCGGTTTTGCTTTGGTTTACAGGTTTGTCCGGGTCAGGAAAATCAACCATTGCCAATGCAGTTGAACAAAAACTGTATACTAATAAAATCCATACATATACTTTGGATGGAGACAATGTGCGCAAAGGCCTTAATAACGATTTAAGTTTTGCACCTGAAGATCGCACCGAGAATATTCGCAGAATTGCCGAAACAGCCTCTTTATTCATTGATGCAGGGATCGTTGTTTTAGCAGCATTTGTTTCTCCATATAAAAAGGATAGAGAAAGCGTAAGAAAAACGGTTAAAGATGTTAACTTTGTCGAAATTTTCATAGACACACCAATAGAGGAGTGTGAAAAAAGAGATGTAAAAGGGTTATATAAAAAAGCTAGAAAAGGATTGATTAAAGATTTTACAGGCATCAACGCACCTTATGAAGCACCCGAAAACCCTGATATAAGAATAGATACAACAGAAACAACAATAGACGAAGCTGTTGATAATATCATAAAAAAAATACAACCCAAACTAGAACTATAACAAACTATGAGTAAGTATTATTTAAATTATCTGGACGAATTAGAGTCTGAAGCAATCTATATATTGCGAGAAGTATGGGCTCAATTTGAAAACCCGGTAATCCTGTTTTCAGGAGGTAAAGATTCTATTTTGGTAACTCATTTGGCAAAAAAGGCCTTTTACCCTTCCAAAATTCCCTTTCCTTTAATGCACGTTGATACAGGTCATAACTTCCCGGAGACTATTCAGTTTAGGGATGATCTTATTAAAAAGTTAGATGCACAATTAATTGTTGGTTCTGTGCAAGAATCAATAGATCAAGGAAGAGTTGCCGAAGAAAAAGGCAAAAACGCAACTAGAAATGCATTGCAAATAACAACGCTACTCGATGCAATTGAAAACAATAATGTAGACTGTGCCATAGGAGGAGGACGCCGTGATGAAGAAAAAGCTCGTGCAAAAGAGCGTTTCTTCTCTCATAGAGATGATTTTGGACAATGGGACCCTAAAAATCAGCGTCCCGAGCTTTGGAATATTTTAAACGGTAAACATTTTGAAGGAGAACATTTTAGAGCGTTTCCAATAAGCAATTGGACCGAGATGGATGTTTGGAACTATATTCAAAGAGAAAATATTGAGATTCCTTCTTTATATTTCGCACACGAACGCGAAGTGGTATGGCGTAATGATTCTTGGATTCCTGTTTCAGAACATTTAAAACTTGAGGATGACGAAGAAGTTGTTACTAAAAAAGTAAGATTCAGAACGCTAGGAGATATAACAATTACCGGAGGCATAGAATCTGATGCAGATACACTAGAAAAAATTGCACTTGAGGTTTCTGCAATGAAACAAACCGAGCGTGGAAATCGTACTGACGATAAACGCAGTGAAACTTCAATGGAAGACAGAAAACGACAAGGATACTTTTAAAAAAATTAAAGCGCAGAGATTACGATGGAAATTAACGAAAACCAATTATTACGATTTACAACAGCAGGAAGTGTAGACGATGGTAAAAGTACCTTGATAGGAAGGTTGTTGTATGATAGTAAAGCAATATTTGAAGATCAATTACAAGCTGTTGAAACAACAAGTAAGCGTAAAGGACATGAAGGAGTTGATTTAGCACTTTTTACAGATGGCTTAAAAGATGAAAGAGAGCAAGGTATAACTATTGATGTAGCTTATCGTTATTTTACAACACCAAAGCGAAAGTTTATAATTGCTGATACTCCAGGTCATATTCAATACACCCGTAATATGGTAACGGGAGCTTCTACCGCAAATGCAGCATTGATTTTAATAGATGCTCGTAATGGAGTAATAGAGCAGACCAAGCGACACGCTTTTATAGCTTCGTTGTTACAAATCCCTCACATTGTTGTTTGTGTTAATAAAATGGATTTGGTTGATTTTTCTGAAAAAGTGTACAACGATATCATTACACAATTTGAAGAATTTTCATCAAAGCTTTATGTAAGAGACATTCGATTTTTACCTATTTCTGCTTTATTGGGAGATAATGTAGTAAACCGTTCAGAAAATATGGATTGGTATCAAGGTGCACCATTACTTCATACACTCGAAAATATTCACATAAGCAGTGATATAAATAAAATTGATGCTCGTTTTCCTGTTCAAACAGTACTAAGACCACAAAGTGATGGCTTTATTGATTACCGCGGATATGCAGGTAGAGTTGCAAGTGGAATTTTTAGACCCAATGATGAAGTAGCTGTAATGCCTTCAGGATTTACATCAAAAATTAAATCTATTGATACTTATGATGGTCCCATCAAAGAGGCTTTTGCTCCTATGTCAGTTTCAATTACGCTAGAAGACGATATCGACGTGAGTCGTGGTGATATGATTGTTAAGGTTAACAATAGACCTGAAGCCGAGCAAGAATTTAGTGCAATGATTTGCTGGTTAAATAATGATTCTGCAAAATCTAGAGCAAAATACACTATTCTACATACTTCTAATGAACAAACTGCGATGATTAAAGATGTGTTGTATAAAATTGACATTAACACATATGATAGAGATGAAGAGGATAAGAGCTTAAATATGAACGATATTGCTCGCGTAACTATTAGAACAACACGCAGATTAATGATTGATGAGTATAGAGATAATAGAAATACAGGAAGCTTTGTATTAGTTGATACACTTACAAACGAAACTGTAGCAGCAGGGATGATTTTGTAAAGACATTACTTTTAAAAATATGAAAAAGATTCTTATAACCTCTATAGGTAGGACTGGTACTAAGAGCTTATCATATTTTTTAAACTCAATCCCTAATGTAACGTGCTTTCATCATAGAGAAGGGGCTAAAGACCTTCCTTTTCTTTTTTTGTCACAACTCAAAGAGTTTTCTACTATTACAAACTCATACCTAGAAGAAAGAGATTCTATTGCCGAAAAGAATACTACAGAATATTACATAGAGGTTAATCCTTATTTGCGATTTGCAAACGCTCAGAAACTCCATAATTTAGGTTGGACCAAAGTATTTATCGTACGTCACCCCAAAACCTATCTAGAAAGCGTTTACATACGTAGTTTGTTTACTGAAGACGATTATATAATCAATCAATACCCAAGTGATGATGATCCCTTTTCAGAATCTTGGAGTGCCGCGTCTCGCTTTGAAAAGCTTTGCTGGTACTACAAAAAAGCTCACTCATATATTTTGGAAAGTAATGATCCCTTTTTTAGGTTTGAAGAATTGACAAAAAATTCGGTTGCTTTAAAAACTTTTGTAACTTATTTAGGAATAGATACTTCAAAAGTAAGCTCTTTCTCACTTCCAAATAAAAATACGTCTACAAGATATAAAGTGAGACAGGTTGTAAAAGCAAGTTTAAAAGGGAAACCAATTAATCTATCAGCCCTAGATTGGAGTTCTTTAACACAAAAAGAAAAACATACCTATTCACAACTCTGCGAACCTTTCATAAAACAATTGGGATATGTTTTATAGCAAATGGGGCGTATATCAAAAACTATATTTAGACCTTTGGGTGCGTCCTAAATTATTAAATACTTATTTAGAGCAGATTAAAACCCGTGAAAAACCCTTGTTTATTCATATAAATAGGACTGCTGGCTCATCTATTGCCAATAGCCTTGAAATAACAGAAGCTCATCATACATTTTCTGCTTATAAAAAGTTATATAAAAAAAAGTTTAATGAATCATTTCCTGAAGATCTTGAAGTATGGACAGCCATTCGCAATCCGTTTGATAAAGTCGTTTCAGAATATTACTACCGTATACAAACCAATCAAAACAAAATGAAAACGCACCCAATATCCTTTGATGATTGGGTAAAAAAAGTATTTTTAGAAAAAGATGTAGCGTATCGTGATAGAGAAATTATGTTTATTCCACAAAGTGAATGGTTAGTAGGTGCTGAAGCCTATTCACTTAACATTATCAAATTTGAATCTCTACAAAAGGATTATAAAACCTTGGCAACTAAATTTTCGGCTAAGCCACTGGTTTGGAAGAAAAAAACAGAGAATTTCAATTATAAGGATGAATTTTCTGAAGTTTCAAAAAAAATCATATCAGACGTTTTTAAAGAAGATTTAGACCGGTTTGGGTATTTTTTTTAATTTGTGGCAAGATTTTATGAATATTACTTCATCAATTTTTAAATCTGTATTTCAAGATTTTTACTTCAAGTAAAGTAGCATTAGATAATGGCAACAATGCTTTTTAAATCGTTTAGGTATAAAACAATACACACAGTCATTCATACTTTGTATTCTGTATTGTTAATTCCTATTCTGTTAACGTATT
Source organism: Marixanthomonas sp. SCSIO 43207 (assembly GCF_019904255.1). GTDB lineage: Bacteria > Bacteroidota > Bacteroidia > Flavobacteriales > Flavobacteriaceae > Marixanthomonas. Next base: position 2,115,603 of record NZ_CP063203.1, read on the forward strand.
GGGATTTAAAATTTTATGGAGCTTGGATTGCGCTTTTCAGTATTTTTAATATCATTCAGGTACTAGAATATGGCCACGCTACATATATTGGAAATAAATTTAACGCACTTATAAACTCAAATCCTGAAGAAGCCAAAAATGTACTAGGTTCTGCTTTACGAGCCAATTTATTAACGGGTGTGTTTGAATTGGCTATCGTTTATTGTCTTTTTAAAAGCGGATTATTACAAATTATTTTAAAAACAGACATAAACGATACAACAATTACGATGGTTTTGGCTATTCTTTTTGTATACCGAATGGTAATAGGATCCTTTAAAGGAATTGTTGTAAAAACTCTAAACCCTTTTGGGTTAATCTATAAATCATTTCAGTTTGCAACCGTTGAACGGTTACTTGATTTTTTAATATTGGCAGGAGTTGCAGTATGGGGTTTGTCACTTATTAAACTCGCAATTGTTTGGGTTTGCGTGAAAACTGTGTTTTCAATTTGTGTGTTACTTTCCTTAAAAAAGACACTGCCAGATCTTTACCCTTGGTGGCAATACGGAACTTTTAAAACAGGATTTTTAAATTTTAAAAAATCAATTCCATTTGTGGTAAGTAATTTTTTAGAACGCTTACGAAACGATGGGATTGTACTTATTATCTCAATACTAATGGGAGTTTCTTTTCTTCCGTTGTTTGTAGCTACCAGAACGATTGTCAATATTGGATTAAAAATTGGCGAGATTATAAGTATACCTCTCAATCCGGAATTGATAAATTTATATATTCAGAAAAAATTTCAGAAAATACAAGATGTTTTTAAAATATATTGGCTGAGTACTGCGAGTGTATTAATTATAGGATATTTAATTTCGCTTACTTTTATTGAACAATTATTTGGATATTGGACTAAAGGTAAGCTCACATTTAACCTTGTGTTATATAGCTCTTTAATCGTTATTTTACTAGTTCAAAATTATGGTAAAATTATTTTTACATTTTTCTCTAGTATTAATAAATCAAAAGTAGTTTTGACAACTTCAATTTTACGAGCTGTCATTCTTTTGGTAGCTATAATAACCTTCAAACCGTATGGGTTGTATGGTGTTTTATCTGCTATGTTTTTATCTGAATTAATCGTTAATGCAATCTATCTACCTTATCAATCATTTCAAGTTTTTTCACCGGATTTAAACAATAAAATACGTTTTTACTTAAACCTCTTTACCGTGTTATACATTACATTTTTATTATATCTAAATGTAATAAACATTTCGTTTTGGGTTATTTGTGCGCTTTCTACAATCGTTTTTTGTTTGCTCTATTATCAATATGTATTTATATCTCTTGACTCAAAAAACTACCTCATAAAACAAGTAGGGATGTTAAAACGATTCAACCTTAAAAGAATGCAATAATGAGCTCAAAAAAAGTTTTGTTTGTATTCAGAAAAAGGAATGTAGGTAACTATAGTATCGAAAAAGTCTATACGTCAATTTACAGCACATTAGCTAAACAAAATCTATCTTCTTTCAGGTTTAATACATTGATTTTAAACCATAATTACGATGTGTTTTGTTTCTTGATACATTTTTTCAAGTCTTTGTTTAGAAGAAACGATATAATTCACGTGACAGGAGGTTGCCATTATATGATTATGGCATTTCCGTTTCAAAAAAGAGTATTAACCATACACGATTTTCACCATTATAAAAGCTTTAAGGGAATAAAGAAAATAGTTTATGATACGTTGTATTATACGTTGCCAATTTACTTTAGTACAAATATTGTTGTAGTTTCAGAAAATACAAAAGATGATTTATTACGTTTTTTTCCAACTGCAAAAACAAAGGTGAAAGTTATTGCTAACCCTTTGGTGATACCTAAAGATAAACTACAGGTAAGAAAACGTATTTTTTCAGAAAGTAAAACAATGCAAATTTTACAAATTGGCTCAAAAGCATCCAAAAATTATGAACGGTTGATTGAGACAACAAAGAATATGAATTGTCAATACCATTTTGTTCATTCACAGACCAAATCTATAAATAGGTTAATTGAAAAGCATCAAATTGCCGATAAATCTAAAGTCTATTCATCAGTACATGAAGATTTGTTGTTTGAATTATATAACACAACAGATGTTCTTTACTTTGCTTCAGAAGCAGAAGGATTTGGTTTACCTATTATTGAAGCCCAAGCATGTGGGCTGCCTGTAGTTACTTCAAATATAGAACCACTTACAACTGTGGCAAAAGAGGCGATTTTTGTTAATCCAAAAGATGTAGAAGAAATTCAAAATGGATTTAAAAAATTGTATACCAATGAATTTATCCAACAAAAGATTGCTGAAGGGATAGAGAATAGTAGACTTTATGATTTGGATACAATTTCCAACACATATTTATCTTTATATGATGCGATATAAGCTATATTTAAGACCTCTTTAAAAACTATGATGATTAGTATTTTACTGCCTTATCATAAACCCGGTGGTGGTTCAGATGGTCCTTTACAGTCCATAATTGGAGTTTGTGATCTCTTGAAAGAAAAGTATGCTATTCAAATCATAACTGAATACACAGACGTCAAAAACACTGCAATTGAAGATAGCGTAAAAAATCACAAGATTGTCACTGTACAGCAATTTAAGTACAGCACACTTTTACCTATTTTAAACTCAAGTGAAATAGTTTGGATAAATTCGGTTTATAGTATCCCGTCTTCTTTTATCCCACTTCTTACCTTACTTTATTCAAAGAGAACTACAATTTTAATAAGCACAAGAGGTCAATTGCTTTCAGGCTCTATAAATTTGAAAAAACGCGCTTATTTACAATTGTATAAATTGCTATTAAAAGTAACACAAAAGCCGGTTTATATTCATTATTCAACAGAAGAGGAAAAAAAACACTCTTATTCAGTTTTTAAAAGCTTTAAAAGTTTAATTTTTGCAGACCCATTAAAGAATACATTTTTAAGTACTAAACTTGAAAATTCACAATCTTCCAGTTTTATAATTGGTTTTTTAGGACGAATAGCTTCCATAAAAAATATTGAATTTATTATAAATATAATGCCTCATTTGCCCCACCATATAATATTTCATATCTATGGGGTAGAAACTGAAATGGTATATAAGAAAAAATTGGATAGGTTAATTGTAAATCAAGGCTTAGAATCCAGGGTTTTCTTTAAAGGACCGTATGTTTACAATCAACTTGCTGAGGTTTATCAGCAAATAGATTTGGCCGTAATTCCCTCCATATCAGAAAGTTTTTGTTATTCTTTTTTTGAGGCTATTGAAAACAATACACCGGTAATTGGAAGTAACGGATTGCCTTGGCAGGGTGCCAACGATTATGTTTTAAACACGATTTTACCTTTAAAACCAGATATTTGGGTTAAAAACATAAATGAAATAATTCTTTTATCTCAAGAATCTCTTGAAAAAAGACAATTTAAGCTAGAAGAGTTTTATAAATTTGTCCTCAATACATCTATTAAAAATTTATCAAATTCTTTCCGTAACTTAATCTATAATCGTTAAATTTTGGGAAACTATTTTAAAATTTAAATTAGAGCTCTAATTACACAACATGCAAGATAAAATATGGCTTTCTTCACCTCATATGGGAGGTACAGAACAAAACTACATCAATGAGGCTTTTGCTGAAAATTGGATCGCGCCCTTAGGTCCTAATGTAACCGGTTTTGAAAACGATCTAGAAACCTACTTAGGTCAAGACGCCCACGTTGCTTGTGTTTCATCGGGTACGGGTGCTATACATTTGGCATTAGATATGGCAGGAGTAGAAGCAGGAGATGAAGTATTATGCCAAACCTTTACTTTTTGTGGTTCCTCAAATCCTATAAAATATATGGGAGCTACACCGGTTTTTGTTGATAGTGAGGCAGAAACCTGGAATATGTCACCAGAGTTTTTAGAAGAAGCAATTCTCGACGGAATAAAAAGAGGGAAAAAGCCAAAAGCTGTAATTGCTGTTCATTTATACGGTATGCCAGCAAAAATTGATAAAATTGAAGCTGTTTGTAAAAAACACAATGTTTATTTAATTGAAGATGCTGCCGAAGCATTAGGTTCTTCATATAAAAATCAAAAGTGTGGTACGTTTGGTGATTTTTCTATTTTATCGTTCAACGGAAATAAGATCATTACAACCTCTGGAGGAGGAGCCTTGGTATGTCGAGATAAAGAGACAAAAGAGAAGGCTATATTTCTAGCTACACAAGCTAGAGATGCGGCACCGCACTATCAACATTCAACAATAGGGTATAATTACCGTATGAGTAATATAGTTGCAGGTATAGGAAGAGGACAAATGGAAGTTCTTGATAAACACGTAGCATTAAGACGGAATAACAACAAATTTTATAAAAATCTATTTAAAGAAATAGATGGCATCAACGTGTTTTCTGAACCGAATTCAGATTATTATAGTAATCATTGGTTAACGGCTATAACGTACGAAAAACCCGATAATCAACCATTTATTGAAAATTTACGATTATTTTTGCAAAAATTTAACATAGAAAGTAGACCTTTGTGGAAACCAATGCACTTGCAACCTGTATATGATGGGGCCAAATTTTATGGAGACAATACGGCCTCAAAAATATTTAAAAAGGGATTGTGCTTGCCTTCAGGATCAAATTTATCTGATTCACAAAAGGATAGAATCGAAAATGCTGTGAGAACGTATTTTAGTTAATAACTCCCCACTTTATTAACTGATAATGTAGTATGAAAAACAAAATATTTCGAGCTTTAAAGCTTATTCTTTCTTCCAAAGAAAGCAGGTTGGATATCCGTAATGTTAGATACCTACCCAGGTGGTTGGTATTAGGTATCGACATTTTCCTCCTTGTCTGCTCTATTGTACTAACTGTAATTACGCTTAGAGACCTTCACATTAATCATTTGCAGCTTATTTCAGCTTGGCAACAAATAGTCCTTGTGTTAGGTATCAATGTTGGTTTTATGTTGTTATATAAAACCTATGCAGGGTTAATACGTCATTCATCCTTTATGGATGCTTTAAAATTGTTTTTGGCAAGTGCCAGCACTTTTTTAGTACTATTGATTATCAACCTTGTTGTGTTATCTATAGTTTCTGAAAAAATATTCTTAACCTCTGCATTAGTAGTTTACTCGTTCTTTTCATTTACATTTTTATTTCTGTTTAGATTAGCGGTAAAACAACTCTATGAGTATTTTAAAATCCATCAAACAGGAATTACTTCAGAAAATGCTGTAATTGTTGGAATTGACGAAAATGCTATATCAATCGCTGCTGCACTCGATATTGAGCATCCGCAACGTTTCAAAATAAAAGGTTTTGCTTCTACACAAGCTTCAGACAAACGATTATTGATTTTAGGAAAACCTGTAGTTAAAATAAAAGGTAAATTAAGTGAAGCTGTTAAAAGTCTAGATGCAACAGCCGTTATTTTATCTGGAAACTCCTTGACCTCCAAACAAAAGTATGACATGGTAGAAGACTGCCTTGAAAATAATATTGAGGTCTATAATTCTCCTTTGGTGTTAGACTGGAGTGAAAATACATCGGTAGCTAAACAAGTAAAAAACCTTCAAATTGAAGATTTATTAGAACGCGAACCTATAAAATTACACGATGAAGAAAAATCAAAACAATTAAAAGGTAAAGTAATATTAGTTACAGGCGGAGCTGGTTCTATAGGAAGTGAAATTGTTAGACAATTAGCTCATTTTAGCCCAAAACAAGTATTGGTATTAGATCAAGCCGAAACACCAATGCACACCTTACAGCTTGAGTTGTTAAGTAAACATCCCGATGTGGATTTCAAATTTATTATCTGTGATGTTACAAATAGGCGTAGGTTAAACAAATTGTTTTCAAACAACAATATCAACGTAATTTACCACGCAGCTGCCTATAAGCACGTTCCTTTAATGGAAGAAAATTCTCCAGAAGCGATTATCACAAATATTTACGGAACCAAAAATATAGCAGACCTTGCCGTAACTTATAAAGTTTCAAGGTTTGTAATGGTTTCAACCGATAAAGCGGTAAACCCTAGTAATGTAATGGGAGCTTCAAAACGTGCTGCCGAAATGTACGTACAAGCTAGAAATTTTCATACAGACAAAGAGGGGAAAAAATGCAAAACAAAATTCATTACCACTCGCTTCGGAAATGTTTTAGGCTCAAATGGAAGCGTTGTTCCATTATTTAAAAAGCAAATTGAAAAAGGAGGACCACTCACCATCACTCACCCAGATATTATTAGATATTTTATGACCATTCCCGAAGCTTGCCAATTGGTATTAGAAGCTGGTGCAATGGGTAAAGGAGGAGAAATTTTTATTTTTGATATGGGTGAGCCCGTAAAAATAATGGACTTAGCTGTAAAGATGATTAAATTGGCAGGTTTTAAGCCCAATCAAGATATCGAAATTAAGATCACCGGACTAAGGCCCGGAGAAAAGCTATATGAAGAGTTGATAAGTGATACAAGTAAAGCACTGCCTACACATCATGAAAAAATTATGATTGGTAAAGAAGTTACCAAAGATTTTGATTTTGTAGATAGAAGAGTATTTAAAATAGTTGAAGCAGCACTGCGTTATGATGATACAGATCTTGTAAAGAAATTAAAAAAACTAGTACCTGAATTTATCAGTAAAAATTCTGAATTTGAAAGCTTAGATGAAACTTCTGAAAATAAAAGCACAAAAGAAGTAAGCTTATAAATTATCAAAGACAAAAAATCTATGAACTTTGTTTCAAAAGTTTCCACACTCCTCATTTTTTTAACGGCAACAACAGCGGGTCTTTCTCAAGTAGAATTTGAAACCACCCTCTCAACATCAGGATATTATTCTACCGAAGATGAACTTCCCTTTTGGATGATTACCAATAAAAACGGAGCACTATCCTCACAAACCGATGGAATTTTTCAAGGCGGAACGAAAGTTTTATATGATTATTCTGAAAATAACAAAGCAAAACTATCTGCCGGAGTTAGTTTTTTTCTTCGCAATGGAGTAGAAGACAGGCTTCAAAGAGATGAAGTATACATACAATTTGAAAACACTTGGTTACGAGCAATCGTAGGGGCAAAAAACTCGGAGGATCGTTTTCAAGGACTCTCAGTAGTTGATAACAACTTTTTAATTTCCGGAAATGCACGAGCCATCCCTGGAGTTTTAGTTGAAACAACAAAACCTATTTCAATATTTGAAAATTTTGGAATAGAAGGAGGAATAGGGCACTACGAATTGAATGATAATCGTGTTACCAAGAATACGATGATTCACTATAAAAAACTATACATAAATTGGGGTATAGGCAATAAAAGCACGCTTAGATTTGGGATTGAGCATTATGCTCAATGGGGAGGCACTTCCCCAGAATTCGGAAAACAAAAACAAGCATTTTCAGATTTTTTAAATGTTTTTTTTGCAAAAAATTCATTAGAGAGTACAAACGATAACGAAAGATTAAATGCATTAGGTAATCATTTAGGCATTTATAATCTGGAATATACATATGCACCGACAATAGGGGAATTTAAACTCTACCACCAACATCCATTTGAAGATGGCTCAGGAACAGCCTTAAAAAACTTTCCTGATGGAATTTGGGGTTTTTATTACAAACCAAATCAAGAAGACTATACAGGGTTTTTAAAAGGAATCGTACTGGAATATTTTCAAACAGTAAGCCAAAGTGGGAGATTTGGGCGTAGCGGTCGCGATAATTATTTTAACAATGGAATTTATATGACTGGATGGCGCTATGATAAAAGTATTATAGGATTTCCTTTTTTTGATAATACATCAATTACTCAATTAATCGAAAACAATAGGATAAGAGGAGCTCATATAGGAATGTTGGGTTCTATTAAAAATATTGATCTTTTAGGAAAAATTTCTGTTTCTGAAAATTTCGGTTCATATTCTCAACCTTTTTCATCTAAAGAAAATAGAGCATATGTTTTTTTAAAAACAACATATAATTTTGAAAAACTAGGAAAAGTATCGTTAGAATTTGGTTACGATTATAATGACGAGCAAAATGATAAATCAGGGGTTGGATTAAGTTATAGTTATACTTTTTAAATATTTCTAAACGGAAATATTACCTCCAAAAATCGTTTTATATATAATTTTAAAATCCAACCAAAGACTGTAATGTTCAATATAATACTTATTTAACCGAACTTTCTCTGGCCAAATTACCTCTTTATTATACTGTTCTGGATCTTTTTGTTTGGCTAAAAGTTGTTCCTCATCCCGATATGCCAAAGTTGCAAGTCCTGTAATTCCTGGACGAACGCTAAGTAGTATTCTATCTTCACCTATCAATGTATCTGCAAATCCGGGTACATCAGGGCGAGGGCCTACCAAACTCATATCTCCCTTTATAACATTCCATAATTGCGGCAGTTCATCAAGTTTAGTCCGGCGTAAAAATTGACCAAATGGGGTGATACGAGGATCTTTGCTAGTAGTTACCGTTGTATCTAATCCTTCAATATTCTTCATTGTTCTTATTTTCCACATGGTAAAGGGTCTTCCGTTTTGACCAATGCGGGTACTGGAGTATATACCCCACTTTCTCGTCTCAAGACTACTTATAATTAATGCTAATATTATTAAAGGTAATGATAGCAAGTTTCCTACAAAAGAGAATAAAAAATCGATAGTTCGTTTTAAAAAAACTTGGAAAGGAATAAGCATTAATTTAACTATTAGTTTGCTCTATATAAAGGGAAGAAGTTTGGATAATCTTCTTTTTTAACTTTTCTTTCCAAAACTAGCTTATCATATTCTTCTTTATCTACAATTAAGTTCCAAACACTAAATTGAAAAAAGTTTTTTGAGAAACCTGACTTAAACCGAAAGAGTGAATCTTCATCACTACCCCCAACACCTCCTCCTAAATGCAAGTATTGTAACCCCATTTCATTTCCTATCAGTCTAGCTTCATCTAAAATTAACTTCATAGGAGTATCTCTAAAATACTCTTCTCTTGTCCCAGCCAAATGGTACTGCATGATAGACTTGGTAATAGTAAAAATAGCTCCAGCAGTAATTTTATCATCCTTGATTGCAACTAATAGTTTGCAATTAAAGCATGGGTTGTTAAGTAAACTTTTAAAATACTTTAGATTAAAAAAATAATAATCTTTTGCGTTAACTCGAGACATATTTTCGTGATAAATAGAAACAAATTCTTCTATTTGAAATTCTTTGGTTGCCTCTGTAACTGTATATCCTTTTTTCTTTTTTAATTGATTAATTTCAGACTTGTTAGATTTCCTATAATCTTTTCTTTGTTCTTGTGGGCTGAGTGTAAGGTCTAAGGCTATTGTTTTATTTAAGTCTATTACAGTTCCAAATTTTTCAAATAAATTAGATTGCTTAAAAATAGGATGTAATCTCGAAAAAACACTTATTATATTGTTTTCTATAAAAAAATCTAAGAGATTTTTTTTAAAAAAAATGATTAAATTTTTTGAAAGCTGGTCTATCGGCTTATTTGCTATAGGCCCTGCGTACCCATATACTGAGGTTGCATCATATAATTGCGTTTTAGGTATTTTTTTTATAATAAGTGGCAAGCATATATTTTCTTGAGTGCTTTCAGCAACAAAAAGCAGAGGAGACTCTTTTTCTTTTTTTTCTAAAGCATGGTAACATGGAGTATGGTGAAAATCATATATTTTGGATTTTTTAACAAGTTCATTCCATTGGGGATTATCTGTGGTTATTATTTTAAAATTAGGTATAGCTTCCATTTACTTTATATAGTTTTCAAATTTGGGTATAAGTTATGTATTTTATCTATTGCACTTAAAATTTCTTTTTTGTCATCTACATTAATTTGTCTCTTATTTATCTTAAATGGACTGATGTTCTTTATTGGAATCTCGCTGTTTGTAAGAAACTTTTGGTTTACCATTTCTAAAAAAGAAGTAGGATCATTACAAATATCTTCATAGTTACAGATTAACTTATTTTTTTGAGGTATTGTTTCTAATTGTTCTAAATATTCATGTTCTAAACATAAAATTTGACCTATTACTTGTTCATAAACGGTTAAATTTTTTAATTGGGGATATTGTTTTGGTTTAATAGAGCCCCATAAATTTTTATCTCCATTTAGTTTTTCACGTAGTTTAATTATAGAGAGTGCATTATCCACAATATTTCTTTTTACATAGATAAAACAACTTTTAGGTAAAGTTTCATAAAATAACTTAGCATGAAAGCCTAATAAAAAAGATTTAAATACTATAGGTTTTTGAAAACTATGTGTCATGTTTTTGATGACCGTTGATAATTGAAGCCAGTCAATATTCTTTTCGTGGCTTTTAAGTTTTTGTGTCAAATCATCATATTGTAAATGATAATTCCAAAAATAGCCAAACTCATGAGGTTCATTTATAGCGGAGGTCCTTCCAAAATCTGATGTAAAATTACTTTGGTACTCTTGTTGGATAAGTTTTTTTGAAAGTTCGATTCCATATATGGGAGCTTTCCAAAATGTGGCTATAAGGTTATTAATGTGACCAACCGGTAAATAAGATGGGATTAACTGGGACAAAAGTGTGGTTCCAGATCTTGGTGCGCCTAAAATGTGTATACTAGGGTGCTTTTCTTCAAGGTTTTCTAAGATATTTTGTTGAGAATGAAACAGTTGCTCATTCAATGATGATACTACATGTTCAAAACGTTTATTTTTTTTATATTTTTTTGAAAGTTCTTGATCTTGTTTACGCATTTTTTTTATTCTTTACATATTCATCAAACGGCATTTCGAAATTAGAGTTATTAGGAGTAGTATCTTTCTTAAAAAGAACATTAATAAAAGTTTTATGTAAAATTCGAATGTCTAGACATAAGCTTATGTTTTCTACATAATATACATCCATGTTTAGCTTTGTATCCCAATCTAAATTGCTTCTACCATTGACTTGAGCGTAACCTGTAATACCAGGTCTTACAGTATGTCTAGTGTTTTGTTTTGTAGAAAAATAAGGAAGATACCTCATCCGTAAAGGTCTAGGCCCTACTAGACTTAAATCACCTTTCAGTACATTTAGTAAACTTGGTAATTCATCTAGACTTGTAGATCTTAATTTTTTACCAAATTTAGTTAGTCTTTTTTCATTAGACAGTAGGTTTCCTAAATCATCGGTGTCATTCGTCATAGAACGAAATTTGTATAGATAAAAAGGCATTCCATTTTTTCCTGGACGTTCTTGCTTAAATAGAATAGGTGCTCCTAATTTTTTCCAAACCAATAGAGAAAGTAAAATAAATATAGGGCTTAGTAGCAATAACCCTAATAAGGCAAAGAAAAAGTCTATTAGTGGTTTTATGTAGTTTTTATACATTTTAAAATATTTAAATATTTAATTGTAGCAACTTCTAATGAAAATTTTTCTTTTGCAACTTTGTGCGCATTGTATTTCTGCTGTTCATGCAAAGCTATATCTTTAGGATAATTACAGAAATTTTGTACCGCTTGTTGAGTAAGGTTTTCTGGTAAAACACAACCTAAATTCTCTTTTTCTATGGTTGTTTTTTGCCAGCCAGGGTGGTTAATTAAAATAGGTTTTCCTTTATTGGCAAAAAAAAGACTAATAGTAACAATTATAAATATTGGACATAATATTAATAATCCCATTAAAGCAACTAGGAAATCACAAAAGGGTTTGATAAAAAGTTTATACATCTATTTTTTCCGATATTAGTTTATAGCTTCGTTCTACCAAATATTCTTTTTGTAATAACCTCCATCCATTTTCCCCCATTTCAATTAAATTATCATTACATAATTTTGAGATAATATTCTGGATTTTTATAAGATTTCCAGCTTCGACCCAGTAACCGCAATTTGCAGACTCGATTACTCTTCCAATATCTGTGTTTACATCGGTTGCTGCCAATACTGGTTTTTTCATTTCTAGATATGCCAATAGTCGGGAAGGAAAATTCGGAATAGTAAATCTTTTATCTAAAAATATTAAGCCAACATCGCAAGCAGCAAGTAAAGCAGAATATTCAGTTTTGGGAAGTTTATTAAACAAAGTGGCATTTGATGGTTTTTTATCATCGAACCAATTTTTCAACCTGTTATATTGAGTACCATTGCCAATCACCAAAATATGCGCTGAAGGTTCATTAAGAGTAGCAATTGTTTCAATTAAAAAATCAATACCTTGAGGAATACCCAAATTACCACCATAAACGAATACAATCTTATCTAAAGGAATGTTGTACTTTTTTTTAACCTCTCTTTTTTCTTGATTATTATACTTAATGAAAATAGGGCTAATAGTATTAGGATTTACTTCTATTTTTTCCGTAGAAAGGTTAGTGTTGTTTTCAATTATGAATTGCTTATTAGCTTCAGACATGCAACCAATGGTATCTGATATTGCATAGAGCTCTTTCTCTTTTTTTTCAAAATACTTATGAAGCAATCCTCCTTTTTTCATCATACCCATATCTATTGCATTTTGAGGAAAAATATCTTTTAATAATAAATAGGCAAAGGCATTATCTCTATCTTTAATATATTTAATTACTTTAAAAAAAGTAATTGGGGGTGTGGAATATAAGACCAAATCAAATTTTATATCTAAAAAATATTTTTTTATAGCTTTTAAGTACTGATATTCAATTGCCACTGTAGCCAAACCTTTTTCTAGTATATTAGTTTTGGAAATATTTAAGGTTTTTACTTGAAGATGATTTATTCCGTGATTGGTATTTAAGTTCGTACCTATTTTTTTTCTTCTTTCCACTGGGTTTACAATAGTAACTGCATGACCTTCATTTCTAAAAACACGTAAAAGATCCTGATAAATACCTTTATCTTCAATAGAGCGAAAATCAGCAAGTGTTAAAAAAAGAATATTCATTGATTTTAGTTTTCGTTCCAGACTACACGTTTAACATAATCAGTATAAGATATAATAATCCTTACAACTTTCTCTGATACATTAGGCATACTATAATCAGAAACTTCACGAAAATTTCTTTTACTTTCAACCTCTTGGGATGTAACTTGATTTAAACCTTGCAAAATTCGAGTTGGGCTTAATCCCACCATCATTACAGATGCCTCTTCCATAGCTTCAGGTCTTTCGTGTGCTTCACGAATATTTAGCGCTCTAAAATTTAAAATTGAAGATTCTTCTGAAATTGTACCCGAATCGCTTAATACTGTATGTGATTGCATTTGCAAAGCATTATAATCATTGAATCCCAAAGGTTTTAAAAATTGAATTTCAGGACGCATTTCAATTTTCTTCTTTTCAATCATGTTACGGGTGCGGGGGTGTGTACTAACAATAATTGGCAATTTATATTGTTTAGCAATTTGATTCAAACTTTCCATTAAATTGGTAAAGTTATTTTCATTACTAATGTTTTCTTCGCGATGCGCAGATACCACAAAGTAATTGTGCTTTTTAAGGGACAGTCTTTCTAAAACATTCGATGATTCAATTTTTGACATATAGTGATTCAATACTTCAAACATAGGCGAACCAGTTTTTATTATGTGGTCTGCAGGTAACCCTTCATGCAGTAAATATTCTCGGGCAATATCACTATAGGTAAGGTTGATATCAGCAGTGTGATCCACTATTTTACGATTGGTTTCTTCTGGTACTCGTTGATCAAAACATCGGTTACCTGCTTCCATGTGAAAAATAGGAATGTGCCTTTTCTTCGCAGGAATGGCACATAAACAACTATTTGTGTCACCCAATACTAAAAAGGCATCTGGTTGAATTTCTTCTAATAATGGATCTACTTTTATCAATATATTTCCTATTGTTTCGGTAGCAGTTTTACCCGCAGCTTCTAAAAAGTAATCGGGTTTTCTAATTTCAAGATCATCAAAGAATATCTGGTTTAATTCGTAATCATAGTTTTGCCCGGTATGAACCAATATATGATCAATCGCTTCTGATGTGTCCAATGCTGTTAGCACACGAGATAATCGTATTATTTCTGGTCGTGTACCAACAACTGTCATTACTTTTAATTTTTTCATATTTATTACTTTAATATATTTTATACTTCTTCAAAATAAGTGTCTGCATCGTCTGGATTATAGGGTTCGTTAATCCAAAAATTTGTGTATAAAATATCATCACCAATATTTTTAATATTATGCGTGTACCAGATAGGCATATCTACATATGCAGGGGTATCTCCATCGAGATAAAAATTGAAAACTTCATCAGTACCTATTTTACGAAGTTGTATAAGCGCTTTTCCTTTAATGACTGCAAATCGTTCTATTTTTCGGGTATGGTAATGGTTTCCTCGTGTTATACCTGGGACTGTTGTGGAGAACGAAACTTGACCGCCCACACCCAAACGGATAATTTCTACAAAACTTCCGCGGGGGTCTGTATGCTGTGTAAATGGAACAGGAAAGTGATTTTCTATATCCATATAGCATCGAAACGTATTAAATAGATTCAATTCAAAAGTTGTTGATAGGGTAGGGATTTCACCTTTTTCTTGATATATTCTTTTATAAGACTTCAACAAGGCTAATAATTCTGAAACCTTTGCTTCTGCTGTATGCTTTATCGTGCATAAGGGTTCAGCTGTTTTCATTTTAATTTTTTCTATAATTTGACTAACTAGTTCACCTACATAAATTAGCTTTAAATTTCCGTCTATATCAATTTTTGGTGTTTCATTATGAGCAATTTGATGGGCAAAAGTCGCTACTACAGAATTATAATAGGGGTGTCCAAATGGACCAAATACGTTAGGGATGACCATCCCGGTAAATATAGCGTTATTTTTATAGGCCCAGTCTTGAAAAAGCGTCCTGCCTTCTTTTTTCGACTTTCCGTACAAATTATCCCGTTCTTCTTGAGAAGAAGAAGAAAATAAAACATGAGGTGTACTTTGTGTACGCTCCATAGAATCGATTAATTTTTGAACCAATTCGATATTGGTTTCAAAAATCACTTCTGGATTATTATGTCTGTTCATGGCCGCCAAATGCACAACGACATCACAAGAGGATACAAATGTATCTAAAGCATTATTATCTTCGAAAAAACTTCTTTCAAAAGTAATTCTCTCAAATGTATCGGGTTGAAGTCCTAATGTATTGTACAAATGAGTTCCTATAAAGCCTTTTTGTCCGGTAATTCCTATTTTCAACATTATATTTTCTAACTTATACTTTTACTTTTTATTAAAATACGTGGCATCAAAACGAAATTCATCGTTTAGTTCATCAAGTCCATAATCAGCCATCACTAATAGTTTAGAATTTCCTTCTACATCTTGAATACTGCTTACATAGCCCGAAGGTATATGTAAAATATCCATACTTTCTGAAGTTAGGGTATAATGATATTTTTCAAGATTTTTTGAAGGATGCTCCCAATTATCTATTTTAATTAATTTGATTTCAAAAACTCCAATTACTGCTGTAAACCAACGTTGCTCAACTTTATGTCCTTGCCAAGCTCTTATAGTTTCCATATTAGCATTTGAAATAGAATAGATACGCTTTACATCTGAAACATCAAAATCATTATTAAACGATAGCGTGCCCCTTTTATCTGTGTAACTTCCCCCAGAAATTAGTGTAGGTTTCATTGTTATCATAAAATTTAGTTTGGATATTGTGTGATATCCTCACCGAAAATCTCTCTACGGATTAAGGGTAATTTTTTCAATAATTCCTTCATTCCTTTTACTCCAAGTTGTTCAGTGTTATGAGAGTTATAGTCTTCAATTTTTGAAATAGCTTCCTCGCCTTCAGAATAATACTGTGCGTAATTTAAATCTCTATTATCAGCCGGAATGCGGTAGAATTCGCCCATGTCTTCGGCTTTTAGCATTTCTTCCCGGGTGCATAAGGTTTCAAATAATTTTTCACCGTGGCGGGTTCCTATAATTTTTATTTCATTTTCAGCATTGGCCAATTCTTTAAGCGCTTCGGCTAGGTCACCAATAGTACCAGCAGGAGCTTTATTAACAAAAAGATCACCTGGATTTCCGTTTTCAAAGGCAAACAATACCAATTCTACAGCCTCCTCTAATGACATTAAAAAACGAGTCATCTTGGGATCAGTAATTGTTATTGCTTTTTTATCTTGTATTTGTTTTAAAAACAAAGGGATTACAGAGCCTCTTGAGGCCATAACATTTCCATAGCGGGTCAAGCAAACAGTAGTATTTGTGTTATTTCGGGAAGCTGCAACAGCTACTTTTTCCATTAAAGCTTTGGAAATCCCCATAGCGTTTATTGGATAAGCTGCTTTATCCGTACTTAAACAAATTACTTTTTTAACGTTATTGTAGGCTGCTGCATCGATTACGTTTTGAGTTCCCAACACATTGGTTCGGGTGGCTTCCAATGGAAAAAATTCACACGAAGGAACTTGTTTTAGCGCCGCAGCATGAAATATATAATCTACGTTACGGGTCGCGCGTTCTATACTGTCATAATTACGAACATCACCAATGTAAAAACGAAGCTTATCATTTTTAAGTGTAGTGCGCATATCATCCTGCTTTTTCTCGTCACGGGAAAAAATACGAATTTCGCTAAAGTGGTCTGTATATAAAAAACGTTGTAATACGGCATTACCAAATGAGCCTGTGCCACCGCTAATTAAGAGTGTTTTGTTTTTAATTTTCATTTAATAAAGATTTATAGATGTCAATCCATATATGAATTTGTAAATCAATTTTAAACATCTCATCTATTAATTTATAACTGTTTTTACGCATTTCTTGGTATTCTTTAAAATTTAATGATAATAAAGAATCAATAGCTTTTGATAATGTCTTTGGGTCATTTGAAACATGGATACCTGCCTTATAATCCTCTAATATTTTCCAAGGTGTACCTTTTGACGCAATAACAGGAGTTCCCTGATTTAAAGATTCTACAACTACATTTCCAAAATTTTCTGTTTCACTCGCTAAAATTAATGCGAATGACTCAGCATAAATCTTTTCTTTTTTAACACCCTCAAGGTGTCCTTTAAATACTATTTTATTTTGCAAATTTAACTTATTAATTAAAGACACCAATTTCTCTTTATAGCTATTATGTCTTTCCTCTTGTTTTCCAACAATAAAAAATTTAGAACTGGACTTTAAAAAAGTTTCACTTAAGGCTAAAGCTTCAATAATCTTATCTAAGCTTTTTATAGGGTGTATCCTGCCAACATATAATAGGTTTTCACTATTTTTTAGATTAAGTCTCTCTGAAGGAGCAATAAGATTTGGAATCTCGACTATTTTATTTTTAGGAAATATTTTTTGTATGCTCTTTGTCTCCTCGGAAGAAGTACTATGATATACTACATTTCTATTTAATGATTTATACAGGGACAAGAGTGGTTTCTTTTTCCAAGTGCTAAACTTTAATGCATTTTTATTTAATTCACCCCGTACAGACCAGATTATTTTTTTATTTCTGTCAAAAAGTGAGCAATAAAGAAAACTATAAATTGAAAAGGGGCTAAATAAACTATTTAAATGTAGGATGTCAGTTTTTGAAATTTCTTTTGATAATCTTTTTCTCGTTTTTAAAGAGGTGACCCCTTTTTTTCCATAAAACACATCGCCACAATTTAATTTCAACCATTCATTAGCTTTAATATTAACTTTTATACCCACCATAGTTGTTATGATAGCAGGTTCAATGTCATTGTTTTTTAAAGCAGAGCAGTGCCAATAAAGCGTATTACATGGGCCTCCAATTTGGGAGGGGTAAAAAGCACCTAATGGGAAGAATATTTTCATTGTATTTAAATTTTATTATCTATATGAAGAAAAATGTTTATTGGCTAGGTGATTTTTGTTTATTAGCTATTAAAAACCTTCACCATATATTTTTACATCAGAAATAAAAATTAAGCCTTTAATTGCGAAATATACTAATGAAATTAAAGTGGCAAAATTTAATCCTTTTTTATATTGTAAACCATAATATAAAAATATTCCAAAAGACAGTATAACCAATCTTGAATTACCTATGAAATAAGCTAAAACAATAATAGGCAGATGCATTATAAGAACGGTAAACCTATCATTTTTTTTATATATTAAACTAAGCACCAAAAAAATAGTAGGTTTTAAAACCTCACTTAAACCTGATTGAGATTTATATGCAATAAACTTTTCACTTATTGACTCAAAAAAGAAGTAATAAGGTATTGATATCAATAAAAAAATTATTAATAAGAAGCTTAATACTTTACCAGTTTTCAAAGTATAAATATTTTTTAATTGCGATTTAATTTCAACATTAAATTTAGGTATTAGTAAAATTAGTGTCTGAAAATGTGTTAAAATAGCTAAAAACACTGAAACAAGATTAAGTTTATTATTCTTAAAGCTAAAAGAAAGTAAAAAAAGCAAAAGGGATACTTTTAATCTTTCAGCGGGTATTAATAATACTAATAGATAAAAATTTAGTGAAAATAAAATAAGTAAAGTAGGATGCATTCCGATCATTAACAATCGCTTTGAAACGATAAACCCAAAAATTGCATTAATGATTGAAAAAAGAAGAGTTTTACTTATTAATGTATTAAATATATAAATTAAAATATAATAAATGGGCTCGCTAGCCCCTAAGCTCCCTTTATAAAATAGATAACCATCCAATAAAGAAAAACGGTGTAAACCTTTATAAAAATGAGTATAATATAACTGATCCCCTCCAGTATATAAATGAAAGAGATATAAGCTGATAAAAAAACAGTATATCGAAAACCCTAAAGAAAGGATAAATGTTTTCTTGCTATTCACAGTTTTCTTAATAAAATATTTAAAAGAAATTTAGAAAATGGATAAAAAATTAAATAAATTCGATTAAGTTTATTTTGACCAGAATTCTCAAACTCATTTATTTTTTTTAAAACCTCAGTGTTTAAAGTTTTTGATTCCTCTATAGGTTTTGCAATTAACATCAATAGGGATTTACTGTTTTTATTCCAATTGAGGTTTTCAAGAGCATAAATTCTTGCAGCTTTTTTCTTATCTACTATTTCTTTTTTAGATGATTCAAGTTCTTCAATGATTTTAGTTAAATGTAATATGTTAATCTCGCATTGTGGCCAGTAATATCCATCTGATCGTGTAAACATTTTATCTATTTTTATAACTTTGCCGAAATTAAAATGCACAAATTCGTTCATCGGGGGGTTATCTGGTACAATCAAAGCCAAACCACTACTTATTGCTTCTGCTATAGTTAATCCTAAACCATCTAACCGGGCTGGATATATATATACATCTCCTTCCTTGTATAATCCTGGTGCAGTAATAGTTTTAGTAATTACCTTTAACTTTTTGTTAATCAATAGCTTAGATATTTTGGATTTTAGTTCAGGGAAGATTTCATTCAATTCAACTTGTGTATGAATAATAAGCTTGGTATTTTGAACATTAGCATTGTAAAGAGCCTCCAATAATTGATCTGTACCTTTTCTAATCGGATTCATACCTGCAGAATGAAAAATAGTAATATTATCAGTATCAACTAAACAATTTTTTTCTGATTTAGGCTTAAACAAGTCAACATTAGTTCCCCAAGGAATGTATGTTGCACCTGTATGCCATTTAAAAGCATTATAATGTCTCTTTGTATTACATATCAAATAGTCAAAAGCTTCAAATAAAGGGATTGTTTTTTCGGTGTAATAATCAATATATGCAATAGTAGTTATATTTAAATCTTTACACCATAAGACAGGAGGAAACCAACTTTGTTCGTTAAAAATAATCTTTTGAATTTTATTTTTTTTGATCCATTTTATAAATTCAGTTTTATCTATTACAGTAGAGTTAATAGGACTACCAATACGCTTTCCCCAAAATACGTTTTCTTTATCCCATTTTGGATCACCGATAGCATAATCTTCTCCGCCTCGTGCATAGATAAAAATATCATGATGTTTAGCCAGCGTTTCTTCAAATTGTTTAGAGACATAAGCTGCTCCGCGTTCAAACCAAGTTGTTACAATTCCTACTTTCATCTATTATAAATTTATTAATTCTGAACTTTCTAAGTAAACTATTAATTTATTTTTTGAATAAGCTTCCAAAGCTTAGTTCGTTCAAGTTTATTTGTTAGCTTTTCCGGTATTAAATCTATTAAACTAAATATTAATTTTCTTTCAAACATTATAAGAAGAGTTAAAAAAATCATCCCAAAAAAACAAGTGCTAATAAGTACTTTTAAGATATTATTCTCAATAATTAAACTTATAGGATAGGTTATAATAATTGCTAAAAAAGTTAATATAAATGGATTTTTAAATGCTAAAATGTATTCCTTTAATGAAATATTAGTAAACTTGTAAACATTTATTCTCCAATTTGGTAAAAATAAGCTTATTTGAAGAAGAAGAGATGCAATTGCTACTCCCTCCAAATGCCAAAAACTCCCGATATATAAATAAAAAGGGTAAAATAGAAATATACCTAAATTCCAAAAGAAAGCAATGTTCGCTTTACCTCTGGATAAAAGAAGACTACCTGCGGGATTACCAAAAGATCGGAATATAAATGTTATCGCTAATATTTGTACTATAGGTATGGCTGCTAACCATTTTACTCCAAACAGTAGAAGTATAATAGGCTTAGCTAAAATTGCAATAAGTAAATACAGCGCAATATTTAAATAAGATAAATACTGTATGGTATTAAGAAATATAATCTTCAACCGTTCTGTATTGTTACTAATTTTCGACATTAACGGGAAAGTTACTTTTGTTATTATTGGATTAATCATAGCATAAGGTTTACTTGTTAAATCTTTTGCTACATTATAAACTCCCAAAATTTCTACACCTAATAATTTACCTATTAAAACTGTATCTAATTGTGAGGCGAAATAATTTAAAGATTTGTCGCCCATTTGGAATAATCCAAAATTAATATACTCTCTAATTTCTTTTCTATTAAAGTGAAATTGAGGTCTGTATATTTTTCTTCCAAAAAAATTATATCCGAGTGTTGTACAAAATGCGTAAATTATAGCTCCTATAGCCAAAGAATAAACTCCGTATTCGTTATAAGCAAGGATTATAACAATTGTAAAAGCTATTAACCTAGCTGCAATTTCTGTTTTTGAAGTCGCTTTAAATTGCATCTTCTTATGAAGCATTACCATTAGTTGTTGCCCCCAAGGTTTTATAAGAAAAGTCACTGCAACCAAGTTTATTAAGGAAATAAGTCTTTTATTGTGATAAAAATCTGCAATAAGGGGAGATGATATAAATATTAGAAGGAAAAATAGACAGCCTATAAGAATATTCAGCCAATATAGTGAGCTTAATTCCTTTTTTGTAATTTTTTGTTTATAAATAATAGCATTTGAGACGCCCATATCAATAAATAACTGAGAGAATCCAATAACAACCATTACAATAGCCATTAACCCAAAATCTTCTGAACTTAATAATCGCGTCAAAATAGATAATTGTATAAGTTGGATTAATGCATTAACCAACGAGGAGGCAGTAGTCCATTTAACTCCCGAAAAAGTCTGCTTTTTTAAGCCCATAACTTGTTAATTGTTCAGTAAAAGAATACTTACATAAATATTTGTACAATTTTACTAGAAGCCTTGCCATCACCATAAGGGTTGTGTAATTGGCTCATCTTTTCAAAGCGTTCTTGATTATTTAATAAACCTAGAGTCTCTTTTACAATTAAATTTTTCTTTGTACCCACTAGAATCACTGTTCCGGCATCTACAGCTTCAGGCCTTTCAGTAGTGTCGCGCATTACTAAAACAGGTTTACCCAAACTAGGTGCTTCTTCTTGCACCCCACCACTATCTGTAATGATTAATTTTGCGCGGTTCATTAACCAAATAAAATCCTGATAGGCTAAAGGATTAATTAAAATTATATTGTCAATATATTTCAATATACGATTGACAGGCTTTTGTACTTGTGGATTTAAATGTACAGGATAGACTATTTTAATTTGTGGCTTTTGTATTGCTATTTCTTTCAAGGCTTCACATATACGAATAAATCCATCACCGTGATTTTCTCTACGGTGTCCTGTTACCAGAACCACTTCTTTATCCTCAAGCCTTTCTGCCAATTCTTTAACTAGTTTACTTGGATTGGCGTAAACTTTTGTTACACTTTGTAATAAAGCATCGATAACTGTATTACCAGTAACTATAATATTTTCTTCTGAAATATTTTCTACCAGTAAATTCTGTTTAGAGATTTCAGTAGGAGCAAAATGAAAATCTGCTATTCTGCCCGTTATTTGTCTATTGATTTCTTCTGGAAAAGGAGCCCATTTATCATGGGTTCGTAAGCCTGCTTCAATGTGGCAAACCTTTGCTCCACTATAGAAGGAAGCTATACTACCTGCCATAGTAGTGGTGGTATCCCCATGAACAAAAACATAATTCGGTTTAAACTCTTCTAATACTGGTTTTAATCCTGAAATTATGTCTCCTGTTAGGCTATATAGATTTTGACCGGGTTTCATTAAGTCTAAATCGTAATCTGGGGAAATATCAAAAAAATTTAATACTTGATCAAGCATTTCCCGATGTTGCGCTGTTACACATACTTTGGTTTCAAAAGTATTAGGATGTTTTTTAAATTCCTTTACAAGCGGAGCCATTTTAATAGCTTCAGGTCTGGTGCCGAAAAGGATAAGTACTTTTTTCATAATTATAACTTTGCGTTTGCCTTACCTTCTAAAACCCCCTTCACATCATAAACCACCGTATTCCCGTTCTTCAACTTGTCTAAGTCTAATTCTAAAAACTGTTTATGCGCAACGGTAAGTACGATTGCATCATAAGTTTCTGTAGGGCAGTCTTTTAAAGTTTGTAAACCATATTCGTGTTGTACTTCTTCAGGATTTGCCCAAGGATCATAAATGGTTACGTTGGTTTCGTATTCCTTTAAATGTTTAATTACGTCTACAACTTTCGTGTTTCGTACATCAGGACAATTCTCTTTAAAGGTAACACCTAGTACTAACACCTTAGCATTTTTTATTTTTAAATCATTACGAAGCATGAGCTTTATAACTTCACTGGCCACATACTGTCCCATACTATCATTCATGCGGCGCCCGGCTAGTATAATTTCTGGGTGGTAACCCATTTCTTGAGCTTTTTGAGCTAAATAATACGGATCTACCCCAATACAGTGTCCGCCAACCAAACCGGGTTTAAAAGGTAAAAAGTTCCACTTAGTTCCGGCCGCTTCCAATACAGCATGAGTGTCAATATCCATCATATTGAAAATCTTTGCCAATTCGTTCACAAAAGCAATATTAATATCACGTTGTGAGTTTTCGATCACTTTAGCAGCTTCAGCTACTTTAATAGTAGGAGCGAGGTGCGTTCCGGCAGTAATGATTGAGGCATACAAAGCATCAATCTTTTTTCCTATTTCAGGAGTAGAGCCAGAAGTAACTTTTAATATTTTTTCAACGGTATGCTCTTTATCTCCTGGATTAATTCGTTCTGGAGAATATCCGGCATAAAAGTCTGTGTTATATGTTAAGCCTGAAGATTTTTCGAGCACCGGGATGCATTCTTCTTCCGTAGCACCGGGATAAACAGTCGATTCATAAATGACGATATCTCCTTTTTTAAGAACACTTCCTACTGTTTCACTGGCTTTGATAAGAGGAGTTAACACAGGCCTATTGTTTTTATCAACTGGCGTGGGTACGGTAATGATAAAATGGGTACAATCTTGTAAATCGTTAAGATTAGTAGAACAGAAAAGTCCTTTTTCTTCAGAAGAAGAAAGGGTAGGATTTTTAGTGAGTAAAACACTTTGAAGCAAATCATCTTCAACTTCTAAGGTGCTGTCGTGCCCATTCATAAGTTCATCAACACGGGCTTGATTAATATCAAAACCTACCACAGCATATTTTGTGGCAAAAAGCCTGGCTAAGGGAAGCCCCACATAGCCCAATCCAATTATTGCAATTTTTTCCATTATGAATTTTGTAAATGTTCCCAATACCAACTAACGGCTTCCTTTAATCCGGCTTTAAAGGTATGTGAGGGGTTGTAGTTTAATTTTTTTTTTGCTTTCTCTATTGAAGCTAACGAATGAGGAATATCTCCTTTTCTGTTAGGACCGTGTTTGATTGCTACTTCAGCAATTTTGGAATCATATTCAGAAAGAAAATTTCGTAAATCTTCTGCCATAGAGGTGATGGTTGTTCGATCACCTACGGCTGTGTTATAAACGGTATTTAATGCTTCATCATTTTCGGTCGTAATTGCCAATAAATTCATCTGAACAACATTGTCAATATACGTGAAGTCTCTAGAAAATGTTCCGTCACCATTAATAGTCGGACTCTCATAATTCATAAACTGAATTACAAATTTTGGAATCACCGCTGCATAAGCACCATTAGGGTCTTGTCTTCTTCCGAAAACATTAAAATAACGCAAACCTATGGTGTCTAAATCATAGGTGCGTTTAAAATTATCGGCATATAATTCATTTACATATTTGGTGATGGCGTAAGGTGATAAAGGCTTTCCTATAACTTCTTCAACCTTTGGAAGGCTTTCTGAATCTCCATACGTAGAGGAACTGGCAGCATATACAAAACGTTTTACATCGTTATCGCGAGCAGCTACCAACATATTTAAAAATCCTGAAATATTTACATCATTACTAGTGACCGGATCCTCAATAGAACGAGGAACGGATCCTAAAGCAGCTTGATGTAATACAAAATCAACTCCTAAACAGGCTTCTTGACAGGTTTTTAAATCTCGAATGTCGCCTTCAATTAATTTAAAATTTTTAAGAGACAAAAAAGGAGCAATATTTTTTTTGTGTCCGGTAGCAAAGTTGTCTAAGCAAACAACGGTACTTCCAATATTGAGAAGGGCTTCACAAAGATTTGAACCTATAAAGCCGGCTCCTCCGGTTACTAGAACCGTCTTATTTTGAAGTGTTTTGAACATGTAGGTTGTTATTTAATAATTTTAAAAATACGCTGGGGAAAGACGTTTTAAAATTTTTGCAAAGATACAATTCTTCATTAGGTATCAACCCATATTTCATATAAATATTGTATAATGTTTATATTGCTTAAAAGTCCAATCCATATTATAAAAATATTTAAAATTATAACCTCGGCCTATCGAAAGTGTATCGTAAAATTTAAAATGAGAGTGCCGTGAAGAATTTTAGGCTGTTTGAGCTAGGCTAATTATTAATCTTCTCTATAGGTTAAAGCGAGTTCCTAAAATTTAGGCACTGAATGAAAAATTTAGATATAGTTTCGTAAGCCTAGATTTTTTTGGTTCGTTTTTTTATCAATGAAAAAAATGAACAAGTAAAATGGTTTGTTCTGCTTATTTTTTGTTTTTAAATAAAAACCCCAACGGTAACCAAAGAAAAATAAACAAATACCATCCTGTGAGTAGCCCAATCACCGTTATGATAAGACCAGCTGAGAGTAAGACTACCTGAAGTTTTGATAATTTCATAAATTAGAAAATATAAAAAAAGCCCCAATAAAAGGGCCTTTGTGATTTAAAAATCTAGAACAGTTTGATTTGAAATAAGATCATCAAATGTTTCTCGTTTTCGTATTAAATGGGCTTTATCTTGATACCATAACACTTCGGCAGGGCGGTATCTGGAGTTGTAGTTACTTGCCATTGAAAAGCAATACGCTCCAGCATTGCTAAATGCCAGAATATCGCCTTCTCGTATTTCTGAAATTCTTCGGTTATTGGCAAAAGTATCAGTCTCACAAATATAGCCTACTACGCTATAAAAACGTTCTTTTCCTTTTGGGTTTGATACATTTTCAATTTCGTGCTGTGATCCATATAACATAGGACGTATTAAATGATTAAAGCCACTGTCAACTTGAGCAAACACAGTAGAAGTAGTTTGCTTCACTACATTTACTTGTACCAAAAACTTTCCGGCTTCACTTACCAAAAATTTACCCGGTTCAAAAGCTAAGGTTAATTCTTTTCCATAGCTTTTGCAAAATTCATTAAAACGTTTGCTTAATTTTTTTCCTAATTCTGAAACATCTGTTTGAATGTCATCTTTCTTATACGGAACTTTAAAACCGCTCCCAAAATCAATAAAATCTAAGTTTTTAAAATGTTGAGCAGTTTCAAATAAAATTTCAGCAGCATATAAAAACACATCAATATCTAGAATGTCACTACCGGTATGCATATGAATACCGTTTATTTTCATCCCGGTATTTTCAACAATACGTTCAACCAAAGGCAACTGGTGAATAGAAATACCAAATTTACTATCTATGTGACCTACTGAAATATTGGTGTTTCCGCCGGCCATTACATGAGGATTGATACGAATACACACCGGGATATCAGGATGCTTCGTTCCAAATTGTTCTAAAATAGATAAGTTGTCTATGTTGATTTGAACGCCTAATTTGGCGGCAACTTCAATTTCTTCCAGTGAAACGCCGTTGGGCGTGTAAATAATATCTTTTGGATTTACGCCGGCCTCTAACCCTAACCGAACTTCTTGAATTGACACGGTATCAAGACCGCTTCCTAAAGAATTCAGAAATTTTAAAACCGAAATATTTGACAACGCTTTTACGGCATAATGAATCTTCACCTTCTTCACCTGTTTAAAAGCTTTTGTTAATGTTTTATATTGTTGCTGAATAGTTTCGGCATTATACACATACACTGGGCTTCCAAACTCTTGCGCTACGGCTAAAAGGTTTTGATTTGTCATAATTTTAGTTTTAAAAAAATATAGGTTAAAAAAGTTGCTAAAATTAATAGGAATTAGCGACTTAACTAATAACAAAGTGGTAAAATTTTAAAAGAAGAGGGAATAAACCGGGCTTTCAACGTTATTAAACCCTAGTATCGAGTAAAATAAGCTATAGATGCTCCATAGATACTTCATAGATAAGCCATAGATAGTTCATAGATAAGCCATAGATAGTTCATTGTTTTGTAGGAATTTGATTAGTTTTCCTACAAGTTGTAAATATTTCATTTTAGAAAAAAATAGAAACCAAACCACCGTATCTTTTGCATCTTCAAAAGGCAAAAGCTACCTTTGTTTTGAACTAAATATACAACTATGCCCGGATTTGAAGTTTTTGGCGCTGAAGAGCGTAAACAAGTAAACGATGTTTTAGAAAGTGGTGTTTTAATGCGCTACGGTTTTGACGGAATGCGCAATGGCCATTGGAAAGCAAAACAGTTTGAAAATACTTTTGCACAACGTATGCAAAGCCAACATTGTCAATTGGTTTCTAGTGGTACTTCGGCTTTAACTGTTGCTTTGGCATCGGCCGGAGTAGGAGCAGGAGATGAAGTGATTATGCCAACGTTTACATTTGTTGCTAGTTTTGAATCTATTATGATACTTGGAGCTGTACCTGTATTAGTTGATATTGATGATACCCTTACCCTTGATCCAAAAGCTGTAGAAGCTGCTATTACCGATAGAACAAAATGTATCATGCCGGTTCATATGTGTGGTTCAATGGCAGACTTAAAAGCCTTAAAACAGATATGTCAAAAACACGACTTATTATTATTGGAAGACGCGTGTCAAGCCATTGGAGGTACGTTTGAAGGTAAGCCACTAGGTAGTTATGGCGATCTGGGATGTTTTTCATTTGATTTTGTAAAAACCATTACGTGTGGTGAAGGTGGTGCAATTATTACCAATTCAGAAAAGTATGCTATACAAGCCGATCAATATCAAGATCACGGTCACGATCACGTAGGGACCGATCGTGGTGCAGAAACACACCCACATTTGGGCTATAACTTTCGTATTTCAGAATTAAATGCAGCAGTTGGTATTGCTCAATTAGATAAATTAGATTCTATTTTGGCAACACAAAAGCGCAATTATACTATCATTAGAGAGACACTTGAAGAGGTTAAGGGCGTTACTTTTAGACGAGTTCCGGATGGTGGAGAAGAAAATTATTCATTTGTAAACTTCTTTTTACCTTCTGAAGAAAAAGCAAAACAAGCGCATCAAGCTTTATCAAAAAGTGGCGTAGAGGCTTGTTTTTATTGGTATACCAATAATTGGCATTATATAAATGGTTGGGAACATCTTAAAAACTTAAAGTCATTAGGAAACCTTTCTTCTGAAATAAAAACTCAAATACAAGACTTAAATCAAACAGATTTCTCAAAAAGCGATGCTTGGATGGGAAGAACCATTTCATCATTAGTGAAAATTGGCTGGACCGAAGCTGAAGTAAAAGATAGGGCAGAGGCTATGAAAAAAGCAATACAGTCAGTAGTATAATTTTAATAACTTACATACTCAGTAATTTCTAAGCCATAACCAATCATACCTACACGTTTGGTTTGTTCACTATTTGAAATTAAACGAAGTTTATGAATACCTAAGTCGTGTAAAATTTGGGCACCAATACCAAAATCTTTGTTGTCCATTTTTATACGTGGCGCTTTTATAACTTTATCGTTGCTTTGGCTATCTTTCAGTTCTTGTAAACGATTTAGTAAATTAAGCGATTGACTTTGCTGGTTAATAAATACAATAGCACCTTTTTCTTCTTTGTTGATTACGTGAAACATATCATCAAGTTTCTTTTCGGCATTGTTTGTAAGTGCTGCTAGAATATCGCTGTTTACCAATGTAGCGTTAACTCGAACTAAAACAGGCTCGTCTTCTTTCCAATGACCCTTGGTAAGTGCAATGTGAACTTGCTCGTTGGTAGTTTGTTTGTACGCTCGTAATCTGAATTTTCCAAATTTGGTATTAATATCAAAATCTTGCTTTTTTTCAATAAGAGAATCGTGCTCCATTCGGTAAGCAATTAAGTCTTCAATTGAAACAAGCTTTAAATCAAACTTTTTTGCTACTTCAACCAACTGCGGAAGTCTGGCCATAGTACCGTCCTCATTCATAATTTCTACAATCACACCGGCTGGTTTTAAACCTGCTAACCGCGCAAAATCAATAGCAGCTTCTGTATGGCCGGTTCTACGCAATACGCCGCCATCTTTAGCTTTTAATGGAAAAATATGCCCCGGTCTGCTTAGATCGTGTGGTTTGGTTTCTTCAGAAATTAGTGCGTCAATAGTTTTTGCACGATCACTAGCTGAAATACCTGTAGTAACACCTTTTCCTTTTAAATCTACAGATATGGTAAAAGCAGTTTCTAGAGGATCGGTATTATTTCCTACCATCATATCAAGTT
This sequence comes from Marixanthomonas sp. SCSIO 43207, assembly GCF_019904255.1. Taxonomy (GTDB): domain Bacteria; phylum Bacteroidota; class Bacteroidia; order Flavobacteriales; family Flavobacteriaceae; genus Marixanthomonas. The sequence goes on from NZ_CP063203.1 coordinate 2,144,866, forward strand.
GTAAATCTTTACAACGCGACTCGGTAATGGGTGCACATATTAAACCACGACCGTGAGTTGCCATGAAGTTTATGATGTCTGGAGTGATTTTTTCGGCTGCTGCCATAAAATCGCCTTCATTTTCACGATCCTTATCATCAACAACAATGATTACTTTTCCGTTTTTTATATCTTCAATAGCTTCTTCAATAGAATTTAATTGAATTGAGGTGTTTTTTTCTGTAGAAATCATAGCGTTTTATTATGTTGCAAAGATACGTAAAGCGAGCTAAATGAAAGAAATTTATAACCGATGAGTTTCTTCAGAAAAGATTATTCATCTGCTTCTTTCTTTTTAAATAATTTACCAATTCGTTGTAAAAAAGAATCAATATCAACAATACCTTGATCTGTTGTTGCTCTATAGGTTAACCAAACACTTAAAGGTAGCATTATAGCGGTACTCAACCAGGTGGCGATAAAGGGGTGCATAGTACCATCTTCAGCACTGTTTTTTGCAAAAATACCTATGAAGTGATACGTTAAAAAGAGTAATACAGCAACAACCATAGGTAATCCCATACCTCCTTTTCGAATGATAGCTCCTAATGGCGCTCCTACAAAAAAGAGAATGATACAGGCAATACCCAAAACGTATTTTTCATGAAATGCAATTTCAAACTTATTAAGTCGTTTTGATTTTACAAAGAAATCTCGCTTTTTAGCTTGAACAGACTGAAGCGTTCCGCGGGTATTGTTTAAGGATAAATCTAAAATTCTAATTTGTTCATTTTGACTAAAAATATCTAGAATGTCGTTGATTGTATCGGTGTCAATTTCTTTTTTATTGAGAGGTCTGTAATTGCTGCCAAATTTTGAAATTCCGCTTCTGAAATACATATTATCTGAAAAAGAACGGATATCGTCTGTAAAACTTCCGGAGAGAGAATCTATTTCTACTACAAGCTCACCGGTGGTATACATGTTTTCGTTGCTGTAATTATTGTCCTTGTCAAAATCTGCATTATTAAACTCTGTTAAGTCAATATTTATAACATATTCTTTAAATTCACTCTTGGCAAAAGGTTCACGTCTTTGGTCTTTTGCATCGTTTACTTGTACGTCTTCATAGTAATTTCCATCATTTAGGATAAGCGAAAGTGTGTTGCTTCCTTCTTCACTGGCAAGCTCACCATTGTCTGCAATGATTACGGTATAATTTCCGTTGGGTTTTTTATCATTCTTTTTATGAATTACCACATCTTCTAGAAATTCGTCATTTTCTCCAGATTTTTTGGCAACTTTAATATTAAAATTGTCACCTACTTGACTGAACTGACCTTCGGTAATAACCATTGAAGGCTTTGATTGGGCAATGTTTCTGCGTAAGTTTTGCCATTTATATTCTGAATAGGGAATCACATTATTTGAAAAGAAAAATGCTGTAATAGACAATATAGCGATAAACACCATCAATGCTCGCATAGCTCGTTGAAGCGATATTCCTGTAGATTTCATAGCCGCAAATTCATACTTTTCAGCAAAATTTCCGAAGACCATTAAAGAGGTAACCAAAACAGTCAATGGCAATACTAAGGGAATAAGTCGCGGTGAAACGTACCAAAGAAACTTTAATATAATCCAAACATCTAGATCTTTTCCGGCTAATTCAGAAATATAAAGCCAAATTGTTTGCAAAACAAAGATGAACATTAAAATAATGAAGACGCTTAAAAACGTCTTCAAATAAGCTATTAAAATGTATCTGTCTAGTATCTTCATTTGCTACAAAAATAGTATAATAAACAGGATTGTGATAGTAGTATACCCAAATCAAAGATGTGTTTTTAATCTAGCTTGTTTATATAATATCCGTCTGATGCGTATTTAGATTCATCAAAACTAAACAACGTTTTTGATAGCGGTTGATTGGTTTTAAACGAATTAACGGTTAAGGTGTATTTGGTACCATTAGCGTCGGTTTGGATTAACTTATAGATGTGTTTGGTTTGCACATCAATACCAAGCAAAATATCCTTTATTTCTGCATTTGAATCAATAGGAATCAATTTTACAAACTGAATTTTACGTCCTTTTACGTTTTGAGTGATATCCATTTTATAGCGATATCCATTTTCATAAAAGGTCAGCATTTTTGAAGGAGTGATTTGTTTATCATTCCTTGGGTTGTAGTTTGAGATTGTCACTTCTTCGTCCTCAGGACTAATTGTGTACATTTTTTTACCATCAAACATGGTGGTTGCTCCCAGCATATTCAAAACATATTTTTCTCCGGCAATAGTCACATCACCACGAGTATCTTGGCTTACGTTTTCTTTTGTGTTATTCAAATTGTATTTGAAATCTATTTTAATATTATCATAGCTTTTTGCCTTTGCTGAAACTTCTTTCAAAAGTTTTTTTGCGTCTTGAGCTTGTACAAAACTCACAGCTAAAAAAGCTAAAACGATACAAGTTGCTGTTTTCAAATTATGAATCATTGTTTTCATTGTCTAAATGTTGTTTAAGTGCTTCTAAGGTTGGTATCAATACTTGTCTTGCTTTACTTCCTTCAAACGGACCTACAATTCCTGCGGCTTCTAGTTGGTCTATAATTCTTCCGGCTCTATTGTATCCTAATTTCAATTTTCGTTGTAATAAGGATGCAGAACCTTGCTGAGCAATAACTAGTACTTCGGCAGCCTGCGGAAACAGTTTATCACGTTCTTCGATAATATCATCAAGAGTTGTGCCACCTTCTTCGCTTTCATATTCGGGTAGCATATGTGCATCTGGATATGCTTTTTGTGAACCAATATAGTCTGTTATGTCAGCTACTTCAGGTGTATCAACAAAGGCACATTGCAATCGTGTCAGGTCGTTTCCTTGAGTGTATAACATATCTCCACGACCAATTAATTGATCAGCTCCCGAATTGTCCAAAATAGTCCTAGAGTCAATTTTACTGGTTACCCTAAAGGCTACTCGGGCAGGGAAGTTGGCTTTTATAATTCCGGTAATTACATTTACCGAAGGTCGCTGCGTGGCTACAATTAAGTGAATACCGATAGCTCGAGCCAATTGTGCAAGTCGAGCAATAGGCGTTTCTACTTCTTTTCCGGCGGTCATGATTAAATCTGCAAATTCATCAATTACCAAAACAATGTAAGGTAGAAAACGGTGACCGTCGTTTGGATTTAATTTTCGTTTTTTAAACTTAGCGTTGTATTCTTTAATATTTCGGCAAAACGCTTCTTTGAGTAAATCATAGCGTTCATCCATTTCAATACACAATGAGTTAAGGGTATTGATTACTTTGTTGGTGTCTGTGATGATTGCCTCTTCGCTATCTGGCAGTTTTGCCAAATAATGACGTTCAATTTTATTAAAAAGCGTTAATTCAACTTTTTTAGGATCTACGAGTACAAATTTCACTTCTGCAGGGTGTTTTTTATACAGTAGTGAAGTGAGAATAGCATTTAACCCAACCGATTTACCTTGTCCTGTAGCACCGGCCATCAACAAGTGTGGCATTTTTGCTAGATCAACTACAAAAGTTTCATTGCTAATGGTTTTTCCTAATGCTAAAGGTAGCTCCATCTCGGCTTTTTGAAATTTAGGCGAAGCAATTACAGAACGCATTGATACAATGCGAGCATCTTTATTAGGTACTTCAATACCAATTGTTCCACGACCTGGAATAGGAGCAATGATTCTAATTCCCAATGCAGAAAGCGATAAGGCAATATCGTCTTCTAAGTTTTTAATTTTTGAAATACGAATACCGGCATCGGGTACAATTTCATACAAAGTTACCGTAGGACCTACAGTCGCTTTTATATTTGAAATACCAATTTTGTAGTTATTTAGGGTTTCTACAATTCGGTTTTTATTTTCTTCTAGTTCTTCTTGATTAATGGTAATACCTTTTCCGCCCGTGTAATCTTTTAATAATTCAATAGTAGGAAATTTGTATTTGCTTAATTCTAGAGTAGGATCAAACTCACCAAAATCTTCAACTAATTTATTGCTTAAGTCTTCTTCAACCTCTTCTTCTTCGGCAGCTTGCTCAACTTCCATTTTTACTTCATCTTCTGAAGCTTCATTTGAAGGTGTTTCAACAGTTGGTTTTTCTTCTTCCTCTTTTGAAATATCCATGGCTACGGTTGAGGCTTCTTGCGTGGTAACTGTTTCAACTACAGATTTTTCATAATCAGTTTGTGAGGGTTTTTCTTCAGAAGTATCTTCAGAAAAATCATCTTTTAAGTCTTTCTTTGTTTTTCTAAAGTAGGCTGCAACAACATCTGGCGTGATTTTCAATCGAATTACAAAATAGACAATAGCTAAAAATGTCATTACAAGAATGGTTCCTGTAAGGCCCAAGTAATCTTGTGACAGGTCGTTAAGTTCATAACCAATTACACCACTTAAAAGACTGTTTGTCTCAGTAAAAAAGCCAAAGAAAGCAGCTATCCATATCATTACTAGAATACCCCAAAACCAGAAGCGTTTTAATTGGGTCTTGGTATAATCAAAAAAGTAATAAATTCCCGTAAGTGTTATTAAAAAGGCGAAGATAAATGCAGCTATCCCGAAACCATCATACACAAAAAAGTGGGCTAAATTGGTTCCAAACTTACTAAGCCAGTTTTGAGTTTCTAGTTCCCGTTCGGTTAAAATCCCTACTTCACTTTGATCTGCTTGCCAAGTAAAAAAATAGGAAAAGAAGGAAAGTATTAATGCCAATCCCAAGAAAAATAAAAAACCACCTAAAACAATCTTTTGCTGTTTTGATAGGGCAAAAGATATCTTTTTACGCGGCGTTTTGGTTTTTTTAGTTGCTTTTTTCTTTTTTCTCGCCATGGAGGATTGGGTTGTCTTTTCAGCAAAAATACAATATACAACGTCACAAACTACATAAAATTATTGAAATTACACGGGTAATTTGAAGAAAGTAAATACTAAAAAATTAACTGAATAAAGAATAGGTGATTAGCAATTTACCGTCTTTGCGCCATCTAATCCAACCTTTTCCTGTTTCGGTTTGGGTGTTATTTAATAATATTCCGTAAAGCCAGTCTCCTTCTACTAAAAGGGGAGTAATAGATTTAAAAGTTGCTTTTACTTCGCCGGCATAATCTAAAGGTTTAATACGTACAACTTGGTTTGTGTTTTGTTTAAGCTCAACGCTGTTCATTGATAAAATATATTCAGGCCACGACTTAAATGTTCCTGCATTTTTAGCTACGTAAGCTACTCGGTTTTCAATACGATTGGTTTCAACTTTGATAAAATCGTGACCTATTCCCAAAGCTTTTAAGTGAATAATTCCGTAATCTAGTTTGAGCTCGGCTGGTAGTAACCAAGGTGGCGCGTATTGAGTTGTAAAGTTTTTATATTGGTCTATCGTAAAAGCAAGGCTATCTTGTGGAGTGTGTTCAATTAAGCCTTTTTCAAGATTAACGCCTCCATAAAAATAAAGGGTACTGTTCTCATAAAAATTGGGAATAAAAAAACCTATTCCTATTTTTTCGTTTTTTGATAAAACAATTGTTTTGGAATACTTGTAGCGCATGGCAGTTGGCTGGGTAGTATTTTTAGGGCTTAGTTGTAAGTCATTCTGTTCATCTGCTTTATTTTGACGTTCCAAATACCGATAATGAGTTATACCGTATGCGATAATTAAAAGTAATAAAAGAATCCAGTTGAGTTTTACAATTAATTGGGGCTTAACATGATATGCTATAAAAAATGAAGAAATAAAAGCAATTCCCCCTACCAAAACACCATAACCCAATACAATTGCGCCACCTGCCAAACCTTGATGTTTTCCCGCGCCAAGCAGTGCAGATATATAAAGACCTACTGCAAAAAACACAAGTAGCATTAAAAAATAAAAAGCAATATTTGCGGGTTTTAAAATCTTTTGCATACCTAACTCAATAAATTATAACGAATTAAAAGGGTGTTGTCTTTTCGCCATCTAATCCATCCGGTTGTACCGGTTGCTTTAAAATCACTTCCTAAAACCGTTACTTGCATCCAATCACCCATAACATAAATAGGTTTTAAAAAAGTAGCTTGATCATAGACTCTTCCGGCAGATTTAACCATAGGATTATCAAAAATCTTTTGTTTTTCTGAAATAAACTCTACCGAATGTATACTCAATAAAAATTCTTCCCAGGAAACAAAATCTCCATTTTGCCGAAGCATATAAATGGTTTTCCCTGTTTCTTCATTTGCTATAAGTTCTACATAATCTAGCCCTAGCTTTTTTACACTTATGAAGAAAATTCCGTAGTCTATTTTATTGTGAATTGGAGCAAACCAACTAGGGGCTTTATCAACTATAATAGTATAACCCTTTTTTATAAAGGTGATACTATCTACTGCTTTTTCTAGACCGGGTGTTTTGACGTTTAGACTTTCTTCACTATACAAGTAAATAGTATGGTCTTCAGCTACAGTAGGAGAAAAAAAACCTATAGGCATCAATTTTTCTTGACAGTGAAAAGTGGTTGTAACCATCACTAGAACTAGTATTAAATGTTTTTTTAATAAATACATATTAATAATTGATGGTTTCTGAATGTGTTTCACCGGCTTTAATGGTTACAGTAACTGTTTTCTTTCCGAGGTTGGAGTTTTTTCCCAACGCATTTGTTTGCACTTTATAGGTACCAGGATTGATATTGATTTTTCTGCCTTTATTATAAGTACGACCTCCGGCAACACGCTTTCCTGTAGCGGTATCTTCAACGTAGCTTGTGCAATCAATAAGTTCACCATTGTACTTTGGGAGTATTTCCAACACACCACTTTCAAAATTATAACGTACAGGTGTCTCTTTTCCGGGTTCTATTACTTTATCTTCAATAATAGTTGTGGTTTCTAGACCTTGCATATTTAATGCCTGAACTTTTATATCATACGTTCCGGCGTTTAATTCTACCGGCCTTGTTTTTCCATAGGTTCTTATACCACCTACAACCGTTCCATTTTGATCGGTTATTTTTGTTGTGCAGTCCCAGCCTTCACCGTTATTGGTTGTAGTTATTACAAATTTACCTCCATCAAAACTTACTAATTGAAAGGTTTTTTTGTCGTCATAGGTTGTAACATTTTTAAAAAGAAGCGGTTTTATTTTTGAATTTTCAAGGGGTCTCACTTCAATATCATAGGTTCCGGCCGGTAAGTATGCATAAGCTGTGTCCCGATATGTACGTATGCCTCCCATTCTTTCGCTGGTTCCAGGTTTATAAGCGGTCATCAATGCATCAACAGCTTGATTGTTTTTTACAGCGTATATACCATGATTTCCTTCATTTTTATCAATGGTTTGGGTAACTACTTGATTCATTGCATCTCCAAGAGCATTTGCGTCTGCTGCATCGTAGTATGTTCCGTCTCCGGCAGTTGCAGCACATTTTAATTGTCCTGTTTCTTCAGCTTTAAGTCCAAATCCTACAATATGTAATTTAAAGTCGATCCCTTCTTCTTTGGCAGCTTTTACTACATCACAGATATTTCCGTTGCAGGATTCAATTCCGTCTGTGATTAAAATAATAGTTGCCTTTTCTTTGCTCTTCCGAAGTTGATTAATAACAGTAGTTGCAGAATAGGCTAGTGGTGTTTTACCTAATGGTTTAATATTTTTTACAGCAGTTGTAATAGTGTTTTTTGAACTATTAGAAATACCTACTAGAGTTTCAACATCTTTACAGTCTCCTTTTTGGCGATGGCCATACGCTACTAGACCTATTTGTTGATTGGTTGGTAAATTATCAACAGTAGTTGACAAGACGCTTGAAGCAATTTCCATTTTGGTTTTGCCTTGCATTTGCCCCCACATAGAGCCGCTGGCATCATAAACGAAAATTATAGGTGCGGGATTATTTGATTGAGCGTTTAACTGAAATGACAACAGAAAAACACAAAATAGTGCAGCTAGTTGTTTCATAATTAAAATTTTGGTCGTACTAAATTTAACCAAAATTAATATATGAAAATAGTGTCTTTTTTGTAGTAATTAACTGACTGTTAAGTGGTTGTTTATAGTTTTGGAATGTAAATTATACATCCAATAATAACAGCTCCTACAGCAGCAAAAAATACGGCTCCTGCTGCTACATCTTTTATAAGGCCTATTTTGTTATGAAAATCTGGATGTACAAAATCTGCTATTTCTTCAGCGGCTGTGTTAAGTCCTTCAACACTCATAACCAAAGCAATAGCAAATATTTGTAACATCCATTCAGTATTGGAAATTTCAAAATAAAACCCTATAAGAGTCATTATAATAGCAATACAAGCTTGAACCTGTATGCTGGGTTCTTTTTTTAAAAGCGTCCAAGCGCCTTTTGCTGCGTATCCACAACCTCGTAGCCGTTTACCAAGGAATGTGTTCCACATATTATAGAAGTGTTTTTAAGGCTGAAAGGTAATCGGGTTCTTGACCTATTTCAGGAACTTGTTGAGAGTGAATTACGGTTCCTTCTTCATCCAATACAACCACAGCTCTAGAATGTAAGCCTTCTAGTGAACCACTTATCATTTCTAAACCATATTCTTTTCCGAAGTTACCTGTTTTAAAATCTGATAAATTGGTTACATTATTGATATCTTCATCACTTACAAAACGTTTTTGAGCAAATGGAAGATCTCTTGAAATACATAATACCTCTGTATTTTGTAAGCCGGTTGCTTTTTCATTAAATTTTCTTACTGAAGTAGCACACACATTGGTGTCAATACTTGGAAAAATATTAAGTACCACACGTTTTCCTTTGTAATCTTCAAGGGTTTTTGTGGACATATCTTGCGCTGTTAATTTAAAGTTTGGTGCTTTTTCTCCTTCTTGAGGTAGTTTTCCTGACGTTTCTATTTGATTTCCGCCTAAAGTGATTTGAGCCATTTTTTAAGTTTTTTTATTGACTATAAAGTTACGCAAATAGGAAGTTGAATATTCTAAAAGTATTCATAAACTATTTACTTCATAAAAAATCCCTCAAAACAAATAGTAATGAGGGATTTTTAACAGTTATATTATGTTACGTGCTACCGGTCAATAGAGCCTAATACTTTTTTAGAAAAAGCGTTGGCTGCATCTCGTTCCGGCATTCCGTCTTCGATCATTTGATGAACTTCAACTGCACCGCAAAGATTAGTGATTAATTCACCTACCACATTTAATTCTTCATCACTTATGCGATTGTATTCGCTAAACGATTCTAGTACTTCAATGCAGTTTTCTATTTGTGCTGAAGAGTTATTACGTTGTAAGTGTCTAATTACTGGTAACTTCATCTACTAATTCTTTTAATGGATCAAATTTATTGGTTTGAACCTGATTAACAAATGTTCCGTTTTTGAAAGTTGCAAATGTAGGTAAGTTGTCTACTTTGGCCATCTGTCTGCTTTCTGGAAACTTCTCAGCATCAACCAAAACGAATTTAAAATCTTCTACTTTGTTTGAAAGTTTTTTAAATTTTGGTTTCATCAGTCTACAGTTTCCGCACCAAGAAGCTGCGTATTGAACAACTACATTTTGCTCTTCTTCAACCAGTTGTTTTAGACTATCTTCTTTAAGTTCTACTAACATAGTGTTTAATTTTGTAAATAGGTAGCAACGCCGTCACGTGTAGCGATCATTCCTTCTTTACCTTCTTCCCAGTTTGCTGGGCAAACTTCGCCTTTTTCCTGAACGTGTGTGTAAGCGTCTACCAGTCTTAAATATTCGTTTACATTACGACCTAATGGCATATCATTTACACTTTCGTGGAAAATTTTACCTTCTTCATCAATAAGGTATGTTGCACGATACGTTACGTTTGATCCTTTTAAGGTTACTAAATCTTGTTCTTCATCATAAGATTCACCTTCAATATCAAGAATGCCTAATGCGTTTGAAAGGTTTCTATTGGTATCTGCCAATAATGGGTAAGTAACACCTTCTATACCACCATTGTCTCTAGGAGTGTTTAACCACGCAAAGTGAACTTCTGGTGTATCACAAGAAGCACCAATTACCATTGTATTTTTATCTTCAAACTGCTTTAGTGATTCTTGAAACTTGTGAATTTCAGTAGGGCACACATACGTAAAATCTTTTGGGTACCAGAATAATAATACTTTTTTATTATTCTTTTTTGCTTCTTCTAGAACGTTAATTTGAAGGGTGTCGCCCATCTCGTCCATTGCATCTACTGTGATATTTGGAAATTGTTTTCCTACTAATGACATATTATTTATTGTTTATAAGTTAGTATTCTATTTCACTGCAAAAATAGGAGAAAGAACTGTTTAAAAATGCAAATGAAAATGTAAAATTTTATTTCAGTATAAATAAAATAAATAGTGTTTATGCTTGTCCATAAGACAAAACAATAAAAAACTGTAAGCTCTTATTTTAAGCTGCTTTTGGCTCAGAAAGCGTTTTAATTTTTATACGGAAAGCAGCAAATAATAGAGTCATAAAAGGACTAAGCCAGTTAAAAATAGCGTAGAAAAGATAATCAATAACCGGCACACCAAGCACACCACTGTGATAAGCTCCACAAGTATTCCACGGAATTAAAACCGACGTTACAGTACCGCTATCTTCAAGGGTTCTAGATAAGTTTTCAGGAGCCAATCCTTTGTCTTTATAAGCTTGTGCATACATTTTTCCTGGAACTACTATAGCCAAGTATTGATCGCTCGCTGTAAAATTTAATCCTAAACACGTAAACACGGTACTAGCAAATAGCCCGAAAGTAGTATGAAATAAGTTAAGTAATGCTTTACTAATAGCTGCTAGTGCTCCAATAGCTTCCATTATTCCACCAAAAACCATAGCGCAAATAATCAACCAGATTGTCCCTAACATGCCATACATTCCTCCGGCTGAAAATAAATCATTTAACACCTCATTATCTGTGGGAATAGAAATATCAACCGTTATTGCATCCATAACTCCTTTATAGCCGCTAGTTAAATTTAAACTTTCAGAACCCCCAATTGAAGCAACTATATCAGGTTGAAAAAATAATGCAAAAACTCCGCCTAAAAGTGTCCCAATTAATAATGCAATGAGGGGAGGCGTTTTTTTAACAATCATTCCTATAACCAAAATAGGAACAATGAAAAGCCAAGGACTAACGTTAAAAGAAGCTTCTATAGAGGAGAGTATTGATTGTGTGTCTGCAACACCTTCAGGATCTAATGTAAAACCAATAAATACAAATACCAAAATAGTTATAACTATAGTAGGTACTGTAGTAAGGGTCATATATCTAATATGCGTAAATAAATCGGTTCCTGCCATAGCAGGAGCAAGATTGGTTGTGTCACTCAAGGGAGATAGCTTATCACCAAAATATGCTCCAGAAAGTACAGCTCCTGCAGTCATTCCCAAGGAAATTCCAAGGGCTTCGGCAATTCCTATTAATGCAATACCAACTGTGGCAGAAGTTGTCCAACTACTTCCTGTAGCGACAGATATGATAGCACAAATTATAACACAAGCTGCTAGAAAAATTGTGGGGTTTAAAACTTGTAAACCATAATAAATCATAGTAGGAATAATACCACTCAACAACCAAGTCCCGGCTAACGAACCTACCATTAATAATATAAGAATTGCGCCGGCTGTAGACTTTACATTTTTGGAAACCTCCTCAATCATGAATTTGTAGTCAACCTTATTAAAATAGCCAACTATCGCCGCTACGGCAGCACCCATTAATAAAATAAATTGATTACTTCCGCTTAATGCATCGTCTCCGTATACGTAAACATTGTACGCCAACATTCCTATTAAAGCAAAAACAGGGATTAAAGCTTCCCAAATATTCAATTCTTTATTTTCTACAATCTGTTCATCTTGAGTTCCTTTAGATTCCATGTTTTGGCTGTCCATTCAGTTGGTTTTAAATTTTTGAAATGTAATGTTACGATTTTGTAAAAAAGTATGCAAGGAAATAGCTTTTGGTTACTGATAATTTGTGTTGAAATGTATAAAATGAAATTACTGAAGCAAATTTGGTACTTTATCTATAAAATATTCAGTTATATCGAAAAGAACCAGTTTTTGTAGGAAAATAGCTTCATATGCTATTGGTTTGCAGCACCAAATTGATAATTATGAAAACAAATTACCTACTTATATTACTTATTTTAGTTTCTTTTACAGCAACCTCACAGATAGGAATCAATACAACAAATCCAGACCCTTCAAGTATTCTTGATATTTCATCTGAAAATAAAGGTGTTCTTTTTCCACGTATTGCTTTAAGCGGAAAAAATGATGCTAATACTATTTTAAATCCCGCAGAAGGATTGTTAGTTTATAACACAACTAATAATGGTGCGTTGTCTTCAGGTTTTTATGTTTGGGACGGAAGCACTTGGGACAATATAAATACGGGCGAAAGTTCTGGTGGAGGAAGTGGCTCTAACGATGCCTGGTCATTAAATGGTAATAATGGCTCATCAAATGATTTTTTAGGAACAACAAACTGGAGCTCATTACAATTTAAAGTAAATAATAGTCAGATGGCTTTATTTCACCCTAATGGCGGTATGGCTTTAGGATATAACGCTGTTGCTAATAAAAACAATTCTGTTGCGATTGGTACAGGAGCTAATGCTTCTGCAAGAAATGAAGCAACAGCTTTGGGAGCTTCATCAACTGCATCTGGATTTCAATCTGCAGCAGTAGGGTATAATGCAAAAGCAATAAATAGTAATAGTACGTTGGCGTTAGGGAACTCTGCTACAGCTTCAAGTTTTCAAGCAACAGCAATTGGTGTAAATGCAAATGCCAATTCAAATAATAATGCTTTGGCTATAGGCACAAACAGTGAGGCAAAAGGCGAAAATAGTTCAGCCTTAGGAACTAACTCATTAGCTTCTGCTCAAAATGCAATGGCTGTTGGGTATGGTGCTGTGGCTAATCAAGCTAATACTTTAATACTAGGAAACAATTCTCCTGCTTCAAATTGGAACGGAACCAAAGTAGGGGTAGGAACCAGTAAACCCGATGCAAAACTAGATGTGAATGGTACTTATAAATTAGGTTCAAATGGAAACGTTCATAAAGGGGTAACGAGTTTTAGTAAAGGCACTAATTTAGGAGCTATAAGTGCAGGAGATAGTAATATTATCACTATTTCTATTCCTAATGATGCTAGACCTTCTTCTACAAAAGCTACCATCGTTGTAACACCGGATAATGGAATGTCTGATGATTTTGTAATTGCTTGGTCCAAGTTACAGAACACTTCAACCTTACGATTAAAAATTTTGAATGCATCTAAAAATTCATACAGTAATACTTACACAACATTTTATGTGACTATTACAGAATTTTAAATATTTACCTTATAAATAAAACCTCCTAATCTAGACATTAGGAGGTTTTGTTATTTAAATGGAAGTGTTGTTTACAAAACTCCAACCTTCACCATACATTCTCGCATCATTTTATAGGTACGTTCAATATTATTGTCCAAGCCTATTGAAAAACGTATTAATCCATCCGTAAGTCCCATTTCAGCTTGTTCTTCTTCAGGTATTTCAGAAGAGGTTGAGGTGCCGGGAGCACTAAATAATGTCTTGTAAAACCCTAAACTAACGGCTAAATACCCAAGATTTCTTTCTTGCATTAATTCCATAAGCTCATTGGCTTTGTCCAAACTTCCTACATCTACTGTCAGCATACCGCCGTAACCATATTCATGATTCATCATTTTTTTAAATTTTTCATGACTTGGATGTGTGGTTAGTCCGGGATAGACTGTTTTTAAGCCATCTGCTTGAAATTTTTCAGCAAGATACATTGCATTTTTACTATGTTGTTTAACTCTTATATGCAGTGTCCGTAAATTTTTTAAAATAGATGAAGCTCGCAAACTATCCATAGAAGCTCCCATAAGCATACTGGCGCCATCATTTACATTTCTTAATTCGTTAATAAACTCTTGTGTGCCACACATAACACCACCCATTGTATCACTGCTTCCGTTTATAAACTTGGTTAAACTGTGTAAAACAACATCTGCTCCAAATTTTGCAGGAGAAACAGAAAGAGGTGAAAATGTATTGTCTACCAATAACTTTAAACCGTGTTTTTTGGCAATTTTTGAAAGTTCTTCAATGTCTGCAACTTCTAGTAGAGGATTACTTACTGTTTCACAGAAAATTACTTTGGTTTTGTTTGTGATTGAAGCTTCAACAGCCTCGAGGTTTGTTATATCTACAAAAGAAGTTTGAATATCTAAGCGTGGTGCAAAATTTTTCAAGAAAGCATACGTACCTCCATAAATAGTTCTACTAGATACTACGTGGTCTCCGGCATAGCACAATTGCATAATAGTGGGTACAATGGCACCCATTCCAGTTGCGGCTACATTTGCTGTTTCGGTGCCTTCCATAGCGGCTAAGGCTTCGCCTAAATATAAATTTGATGGAGAAGAGTGACGTGAATATAAATAACATCCTTCTGCATTTCCTTCAAATGTATCAAACATGGTTTTTGCTGAAAGAAAAGTGTAGGTTGATGAATCTGAAATCGATGGATTAACTCCTCCAAATTCTCCAAAATATTGTAGGTCTTGAATTTTATCTGCCGGATTAAAATCTTTTGAATGTGACATAGCGTATTGTTTGGTTAAAATCTTTTTGATTGTTACATATCAAAAATAGAAGTAATGAGATATTTTATCAATAGTTTTGATAATAATTAGATTTTTTTATTGTTTATTTTTATTTATTTAGAAATTATTTCTGATTACTGTGTAGGTTTTTAGTATTTTTCAGAAAAAAAATCGGTCATGGTTTTAGATTCAAAAGATAGAGCATTGTTAAAAATGCTTCAGCACGATGCCAAACAAACAAATAAACAGCTCTCTTTACAGTTAGACTTGTCTGTAACAGCGGTTTATGAACGCATAAAGAAACTAGAGCGTGAAGGAGTTATTACCAGCTATGTTACACTATTAGACAAGGAAAAGGTACAAAAAGGTTTTACTGTTTTTTGTCACATTAAATTGGTACAGCACGCACAAGATTATTTAACCAAGTTTGAGAAAGAAGTAACTAGTCTTGATGAGGTTTTGGAATGTTTTCACGTAAGTGGTGATTATGATTACTTATTAAAAGTTGCAGTGAAGGATATAAAACAGTTTAGATCTTTTATGGTTAATAAACTTACTACTATTAAGCATATAGGAAGTACGCAAAGTTCATTTAGTATTTCTGAAGTAAAAAATACGACTGCGCTGCATTTGTAATATTAAATTAACAATCCTTTATAGCTCAAAATTGCGCATTGTTAAATTACATTGTAACTTTGCACTTTTAAACCAAAAACACACCTTATGAGCACCTATGATGTTGCCGTTATCGGTTCAGGTCCCGGAGGATATGTAGCAGCAATTCGTTGCGCACAATTAGGGATGAAAACCGCAATTATTGAAAAATATAATACCCTTGGTGGTACTTGCCTTAACGTAGGCTGTATTCCTAGTAAAGCATTGCTAGATTCTTCACATCATTATGAAGAAGCTATAAAACATTTTGAAGACCATGGAATAGAGATTCCGGGAGATGTAAAAATCAACTTCAAAAAAATGATAGATCGAAAAGCATCAGTTGTAGAACAAACTACAAAAGGAATAGACTTTTTGATGAATAAAAATAAAATTGACGTTCTTACGGGCGTTGGTTCATTTAAAGATGAAACACATATTGTTGTTTCTTCAGAAGATGGTGATAAAACTATTGAAGCAAAAAATACAATTATCGCTACCGGAAGTAAACCTGCAACGCTTCCATTTATTGAAATAGATAAAGAGCGCATCATTACATCTACAGAAGCATTAACGCTTAAAGAAATTCCGAAGCACATGATTGTTATTGGTGGAGGTGTGATTGGCCTAGAGCTTGGTCAAGTATACCGTCGTTTAGGCGCAGAGGTTTCAGTGGTTGAATATATGGATCGTATAATCCCTACAATGGATAAAGGTCAAAGTAAAGAATTAACCAAAGTAATGAAAAAGCAAGGTGTGAAATTTTACACATCTCATAAAGTTTCTGCTGTAGAACGTAATAAAGATGAAGTAACCATCACAGCAACAGACAAAAAGGATAAGGAAGTTACTTTTAAAGGAGATTATTGCTTAGTTTCGGTAGGAAGAAGACCTTATACAGATGGTTTAAAAGCTGATAATGCAGGCGTAAAAGTCAACGAAAAAGGACAAATAGAAGTAAATGACCATTTGCAAACCAATATTAAAAACATTTATGCTATTGGTGATGTAATACGTGGAGCTATGTTAGCCCACAAAGCTGAAGAAGAAGGTGTTTTGGTTGCTGAAATTTTAGCTGGTCAAAAACCGCACATAAACTATAACCTTATACCAAGTGTTGTATATACTTGGCCAGAAGTTGCTTCGGTAGGAAAAACTGAAGAACAATTAAAGGAAGATAAAGTTGAATACAAAAGCGGACAATTTCCTATGCGTGCCTTAGGAAGAAGTCGTGCTAGTGGTGACACAGATGGCTTTATTAAAATTTTGGCCGATAAAGAAACCGATGAGGTGTTAGGTGTTCACATGGTGGGCGCTCGTGCAGCAGATTTAATCGCTGAAGGTGTAACCGCTATGGAGTTTAGAGCTAGCGCAGAAGATATTGCTAGTATGAGTCATGCGCATCCTACATATGCAGAAGCTGTAAAAGAAGCAGCACTTGCAGCAACAGAAAACAGACCAATTCATTCTTAATAGAATAATCATTTTTTAAAAGCCTGTTTAACTACTTAAACAGGCTTTTTTATTGGGTTCTATTTAAAAATCAATTACTGAAAAGGAAAATTCAATATCAATGTCATCTTTTGCTGTAGAACCATTATCACTGTCACCTACATTTATCCTAAAACCGGTTGTTTGTCTTTGATAATAGGCAATTCCGGGGTCGTCATAATTTCCAGTAGAGCCGTTACAATTACCTCCGCAATCTATAGTTGTTAAGTTAATGACATAATTGGCTGTTGGTCTGGCTGTTGTAAAGGTTACTTGATAATCACCTTCGTTAATTCTTGTAATGGTGGCACCATAAATTTTAATTGCAGTACCATTACCTTGAACAACGCCTGCTGAATTATTTGAGGCCCGGAGTTTGTTAAATCTCCATCAGCGTCACTATATACAGCTCCACTAGAGAGTGATCTTACACGTACATTTCCATTAACATCCAGCGCGGTGGAAGGATCGGGATTTGTAGTGTTTACACCAACTTGTGAGAAAGATGATTGAGTAAAAATAAAGGTTATAAATAATAAGCAGGTGGGGATAACTTTAATCATGGGGATATGTTTTTAAGCACAATTTAAAGAAGCGAAAAACTACTTTATAATGTTTTAAAACAAGATTAACCTACACTCCTAATTATTTGTTAAAAAAAAAGAGAAGGTTAACAAATTTGTCAACCTTCTTTTTAAATATTAATAATTTTTTATTCAATCACAGTTACTTTCCAATTTTTTAATGAAGGGTCAATAGCAGATGATGTAGCGTTTAATAATCTAATAGTTGCAGTATTGGCAGCATTTATATAACAGCTCCACATTAATCCTGTCTCTATAACCGTGTTTGGAGCGCATGAGCAGGAACTTCCTACGGTTGCTCCAGTTACAGTTACTGTTAGTTCTGCGGTGCTTCTTGCTGGTATTGAAGGAAAGTCTAATGATGCAGTGTTTTTTAAGCCTTTAAGTAATAGTTTTCTGGTTGTATTTGGTGTAAAAAAGAGATCTGTACCGTTATATTCTATAGCACCTTTTTCAGGAGTTGTTAAATTGGTACCTGTAGTAAGTTTTATAGGTGCAGAACCAGCTGTTGCAGAACCAGCTCTAATATGTAATGTAGCAGTAGGATTTTGTTCGGTCAATCCTACGTTTCCTGTGCTTCTTACTATGATGCGTTCTCTTTGAGTTGTTGATGCTTCAGGTGTAGTACTAATTACAAATCGTGATGGTGAACTTCCTGGACTCGCTACACCATCCATATAAAACCTAAAACCACCAGGTTCAACAATACCACTACCGTCGTGTGTTTTAACAATAAAAGAACCAATTTCACCATTTGCAGCCAAAACATCTGGACTCTCTAATGTTCCTCCAGTATTGTATAAAATATAGTTGGGAGGATTGGTGTTTGCACTCGTTATTTGAAAATCATTGTCTCCAGGACCTTTAAATTCAAAGCGTTCTACAGGATCACTTGTCCCAAAACCTATGCGACCATCATCTGTAATAACCATATCGGTGCCAGACAACTTGGCTCGAGTTGCATAGATTAAATTATCGCCGCTATCATTTGTTCCTGCTTTCCATTCTTCTGCACCAATATTAATCCATTTTGATTGATCATTATCCCAATAATAAAACCCTTTATCATCAGTGCCAACTGCATTGGTTAAAAAGGCCATCATACCATCTTGATCAGCTCCTGGGTCTGTAGCAGGAAAAGCATCAAAGCGAGGTATTAAAATGCCATCTTGGTTATTTGGTGTAGTTTTACTGGACGCTTCTATATCCAGCATACTGTTTGGTGATGTTGTTCCTATACCAACTTGTGCGTGCAAGTAGGGGGATATGCATAGAATCAAAATTACCAATTTGGTACATGTAATTTTGTTCATAAGTAATAGATTTGGGTTATCTGATAGCAATACTACTAAAAATAAAATTGTAACTAATTGATTTGTAGGTTAATTCTTATAAAAATCGTCAAAACGATTTATTAATTCGATGAAATGCTTTAAAAATACGATTATCGATGTTTTTTCAATGTGTAAGAACATTTTAAATTGAATATATTTGAAATTCAGTATTAAAAGTCTTTATAAGATTTCCAAATAAGATAAGAATCTTTCTGAAAGGAACTTCTGCCTATGCGAACTACCCAAAAAAAACGAATTACTTCTTTAAACGAAATAAAACCTCGTATTCTTTCTTGGGCACAACAGTTTGAAGAAGTTGTTTGGCTAGATAGCAATGCTTTTAATGATAATTATAGCTCTTTTAAGGCTGTGCTCGCAGTAGATGCTTTTACCGCAATTAAAACAGATTCATATCAAGCTTTTGATAAGCTTGAAGAGTATCAAACAACTACAAAAGATTGGTTATTTGGGTATTTAACATATGATTTGAAAAATGACGTAGAGAAGCTTTCGTCAATAAATTTTGATGGGTTACACTTTCCAGATTTACAGTTTTTTCAACCCAAAAAGATTTTTTTCTTTTCTGATAGTGAAGTTGAAATTCAGTATTTAAATATGGTTGATGATGAGGTTGATAGTGATTGGGAAACTATTTTACAGATGTCACCTTTTAAAACCACAACAAACACTAAGGAAATTAAAATTAGGCTGCGTACATCAAAAGATTCATACTTTGATAAAGTAGAACAGATGCTCAAGCATATTGAACGTGGTGATATTTATGAAGCCAATTTTTGTCAAGAATTTTTTGCTGAAAAAACAGCAATAGACCCCTTATCTGTTTTTAATCATTTAAATGAAATTTCACAGTCTCCTTTTGCTTCTTTTTTAAAATTTGATGCCCATTATGCGTTAAGCGCTTCTCCAGAACGGTATTTAAAGAAAACTGGAAACATAGTAGTTTCACAGCCCATTAAAGGTACAGCCAAGCGTTTACCTACTGTATCTGAAGATAAACAAATGATAGAGCAACTTGAAAATGACCCCAAAGAACGTAGCGAAAATATAATGATTACCGATTTGGTACGAAACGATCTTTCCCGAATTGCCAAAAAAGGTACTGTAACAGTTGAAGAACTCTGTAAAATATATACGTTTGAACAAGTGCACCAAATGATTTCTACCATTAGGTGTGAAGTAAAAGATACGGTTTCTTCCGTAGAAATTATAAAAAATAGTTTTCCAATGGGAAGTATGACCGGAGCCCCAAAAGTTTCGGCTATGAAAATAATTGAAGAACTGGAAGATGCTAAACGTGGGTTATATAGCGGAGCAGTTGGTTATTTTACTCCTAATGGCGACTTTGATTTTAATGTTGTTATTCGTAGCATTTTATACAATACGGCTAATAAATACGTTAGTTTTTCTGTAGGTGGAGCTATTACGGCCAAATCTATCGTTGAAAATGAATATGAAGAATGCCTACTTAAAGCAAAAGCCATGCGAACAGTGCTTGAAACATAATAGTACTCATATATCTAATTTATGATTTTAAAAGCTCATAATTTATATTTATGATATTAAAAACACATAAAATGTATTTATGATTATATATACACATAATTTTGTATATTTGAAGAAATAACTTTTTAATGAAATATTCAGTTTTATCGGGAGATATAGTATCATCTACTAGTTTAAATAGTAAAGACAAGGCTTTAGTAGAACGTGAACTTACCAAACTATTGGATAGTTTACATACTGAATTTAACACCTATGGCCGTATTATTAAAGGCGATTATATAGAGTGTGTAGTGCCAAAACCAGAAGATGGATTGCGAGTAGCTTTGGCAATAAAAAGTTTTGTAAAATCCATTTCAATAGAACTGAAAGAATATAAAAAAGGCACAAATAGAGTAAGGTTATTTAAAACACATGGATTAAGACTTGCCATTGGATACGGAACATTAAGTAGGTACATGCCAGAAAAAGGTATAATTGATGGGGAGGCGATATACCTTTCGGGCAGAGCGATAAGCGGAATGTCTACACATAATAAAGAACGTGTGGTGATTAAAAACACACTGTTTTTTAATTCAGAAAATGAAGAGCTTAACGATAGATTTCAACCTATTTTTGAATTACTAGACACGTTGTTGAGTAAAGCAACAGCAAGACAAAGCGAAGTCTTGTATTTAAAACTGCTAAATAAACAAGAGGATGAAATAGCAAAACAATTAGCAATAGGCCAATCTGCAGTAAATAGACACTCTACCAGTGTGGGGTGGAATGCAATAGAAACTGCTGTAGCATACTTTCACAAAACGCTTTCAAAATAATACTTATGGAGTTTATTTCTTTTTTATTACTTCAATTCTTGGCTCACATTCTGGCAGATTATTTTTTTCAGTGGGCTGCAATGGCTAAGCAAAAAGCTGAAAAAGGCTTCAAAAGTGGGCTATTAATTTGGCATATACTTATTGTTTTTATCACTTCATGGGTATTGTCTTTTCAATTGAGTTTTATTTATGCAGCAATTCTCATTGCTATTACACATTATGTAATAGATGGCTGTAAATTATACATAAGCCGAAGCAAATTGATAGGGCGGTATGCGTTCTTCATTGATCAAGCATTGCACATATTGGTTTTATGTTTGGTTAGTTGGGGTTTTTCAGCATATCAAGGCATACATACTTTCTTTGAAATACCTCTCAGTACTAAAAGCTTGTTTTTAATAATAAGCTACCTTTTATGTTTAAAACCGGCCAATATTTTTATTAGGGAAGTTTTTAGCGCTACTGAAGTTGAAGTTACAAGTGATAATGAATTACCCAACGCAGGAAAGGTTATAGGCGTTTTAGAACGCTTATTAACCTTAACTTTTATAGTAATCAATCAATATGAAGCAGTAGGTTTTCTCATTGCAGCAAAGTCCATTTTACGTTATAGAAATGACGAAACCTTAAAAACCGAATACGTACTAATAGGTACGATGCTTAGCTTTGGAACCGCCACAATTTTAGGAATTATAACAAACGCTTTCTAGCATGTTACAAACATTTCAGAAAAATCTCAACATTCAATTTGCTTTCCTAAAAGATAAAAAAGTACTTGTGGCTTGTAGCGGAGGAGTAGATAGTATCGTTCTATCTTTACTTCTTAAAAAATCAGGCATTTCCATAGGCTTGGCACACTGTAATTTTTCACTTCGCGGAAAAGAAAGCGACGCAGATGAAAGCTTTGTTATCGATTGGGCAGATAGACTGTCAATACCTGTGTTTACCGAAACTTTTGATACAAAGACTTTTGCAAAAGATAACAAGCTATCTACACAAATGGCTGCCCGTCAATTAAGATACCAATGGTTTTCAGAAGTAATGAAAGATTTTGATTATCAATACATAGCCACCGGTCATCACGCAGACGATGATTTGGAAACATTCTTTATCAACCTAAGTAGAGGTACGGGGTTACAAGGATTAACAGGAATTCCCGAGATACATAATGCTATTGTGAGGCCTTTATTAAGTTTTTCTAGAGAAGAGATAGTTCAATTTGCAACCTATAACAACCTCTCTTGGAGAGAAGACAGCAGCAACGCAAAAACAGATTATTTGCGCAATAAGCTACGTCACGATGTAATTCCAGAATTTAAAAACGCTACTGAAGGTGTTTTACAAAATTTTAAAAAAACACAGCAGTTTTTAAACGACAGTCAACACTTAATTGAAGATTATATTGCCTTGGTCTACAATCTTGCAGTAACCGAAAATTTTGACGGTTATACATTGCATCTTCAAAAACTAAAAGAGCTTCCTCATACTGAAGCGCTGCTCTACCAATTATTACATCCCTTTGGGTTTACAGATTGGGAAGCGGTTTCAGAACTACTTGAAGCACAAAGCGGAAAGCAAATTTTTTCAGAAACACATCGACTTTTAAAAGATAGAAATGTCTTTTTATTGACCAAAATCCCTTCGGAAGAAAAAAAAGAACAATTTTTTATTCAGAAAAACACAAAAAAAATTGATCATCCTATAAAATTAGAACTTAATCCTATCGATAAAATAGGGTATATTGACAGTAGTGTGATTTACGTAGATTTTGATACGCTTCAATTTCCATTAAAACTCCGAAAGTGGCAAAAAGGGGATACCTTTCAGCCATTTGGTATGAAAGGAAAAAAGAAAATTAGTAAGTTTTTTAAAGATGAAAAGTTATCTTTGATAGCCAAAGAACAAGTTTGGTTACTGTGTAGTGATTCAAAAATAATTTGGATTGTTGGTCACCGAGTAGATGATCGTTTTAAAGTTACACCAAGCACAAAGAATATCCTTAAGATTAGTGTTAAAGATTAATAGACAATGAAAAAACTCCTCATCCTTTTAATTGCAATAATAAGTTTTGGTAATACGCTTACAGCACAAGTTTTAGATCCTGTTTCTTGGCAGGTTACCGTAGAACAAGAACAAGGTGATGTATATAATATTTTAATGACAGCCACAATAGATGAAGGTTGGCATTTATACAGTCAAAAACAATTTGGTGAAGAATTTGAAGGTCCTATTCCTACCGAGTTTTCATACAATAACTCTCCAGAAACTTTTACACTTGAAGGTGAAACACAAGAACCAGACATAGACCCAATCCATGATCCGGTTTTTGATCTTGACGTTATCTTTTTTGAAGATAAAGCAACTTTTATACAACCTATTAAAGTTAGCAATCCGGATGGATTAAAAGTAACTGTCGAAATTTATTATTCAGTTTGTGATGATGAGAAATGTTTACCGCCAGATACCAAAACGTTTGAGGTAGATCTAGCTTCAGGAAAAGGAAAAAAAAACCTCGCAGAGGTAACCGCAGATGACTTAGAAAAAACAGCCGCCTTAACAATTGATATTGGTAATAAAGATCAATATAAAAGTGAAGAAGAAAAAGGTTCAGAAAAGGGGTATTTAACTATATTTTTATTAGGATTTGTAGGTGGTCTTATTGCATTATTAACTCCTTGTGTTTTTCCTATGATTCCTTTGACGGTTTCATTTTTCACCAAAGGAGCACAAAATAAAAAGAAAGGATTAGCAAATGCAATCTTATATGGTGTTTTCATATTTGCTATTTATATTTTATTAAGTCTTCCTTTTCATTTATTAGACTCGTTAGATCCCGAAATACTAAATAATATTTCTACAAATACCACTTTAAACATTATTTTCTTTGTCATTTTTATGGTATTTGCTTTTTCATTTTTTGGATTTTATGAAATTACATTACCTAGTTCTTGGAGTTCAAAAATGGATAACAAGGCATCTAGTATTGGTGGCGCTATAGGTATTTTCTTTATGGCGTTGACCCTTGCTATTGTGTCGTTTTCTTGTACAGGACCTATCTTGGGTTCTCTTTTGGGAGGTTCTTTAACAAGTGATGGTGGCGCTATGCAGCTTACATTTGGTATGGGAGGTTTTGGTTTGGCTCTTGCTTTACCATTTGCACTTTTTGCTTTATTTCCTAATTGGTTGAACTCTCTACCCAAAAGTGGCGGATGGCTTAATACAGTAAAAGTGGTATTAGGTTTTATAGAATTAGGGCTGGCTTTCAAATTCCTTTCAAATGCAGACCTTGTAGAGCATTGGGGATTGTTAAAACGTGAAATTTTTATTGGCATTTGGATTCTATGTTCGTTGGGAATGATCTTATATTTATTTGGTATTATTCGTTTTCCTCACGATGGACCAAAAAAGAAAAGACCACCAATGGGTAATATACTTGTAGGAGTAATTACCTTGGCTTTTATGTTGTACTTAATTCCTGGTTTGACAAATAGTAGTTATGCCAATTTAAAACTATTAAGTGGTTTTCCTCCACCATTATTCTATAGTGTTTATGATAAAGATACTGAAGCTCCATTAGGTTTAGAAGCTTATAAGGACTTGGAGGAAGGTTTAGCTGTTGCAAGAAAAACCGGAAAACCTATCATGATAGATTTTACAGGTTGGGCTTGTGTAAACTGCAGAAAGATGGAAGAACAAGTTTGGAGTCGTCAAGATATATTTGAAACCATTAATAATGATTATGTACTTATATCTCTTTACGTAGATGACAGAAAAGAACTTCCGGATGATCAAAAATTTAATTTCTTAAAACCTAGTGGCGGCGTAAAGAAAATTAAAACCATAGGCGATAAATGGGCAACGTTTCAAACGGTGAACTTTAAAAATAATTCACAACCATACTATATTTTAATGGATACAGATTTTAATCTGTTAAATAAGCCGGTAGGTTATACACCTAATGCAGATGAATATTTATACTGGCTAGAAGAGGGGCTTAAAAACTTTTCTGAAGAGCTTACTTCAAACTAAGAGAATTCTCCATAAATAATAAGCGTCCCGACCTTTCGGCGGGACGCTAATAACAAACCTAACTTAGTAAATTTTCAAATAGTAACGATTCTAATTTTTTATCCCCACAAAAAATTATAATACTGTTACATATTCACTAATACACTTCCAAAGATATACGTTGTTTGTACGTAAAACCATACGTGCAAACACGTATTTTTAAGTTTCAGCAGTAAATAAAACCCATAAATTGATGTTGTCTAAGTGGCAATATTCACTTAGCTTTACAGTAATGAATCAGAAAATCAAAAAAATTGGAGTGCTTACAAGCGGTGGAGACGCACCCGGTATGAATGCTGCTATTAGAGCGGTTGTTCGTTCTTGTACTTTTCATAAATTTAGCTGCGTAGGAATTTTTAGAGGATATGAAGGGTTAATTGAAGGAGACTTTAAAGAATTAGGACCTCGTTCGGTTAAAAATATCATTAACAAAGGCGGAACATTTCTTAAATCAGCCCGTTCTAAAGAATTTAGAACCAAAGAAGGAAGAAAAAAAGCTTTCGAAAACCTACAAAACAACGCCATTGATGCCTTAGTCGTTATAGGTGGTGACGGTACTTTTACGGGTGCTACCATTTTTTCAGAAGAACATAACTTTCCTATTGTAGGGCTTCCCGGAACCATTGATAATGATATTTATGGTACCGATGTAACCATAGGGTATGATACTGCCTTAAACACAGTAGTTGAAGCAATTGACAAAATAAGAGATACAGCAAACTCACATAATCGATTGTTTTTGGTTGAAGTAATGGGCAGAAATGCAGGCAGCATAGCCTTAAACGCAGGAATTGGCGCAGGAGCTGAAGAAGTATTAATTCCTGAAGAAAACCTAGGTAGAGAGCGACTGCTTCAATCTCTTAAACGCAGTAAAAAAGCCGGAAAATCATCAAGTATTATTGTTGTTTCTGAAGGGGATCAAATTGGAAAAAATATTTTTAAGCTTGCAGATTATATTACAAATAACCTTAATGAATATGAAGTACGCGTTACAGTTCTAGGTCATATTCAGCGAGGTGGAGCACCTAGTTGTTATGATCGTGTTTTAGCAAGTAGGTTAGGAGTAAGCGCTGTTGATGCCTTACTAGACGGTAAAAGCGATTGTATGATTGGTATTGCACACAACAAAATAACAAGTGTTCCTTTTTCAGAAGCTATAAAGAGTAGTAATGAGCTAGACCTAGAGTTGGTAAGAGTTTCAGATATTGTCTCATTATAAAAGCTAAAAAATTAAAATTACAAACATGACAAAAATTGCAATTAACGGTTTTGGAAGAATAGGAAGACTCGCTTTTAGAATTGCTTCACAGCGAGACGATATAGAGGTAGTAGCCGTAAATGACCTGGTTGATATAAACCAATTGGCTTACTTACTAGAGTTTGATTCCGTTCACGGAAGGTTCCCGGGAACTATTTCAGTAGAAGGAAACTCCTTAGTTGTTAACGGAAAACAAATACGCGTCACTTCTGAAAAAAATCCTGAAAACCTAAAGTGGGATCAAGTGAACGCCACAATTGTTATTGATTGCACAGGTGTGTTTAAAGAAAAAGATAAAGCCGAAGCCCATTTAAAGGGAGGTGCTCAAAAGGTGATTATTTCGGCACCTTCAAAGTCTGTACCTATGTTTGTAATGGGAGTTAATCATGCAGACATAAAGCCAGAAGATACTATTCTTTCAAACGCTTCTTGTACAACCAATTGCTTAGCTCCAATGGCAAAACTTATACATGATGAATTAGGGATTGTAGAGGGCTTAATGACAACTGTACACGCAACAACAGCATCACAGTCTACGGTTGACCAACCTTCAAAAAAGAATTATCGCATTGGCAGAAATGCTTTGCGTAATATCATTCCTACAACTACAGGAGCTGCAATAGCCGTGACAAAGGTAATTCCGGCTTTGGAAGGTAAATTAACCGGAATGGCGTTTAGAGTACCTACAGCAGATGTTTCGGTTGTAGATTTAACTGTAAAAACTCAAAAAAGTGCCACTTATGATCAAGTGAAAGCATTGTTTAAAAACGCTTCAGAAACCGATTATAAAGGAATAATAGGATATACAGAAAAAGAAGTTGTTTCTCAAGATTTTGTAAGTGATTCAAGAACTTCCATATTTGATGCCTCAGCAGGCATAGCATTAAATGATACCTTTTTTAAATTGGTAGCTTGGTATGATAACGAATATGCTTATTCTGCAAAGCTAGTTGATCTTACGGCTTACGTTTCAACACTTTAGTTATGATTTTAATAGCTGATGGCGGTTCAACAAAATGCGATTGGATTCTTTTGAATCAACAAGGGGAGTTGCTTCAAAAAACACGCACTCTTGGCATAAATCCCACTGTGGTATCACAAGCCGACATGAAAAAACGCATTCAAGAAAATGACACTTTACATACACTTTTTAAAGATGTTAAAACTGTTGATTTTTATGGAGCTGGGTGTGGTACACAAACACCAAGATTATTACTCAAAGAGGTATTGAATGAACTCTTTATAAAAGCGCAAGTTGCTGTAGGTGAAGATACCACAGCCGCTGTATATGCTTCAACTACAAAACCGGGTATTGTTGGAATTTTGGGTACAGGTTCAAACTGTTGCTATTTTGATGGAACAAAAATACATTCAGGAGCGCCTTCTTTGGGATACTCGGTAATGGATGATGCCAGCGGGAATTACTTCGGAAAACAGCTGTTGCGCGACTATTTTTATCATAAAATGCCGAGGCAAGTAGCTTCAGAATTTGAAAGTAAATTCAACCTTGATCCAGATACCATCAAATTGAATTTGTATAAAAAACCAAATCCTAACGCGTATCTAGCATCTTTTGCCGAATTTATATTTCTTTGTGAGCTAGACAAGCCTTACTTTAAAAACTTAATGAAAACCGGGGTAAATTTATTTATACAAAATCAAGTTCTTCTGTATGATGAAGCTCAAGAAGTACCTATTCATTTTGTAGGTTCTATTGCCCATTTTTCAAAAGAAATTATAGTTGAATGCTTAGAAAACCATACATTGCAACCCGGAAATTTTGTGAAACGTCCTATAGATGGGTTAATAGACTATTATAAAAATCATAAATTGTAATATGAATTTTCCAAAAGTAAATCCTACAAAAACAAAGGCTTGGAATGCTTTAAAAGCTCATTTTTCAGAAATGAAACAGGTGAAAATGCAGGATTTATTTGCACAAGAAGAAAGTAGAGCAGAAGCTTTTTCTCTGCAATGGAATGATTTTTATATAGATTATTCAAAAAATCGCATATCTAGCAAAACCAAATCTTTACTTCTAGATTTGGCAAAAGAAGTAAAACTTGATGAAGCCATAAAAGCTCAATTTTCTGGAAGTGCAATTAACCAAACTGAAAACCGAGCTGTTTTACACACAGCACTTCGTGATTTTGATGCAATGAAGCCGGAGGTTAAAGAGACACTTCAAAAAATGAAAACATTTTCTGAAGAAATTATTTCAGGATCTTGGAAAGGTTGCACAGGTAAGGCTATTACAGATATTGTAAATATAGGTGTTGGTGGTAGTGATCTAGGTCCAAAAATGGCTAGTGAAGCATTACAGTATTATAAAAATCATTTACAAACTCATTATATATCAAATGTAGATGGTGATCACGTTTTTGAAACTATAAAGAACTTGAATCCAGAAACAACCTTATTTATAATTGTTTCCAAGAGTTTTTCTACACTAGAAACGTTGACAAATGCAACTACCATTAGAGAATGGTTTTTGAAAAATCTTTCTGAAAAAGACATTGAAAAACATTTTGTTGCTGTAACAGCAAATCAAACTTCTGCTGTTGATTTTGGTATTAAGTCAACAAATATTTTTCCTATGTGGGATTGGGTTGGTGGTCGTTTTTCACTTTGGAGTGCAGTTGGACTTTCTACTTGCTGTGCCGTGGGATATGATCATTTTGAGTCTCTTTTAAAAGGAGCACACGAAATGGATAAGCATTTTTATTCTTCAGAATTTGAAGAAAATATTCCCGTTATGTTGGGTATGCTATCTATATGGTATGCAAATTTTTTTAATATTGAAACCGAAGCGATTATACCCTATTCAGAATATTTGGATATGTTGGTTCCATACTTGCAGCAAGCAGTTATGGAAAGTAACGGAAAAAGCGTAGACCGCAATCAAGATTTCATAGATTATACCACAGGAACCATTGTTTGGGGCAATACAGGCACCAATGCTCAACATGCATTTTTTCAGCTTATACACCAAGGTACTCGATGCATTCCGGTTGATTTTGTTGCTTTTTCTAAGTCTTTACATGGAAATAAAAAACACCATATTAAATTACTTTCAAATTGTTTTGCTCAATCTGAAGCACTATTGAGCGGGACTTATAAAAAGGAAGTTGATAATGCTTACAAGTTTTTTGAAGGGAATAACCCGTCAAACACGATTCTTATTAAAAAACTAACCCCTAAAACCTTAGGAAGTTTAATAGCATTGTATGAACATAAACTATTTGTACAAGGCGTTGTTTGGAATATTTATAGCTATGATCAATGGGGTGTAGAGCTTGGAAAAACCGTTGCAAAAAACCTAATGAATGCTTTTGAACTAGGTGATTCAACATTGATTTCAAATAAGTCTACTCAAAATCTTTTTAATAAATCTATTCAGTAAATTACCTGTGGTGGTACGGTTCGTTTCGTAAAATTGTAAATCCTCGGTACAGTTGCTCTATAAAAAACACTCTTACCATTTGATGTGAAAATGTCATTTTTGAGAGTGATAGCTTACCATTGGCTCTTTCATAAACTTCATCACTAAAACCATACGGACCGCCAATGACAAAAGTTAAGTTTTTGAGTCCGCTATTCATTTTTTTCTGAAGAAATTGAGAAAAACTTACAGAACTATATTGCTTTCCGTTTTCATCAAGAAGTATTAGTGCATCTGCGGGCTGTAATCTTTTAATAATTTCTTGACCTTCTGCTTTTTTTTGTAAAGCTTGAGATCGGTTTTTTACATTTTTAATATCAGGTATAACTTCAAAAGAAAAAGGCACATAATGTTTTAACCTTTTTGTGTATTGATTGATAAGTGTTTGTAGGTTTTTATCGTCTGTTTTCCCTATGGCAAGCAACGTAATTTTCATTGTTAGATTTTTTTATAGGTAACAAGGGGCATTTCTTCAGCCTTACCTTTTAATTGTTCACTTCCCATATCAATTTTAGTCACACCTTTTGGTAACTTATAAGCAACATTGGCAAATTCTTTTGATGCTAGTACTTTAACATCTAGATCGTTACATATTGCTTGTATTCGGGCAGTGGTATTTAGCACATCTCCAGAAAAAGCAATATCTCTTTTTATTTGACCTATTTCACCAACCATTACAGGACCATAATGATACCCTACTTTAAACTCTGGAACAATACCATATTTTTTTAAATATTTACTTGACTTTTTTCTTATAATTCGTTGCATAGAAAAATAACATTGTATAGCATTACCTCTACGCAATCCGTGTTTCATTTTCCAAGAAACTACAACTTCATCACCTACATATTGATATACTTCACCACGTGTTTGTACAATGGCCGGTGCGATGTGTCTAAAAAAATCTTTCAGAAAATTGAAGTATTTTTCTTCGCCTAGCGTTTCAGCGATACCGGTAGCATTTTTAATATCTGCAAACATAAAAATGCGCCGCTCGTGTTTTGGGTGAAAATAACGCCCCATTAAATAGTCTGCAAACATTCCGGGGCCATATTTGTCATTAACCATTAAAATAATGAGCGTGGTAATTACTATAAATAGCCACACAATAAAATTTTTAAGAAACAACCAAGTGCCAAAAAATAGTTGTGTAGCTACAAGTACATCTTGATGGTAAAATGGTAAACCAAGCTTTTCACTATTAAAATATAAGGCTCCAATAGTGCTTATAAATAGAGCTCCTACAATGTAGGTTGTAACAATGTAGAGTAAAGCTTTCCAAAACTCGTGTCGTCTAAGCCATTGTTCCATTAGGTTTACCGTAAAAACCCCTCCTATTAATCCTGCACTTATAGCAACTATTAAATTTGCCGTAAATGCGGAGTGAAAATCAAATGCTGAACTTAATAAACCTTCACCTTTTAAGGTAAAAAACTCATAAAAGAATAAAACGTTTGATATAAGTACCCAAGAGATAAGAATCCAAAAGGCTCGTTTTGTGTAAAACCACAGCTGTCGGGTTTTGTATCGGCTAAGTTTTATCTTCATTAACAGTTTTTATATTTATCGTAAAGTCCTTTACCGGCTAAAATCATAGGTTTAATTTTTTGTAAACGACTTTCTTTAGTAGCTTCTCTTTTTGCTTCATCAATGTGTTTTGCGTATTCTCGTTGTTTTCCCGGAGTTAATTTTTTAAAAGCTTTATTTAAATTCTGGTCATCGTCAAGTGCTTGTTTAAGCAATGAAGGTATTTCAACTCCTTTTTTTGCTTTTGGTTTTACTTCTTTTCCTGCTTTGCAGTTTTCAATGGCTTCGTTTATATAGTTTAAAACTAAATCTTCTTCTATCTCATCGCCTTTTTCAAAGCGCCATTGACGTAACGCTTTTGTTACTCCTTCTTGAGCGTTTACTAGCTTATTTTCAGTATTCTTTAAAAAAACACCTTGATGAAACCAGATAGCATAATGATTTTTAAAACCTGCAAATCCCGCAACCAGTTTACCTTGTAAAGTATAGGTAGGCGTTCCCCATTTAACTTCTTCTTTAAGTTCAGTTTTCTGAAAAACAGAGCGTAGAACAGTAAGTTCATCACTCCATTTTTCTTGTTTTTTTATATAAGCAGTTACTTTTTCTGAAGTATTCATTGGTTATAAGTTGTTTCTGTGTAATCGAAGATACTATTTTTCCGAAGCTATTTTTCTAAAGAAACATTAAAATTCAGAAACCTACAATTCAGAAACAAAATTTTACACTTCGGTTTCTTTTTTTCTGAAAACATCTTAATTCAGCCCACTTTTGAAGTGTAGAATTAAAACACCACCTATGAAACCAAAAAATAGAATATTAGCAACTGTTCAATTAACCGTATTTTTTTTACTGCTATCATTTTCAGCAATAAGCCAAACCGAATTATCTGGAATTGTACTTCAAAAAAACGGCACTCCCATCTATGGAGCCAATGTATATCTAGAAGGAACCTATGACGGAACCACCACAAATGAAAAGGGTGGTTTTAGCTTTGTGACAAGTGAAACAGGAACCCAAACTTTAGTAATATCATTTGTGTCTTTTGAAACGCTTAGAATATCAAAACCTATTTCTGAAATGCAAAACATGACTATTAATTTGAGAGAAGATGTAAGTTCTCTAGACACTGTAGTGATTTCGGCTGGTACGTTTGAAGCAGGAGATAATAGCAAGGTTTCAGTTTTAAAACCGCTGGATGTTGTTACTACCGCCAGCGCTTTGGGTGATTTTGTTGGGGCATTACAAACGTTGCCGGGAACTACCACTGTTGCAGAAGACGGTCGTTTGTTTGTGAGAGGTGGTGATGCTAATGAAACTCAAATTTTTATTGACGGAATTCGTGTCTTTACGCCGTATACACCCAGTACAAATAACGTACCTTCTCGCGGAAGATACAGTCCGTTTTTATTTGATGGAATTACTTTTTCAACCGGAGGATATTCTGCAGAATATGGACAAGCATTATCTTCAGTTTTGCTTTTAAACACAGTTGATGTACCTGAACAAGAAAAGACTGAAATCTCCATAATGCGTGTGGGAGGAGGTCTAGGTAATACCCAAATATGGGGTAATAATTCTTTAAGTGTTAATGCTAGTTATATAAACTTAGCTCCTTATAATGCATTGTTTCCGAATAGAAATGATTGGGAAAAACCTTTTGAAACCTTAGCAGGAGAAACGGTTTATCGTCACAAATTTGAAAATGGTTTATTAAAAGTGTACGGTGCTTATGACGCTACCAATTTTGAATTAACGCAAGATGATATTAATTTTTCTGAAGGAGTAAACTTCAAACTTAAAAACCGAAATTTTTATAGCAATGCTAGTTATGAAGGTCGCTTAAAAAATAAATGGAGGCTTGAGACCGGTGCCAGTTACACTTTATCAAAAAACAATGTAGGAGTTATAGAAGATGATATTGAGAGCACAGAAAACTCTGTTCATTTGAAATTTAAACTTCGGAAAAATTTCAGCAATCGTTTTAAAATGAGTTATGGTGTAGAACAGTTTTTAACAGATTTTGATGAAGGGTTTGTAAACGATGAATTTGATGTAAAGTATGGGTTTAATAATGCTATTTCGGCGGCATTTACCGAAGCCGATATTATTTTCTCAAAAAAGTTGGCTCTTAAATTAGGCTTGCGTGGAGAATATAGTGAACTCTTTAATGCTATTACAGTAGCACCACGTGCTTCACTGGCTTATAAAGTGAGTAAGAATAGTCAACTTTCATTAGCTTACGGAGATTTTTACCAGCAACCCTTTAGTGAGTATTTAAAATTTGAAGACAATTTAAAAGCACAAAAGGCTGCTCATTACATTTTAAATTATCAGTACACAGCTAACAATAGAATTTTTAGAGCAGAGCTATACCGAAAAGAGTATGATAATTTGATAACCTACGATACCGATTTTGCTTCGTTTGATAGCAATTTTGAAACAAATGGAACCGGATATGCACAAGGGTTTGACATTTTTTGGAGAGATAATGAAAGTATTAAAAACTTAGATTATTGGTTAAGTTACTCCTATCTGGATTCTGAAAGGAAATACCAAAATTATCCAATAGCGGCAACCCCAAACTTTGCAAATACACATAACTTCTCAGCAGTAACCAAATACTGGGTTAACGACTTAAAAAGCCAAATAGGATTTAGTTATCAATATGGTAGCGGCCGAAATTATACCAATCCTAATCAACCTGGTTTTCTTCAAAATCAAACTAAAAGCTTTAATAGTTTAAGCTTAAACTGGGCGTATTTATTGTCACAACAAAAGATACTTTACTTTTCAGTTAATAATGTTTTAGGATTTAAAAATATTAACGGGTATCAATATGCCAATAACCCAAGTCCTAACGGAAATTTTGCAAGACGTGAACTACGACCGGCAACCGATCAATTTTTCTTTGTAGGCTTTTTCTGGACTATTAGTGATGATGGTAAAGACAATCAACTAGATAACTTATAAAATATGATAACAAGTAAAGCAAAACTGTAGTTCAAAGAACTTAGTAAAAGGAACTATTACTGTTGTAATTACAATTCGGACGTTATAATTTACAGTTCAGTAAAACAAAATTTAAAAAACACGATTCATATAAGATATTTGATATTAGAAACTTAAAACTTAAAATGATGCACAAAATAATCACAACACTCACGCTTTTACTTTCGGTAATGGTTTTAAAAGCACAGAACACAATTGAGGTCTCAATGGTAAATTTTGATAACGACAAAGGTACTGTACAAGTAGGGTTATATACTTCTGCAGAAAAATTTTTAAACAAAGAATTTAAAGCCGAGTCTTCAAAGATCACCAATAAAAAAGCAACTGTAGTTTTTACAGACGTTCCAGATGGGGTATATGCAATTTCTTGTTTTCACGATGAAGATGATAACGGTGAGCTTAATATGTTTTTGGGGATGATGCCAACAGAAGATTACGGAACTTCAAATAATGCTCCGGCAAAATTTGGTCCTCCAAAATGGAAGGATGCAAAATTTGAAATAAAAAACAAGGAAACAAAGTCATTTACAATTGAATTATAACTCAAAAATACAAAGTATTATGCTAGGCATTTTATTATCAAAACATGGAAAAACAAAAACTCTAAAAGCATTATTAATTGTAAGCACTTTTTTACTGCTTGGAGGAACATTATTATTACTTAACTCTTAAAAAAAACAAAGATGAAAAATTTATTATTACTTACTTTTTTAATAACATCCATTGGTTTTAGCCAATCAAAATACGAAGTAGGAATGCAAAAAGCATTTGATTTATGGCAAGAAGATAAAGTTTGGGAAGCAGCCAATATGTTTGAACGAATTGCACAAGCAGAACAAGAAAAATGGTTACCGCCATACTATGTAGCACAAATTAATGTGATTAAAAGCTTTGGAGAAAAAGATAAAACTAAGATTTCTGCTCAACTAGAAAAGGCACAAGATTTTATCAATCTAGCCAAAACAAATTCAAATGAAAATCCAGAAATTTTGGTTCTTGAAGCTCAGTGGTATACTGCCTGGATAGCTTTTGATGGACAACAATATGGTATGAAATATTCAGGCAAAGTTCAACAATTGTATTCAAAGGCTCTGGAGATAGCACCTAACAATCCGCGAGTAATTTTAAGCAAAGCAGAATGGGATATGGGGAGTGCTAAATTTTTTAATCAACCATTAGATCCATATTGTAAAGATATAAGACGTGCCATAGAACTTTTTGCTACCTTTAAACCAGAAGGTAAATTTTACCCTACATGCGGAGAAGACCGTGCAAGAATGATTTTAGATAAAAACTGTAAAGAATAATGATTCGATTTTTTAAAGAACTAGGTAAAGCGTTTTTTGTAGGTTTCTTAATATTTTTAGTATTAGGGCTTATAAAATATGCAACTGGAGACACAATAGACTCGGGTGAAGAGCTTTTATCTCGCTTTCTTTATAATCAATTATACTCTGTGGTGCTGTATATGGCTAATGCTTACCTCACAATGTATTTGGTTGATAAGTATAAACTTGCTTTGTATAAATGGAGAAACTTATGGAGAGCTATTTTTGGAGGGGTGATGATTACGGTTATTACATTGTTTATACTTCAGTTTGTAACAAATGTACTTTTTGAAGGTGTTTCAGTTTCTAGATTTTTTGCTACACAGCGTTTAGATTATTACCTAGTCTCGTTCATTATTTCAATAGTTGTTCTTATTATCTTTTATGGTTTCTTTTATTATAAATTCAGTCAAGAAAAAAAGGTTAAAGAACAAAAGATTATTGCCGGGGCTGCTTCGGCACAATTTGATGCGTTAAAAAATCAGTTGGACCCTCACTTTTTGTTTAATAGTCTTAATGTGTTAACCAGCTTAATTGAAGAAAATCCTGAAGCTGCCACACGGTTTACAACATCACTTTCAAAAGTGTACCGGTATGTATTGGAGCAAAAAAATAAACAGCTTGTCACTATCGAAGAAGAACTGAAATTTGCACAACTATATATGTCATTGTTAAAAATGAGGTTTGAAGACAGTATCGTTTTTACAGTGCCAGAAAAATTGAGCAATCCAGAAGCCAAAGTAGTCCCATTATCTTTGCAGCTATTGCTTGAAAATGCTGTAAAACATAATCAAGTAACACCTTCAAAAAAATTGACCATTACAATCGTTGAAGATAAAGACGCTTTGATTATTACCAACAATTTTCAACCCAAACAAGTAGTAAGAGAAAGTAGTGGTGTAGGGTTAAAAAACATTCGTCAACGCTATCAATTATTAACTGATAGACCGGTTAACATAGATCAAAATCATAAACATTTCAGTATATCAATACCTTTATTAACACAACAAACGATGCAAGTAAATACACAAGAAGTTTATATTTCAGAAAAAAAATATGAACGTGCAAAAGAGCGTGTACAAAAGCTAAAAGGCTTTTATGGAAACTTAGGGATGTATATTGTTTTTATTCCTATTTTCATTTGGCTTAATTATAAGTCTGGGACCAACTTTCCTTGGGCACTTTTCCCAATAGCAGGATGGGGAATGGGTGTTCTGGCTCACGCAGCTGAAACATTTAATTACAATCCTTTCTTCGGAAAAGATTGGGAAAAAAGAAAAATTAAAGAGTTAATGGAAAAGGATGATTAAAAACCTACAATTCAGCCCAAAAAATCAACAATAGAGTCTTCCTTTTTTTAATTACAAAGCAATAAAAAATATCTTTATTAAAAATTAAATAACACTACAACAATGGAATCTAATTACAGAAATAAAGATCGAGACAGCAAATATTTACGAGCCAAAGAGCGTATGGAAAACATCAAAAAGTTTTATACAAGCCTTTTCTTCTATATTCTTTTTATAGGCTTTCTGGCAGCCCTTAATTATTATACAAATGAATGGAGGTATCCTTGGTTTTTATGGGCAGCTCTAGGCTGGGGTATTGGTATTGCTTTTCAAGCAGCCAAAGCTTTTAAGTGGAACTCATTACTAGGTAAAGACTGGGAAGAACGAAAGATGAAACAGTTTATGGAAGAAGAAGAAAACAAAGACAATCTCTGGAAATAATGAAAAATTTACAAAAAACGGTATATGAAAGAGCCCAACAACGACTTGATGAGCTAAAGATGTTTTATATTCACTTTTCAGTTTTTGTACTAGT
Source organism: Marixanthomonas sp. SCSIO 43207 (assembly GCF_019904255.1). Classification (GTDB taxonomy): domain Bacteria; phylum Bacteroidota; class Bacteroidia; order Flavobacteriales; family Flavobacteriaceae; genus Marixanthomonas. The sequence continues at coordinate 2,182,342 of NZ_CP063203.1, forward strand.
TAGCTTACTATCATTTTTAATTTGGTTCTTTATATTAAAAGATTTCTTTACCACTACTGAAGGTGCTCAACTAGAAAACTGGATTAATGCAAATTTTCTAGTCTGCTTTGGTATTTGGGCACTTATACTAGTATATCACGCAATAAAAGTACATAGAGGTTATGTGTTTAAACTTCCTACGTTTTCATTTTTTAAAAAATGGGAAGAACGAAAAATAAATGAATACATACAAGATGAAGAAGCATATAGTGAATCACTTAAAAATGATAAATCATGAAAAACCTAGATGAAAGCACAAAGTATGAACGAGCCAAAAAACGAATAGAAGATATAAAAGGTTTTTATACACATCTAAGTATTTATTTAGTGATTAATGTATTGATGATTCTAGCTGCATTAGGTTTATTTACAGGAACATTTATTCCTATTCAGTTTCCTGTTTGGTCTTACTTCACTACTCCTTTTTTCTGGGGAATTGCAATCTTTATTCATTGGTTATATGTTTTTAAATCTCACTACAACCCGTTTAAAGACTGGGAAGAACGCAAAATAAAACAGTTTATGGAGGAAGATGAAAACGATATGAAAAACTTTTAGTTTATAGAGAAATGTAACACTTTTATCATTTTAACAACTTATAGATACTAAACAAAAAATCATGAAAGCACACGAAATAGATTACATCATTTATGGTGAAGAAATGCAATATGTTGAGATTGAACTAGATCCCAACGAAGGTGTTATTGCCGAAGCAGGTAGTTTTATGATGATGGATCAAGGAATTAAAATGGAGACCATATTTGGGGACGGATCAAAAAATGATAAAGGGTTATTAGGTAAAGTTTTTGGAGCAGGTAAACGCCTATTAACAGGTGAAAGTCTTTTTATGACAGCTTTTTATAATACAGTGCCTGGAAAAAAGCGTGTAAGCTTTGCATCTCCCTACCCCGGAAAAATTATAGCAATTGATCTAGAAAAGTTTAACGGAAAATTTATTTGCCAAAAAGATGCTTTTCTATGCGCTGCAAAAGGAGTTTCAATAGGTATAGAATTTTCACGTAAACTAGGCAGAGGCTTATTTGGAGGTGAAGGGTTTATCATGCAAAAACTAGAAGGTTATGGTAAAGCATTTGTACACTCTGGCGGAACCACAGCGGTAAAAGAATTAGCACCTGGTGAAAAACTTAAAATTGATACGGGATGTATTATTGGGTTTGATCAAACAATAGATTATGATATAGAATTTGTAGGCGGAATTAAAAACACCATATTTGGAGGCGAAGGACTTTTCTTTGCAACCTTAACCGGCCCTGGAACAGTTTACGTACAATCCTTACCTTTCAGCCGATTGGCTAAGCGAGTTTGGGCTGCTGCACCTCGTGGAGGAGGAAAAGACAAAGGAGAAGGAAGTTTATTAGGCGGTCTTGGAGATTTACTAGACGGCGATAATAGATTTTAACACACATTACTTATCAACAAAAAGAATAAAGTCAAATTTTTTTTGTTATATTTAAACAACTAACAAAAACAAATACTGCCTATTGATAATACCTCTACTTAATCTATTTTTTTAAATTTAGTTTAACTATGGCTAGAGCAATGTATGATTACACAAAAGCTGTACTTGCAAAAGTAAGTTTTGATGTTAATTTGTTCTGTAAAGAGTTGAAGAAGGCGATGAGTAGGCTACTTCCTTATGAAATTGAGGAATTAAGAGTCTGGGTGAATACTCTCATAAAGCAGAACCCCCAATTAAATCAATGTTTAATTCTTTTAAATCAATAAAATAAATGCCCGATTTTGTGTCGGGCATTTACTTTAACTTACCTTTTTTAAAGGATCTATAATTTTTATATCCTGAAATTTAATGGCACCTCTTACAATTCCTGCAATGATATCATAAAGTGCGTCAATTATTTGTAGTTTTAATTCGCTCTTACTGTATACCAGACTCACTTCACGTGCCGGGGAAGGTTCATTAAAATAACGCAAATTTTGTTGTTGTTTTTCTGAAATATCAAGCGTATGTAAATAGGGTAGAAGCGTCATTCCCAAGCCTTCATTAGATAATTTTATTAATGTTTCAAAACTTCCGCTTTCAAGCTGAAACTTCTCATTTGCACTCAACTTTGAAGATTTACACAAGTTTATTACTCCATCTCTGAAACAGTGACCATCTTCCAATAATAAAATATCATCTAATTCTAAATCTGAACTATCAATTTTATTTTTTTCAGAAAGGCGATGGTTTGAAGGAATATATCCTACAAAAGGCTCATAGTATAAAGCTCGTTCTTTTATCTCTTCAAGATGTAGCGGAGTAGCAGCTATAGCAGCGTCTATGTGACCGTCTTGAAGTTTGGTAATAATTTCAGGAGTGGTTAGCTCTTCAATTTTAAGCTGAACTTTTGGATATTTATTGGTAAAAGTTTTTAAAAACATTGGTAATAGGGTAGGTGTGATTGTTGGTATAATACCCAACTTAAATTCACCGCCTACAAACCCTTTTTCTTGGTCAACTACATCTTGCATACGTTCAGACTCATTTACTATGTTTCTAGCTTGAGATACAATTTTTTGACCTACAGCGGTTAATTCAATTGGTTTTTTACTTCGATCAAAAATTAAAATATCCAATTCTTCTTCAAGCTTTTGTATTTGCATACTCAAAGTAGGTTGAGTGACAAAAGTTTTTTGAGCCGCTTTTGTAAAGTTTTGATGTTCAGCAACGGCCAATACGTAACGTAACTGAGTAATAGTCATAGGTATATTCTTTAACTACAAAGATACAATATGATATTGATAAAATTTATAGTAAAACGATTTTATTATGTATTTACTTATATGTAAATTTTAAGGGAAGACTATAATTTATAAAAGTCCTCTCGCTTTAATCTCAAGATATTTATTAATGGTTTTTACAGTCAAATCTTCAGGTGCTGTTAAAACTGTTTGAATACCCCGTTGTTGTAATTCTCTAACCATCAATTTTTTGTCAAATTGGAATTGTTGTGCAATAGTTTGATCAACAATTTCTGGAATAGACGCTGCTTCGGTTTCGCTTAAAGATTTTAATTCTGTATTTTCAAAAAAGATTACTACCAATACATGTTTTTTTGCAATAGCTTGCAAATAGGGTAATTGCCGTTGTAGTGATGAGATATGTTCAAAATTTGTATAAAGTAATAATAGACTGCGTTGGGTTATTTTTCTTCTTACTAAGGCTTGAAGTATTCCAAAGTCTGAATCTCTAAACTTTGTATCAACGTTGTATAACGTTTCTAGTAGTGTATTAAGGTGTGTTTTTTTTGCTTGAGCAGGTAAATAAGAACCTAATTTTTCAGAAAAATCTACCATTCCTACTTTATCTCCCTTTTTTAGAGCTACATTACTGAAAGCTAATGTACTGTTAATAGCATAATCTATCAGTTTTAATTCATTAAACGGCATTTTCATCACACGGCTTGTATCAATTATCGAATAGATGGGTTGCATTTTTTCATCTTGATATTGATTTACCATTAGATGACCGTGCTTGGCAGTGGCTTTCCAGTTTACAGTACGTACATCATCACCTACTACATATTCTTTTATTTGCTCAAACTCCATCGTGTGACCAATACGGCGTATTTTTTTAAGCCCTATTTGTTGAAGTCTATTATCAATAGCCAAAAAGTCATACTTTTTCATTTGTATAAACGAAGGGTAAACTTTTACCATTTGCTTATTATCAAATGTATAACGGCGCCTTATTAAACCAATAATAGACGTTACATAACAGTTTAAATTTCCGAATAAATACTCACCGCGATCTATAGGTCTCACTTGGTATTGTAGCGTATTATTATTTTTACCCGGTATATGTGTTGTTTTGAAAAAATCTCTTTTCTGAAACTGAACAGGTAACTCATCTACAATAGCTACATAAATTTTAAAAGAATATTTATTTTTAAGTTGAATATTAACATCATTAGAATCACTATTTGAAAATTTTTCGGGCAAAATGCGTTTACCATTTAAACCCGAAGAACTGTAAAGCATACTTATTTCAAAAAGGATAAAAATTACAAATGCTAATACCAAAATCCAGATAATCCCATACAAGCCAGTAAACCAATACGAAATCAAAAATAGAACCGAAAGGCTGGCAAGCACGTAGAAAAAACGTGGTGTTAAGTATAAGGATTTTATAAACCGAATCACGTTATCTAGGTATTTCTATAGATTGTGCAATCATATCTATCACAGTTTCGGGGGTCATTCCTTCCATTTCTCGCTCTGGAGAAACAATTACTCTATGACGAAGTACTGGTGTTAATGAACGTTTTACATCATCTGGAGTAACAAAGTCACGCCCGTTTATTGCTGCAAATGCTTTTGAAGCATTCATAATAGCTAATGATGCTCGAGGAGAACCACCCAAGTATAAATGAGGGTGATTTCTGGTTTTATCAACAACTTGAGCGATATAGGTAAAAATTTTATCTTCAATCAAGATTTCTTGTACTTGATTTCTAAAAGTTTGTAGTGACTCAGGAGTGAGTACACCATTAATATGTTCTTCTGGATCTTTTAATTTACGTTCGTGATGTGTTTTTAATATTGTAACCTCGTCTTTTAATTCTGGATAAGTCACTTTTATTTTAAATAAAAAGCGGTCTAATTGTGCTTCGGGTAATGCGTAGGTTCCTTCTTGTTCAATAGGGTTTTGAGTTGCAAGAACCATAAACGGATAATCCATTGCATAGCGTGTACCATCCATTGTTATTTGACGTTCTTCCATTACTTCAAATAGTGCGGCTTGCGTTTTTGCGGGTGCTCGGTTTATTTCGTCAATCAAAACGATATTTGAAAAAACAGGGCCTTTTTTAAATTCAAAATCTGAAGTTTTCATATTCAATACTGAAGTTCCTAAAACATCACTAGGCATCAAATCTGGCGTAAATTGAATTCGGCTAAAATCGGTCTTTAAAGTTTTAGCAAAAAGCTTTGCCGTTATAGTTTTTGCAATCCCGGGAACACCTTCAATAAGCACATGACCATTTGCAAGTAAACTCACCACCAAGAGTTCAACAAAATCTTGTTGGCCTATAATAATTTTACTTAATTGTGCTTTTATGTCTTCAACAGCTGCTTGAAGTTCTTGTAACGGAATTCGGTTGTCAAAATGTAGCTCGTCATTGGTGTTTTCAGGATTTTCCATCAAATTTATTTTTAAATGCTTTAATATCGTTGTATAATTTTTGTAATTCTTCTTTACTAGTATTTTGTTGGTGTGTTACTTTTTCAATAAAAGTAAATAGTTTTTTTGTGTCTTCTTCAGTGTTTCCACTTTTACTGGCGACAGCTTTAAAAAAACGATTGTTTAGCTGTTCTGTTGGTATTCTAAGGTTGATACGAATGTATTCAAAGAATAATGCAGCTTGTTTTTTCGCAACTGCATGATAGTCTTTTTTATCAAGGTACATGCCAGATATGGTACGTGTGTACTCATAAGTGCGGTTTTTTGGTGGTGTGACAATAGGAATACTACGTTGCTTTCTTTTTCCTTCAAAGAGTACGAATAATAATACACCTATCAACACAAAATAATAAGCCCATTTAAAGTATTTATTTTTCAATAAAACGTATAATGGTGAAATATTAATACGCTTACCGGTTTTATATTCCTTATCCCAATATACAGATTGATTTTTAGGCAGGTAGGAAAGAGCATTCAGCGAATAGGATGCAAAGTCATTGGTCAATAAAAAATAATTTGAAAATGCCTCAGGCTGTAAGTGCAAATAAAAAGAACCTTTTCCTACGGGAGCTTTTATAAAATTGGGCAACGAGTCTTGAATGGTTTTTACTTCTGAAAAAGATTCAGAAAAGCCTAAAACAGTTTGAGTTACCGTATCAATTTTACTGAAATTCTTTACTGTAAAATTACGCGGAATGTGATAAGACTGTGACTTTCTGAAATTTTTATTGGTAAGATCAAGTAAGGGTTCGGTTTTTATGGAGTTGACCAAATAATTAATTTTTGTCTCAAGTTTGAGAGTGTCTAATAAGTTTTGGCCAATGGTGTTTGCACTAATAAAAACCGTATTTCCTTTTTCTGTCCATTGATAAACCTTATCCAGCTCGTCGTTGTCAAAATTGATATAATCATTTATAAACAGATATGAACCTTGTAGGGTGCTATCTTGTAAATTTTCATAAGGTGTGTTTTTAATTTCTGAAAGGGATTGATCAAGGTTTTCTTTTAATAAATCATATAAAACAACTGTTCCAAGTGGGATTTTATCTTGATTATTGTAGCTAGGAAACCAATTTACCGGAGCCGGCTTGGTAGCTTCAAGATAGACCAAACCTGCTAGCAGTACCAAAAACAAGCCAAGAAATATTTTTTGAAGTTTAGTCAATGGTTTTAGGTATTTTATGTTCTAGTTCTTTAAACGTTTTTTGCGCTTTTTGATAATCGATTTCAGTAACTGAAAAATTTCCGTACCAAATATAATCGTAGATATTGGTTACTTTTTTAAATGGGAAGTTGATCGCTTCTGAAGCAATTTCGGTAATGTAATCTGAGTTAGTTTTATCAAATTCATATTCAATCAACTCGGCTTGGGTTAATTTTTTCAGAATTAATAAATAGTAATACCTAACGGCCAGCCTGTAATCTTTGTCTTGAAGCGCTTTTTGGATAAGCTTTTCTATATCTTTTGAACGAATGATTTCTTCTTCTTCAGAAAAAAATACTTCCGGCTTTTCTTTACTTTTAAAAACAATGGCTCCGGGATTTAATTTGTAAAGTAACCAAATCACGAAGATGATAATTCCAAGAATTATTAAGTAGGGTAATATGTGTAATAGAAAGGAAAAAAAGTTATTGTATTTTAAATCTTTTAAAAGCCAACTCCAGAAACTGTTCCATAGGTTTCTTAACCAGGTTTTAAATTCTTCCCACCAACTTACTTCTTCTGCTTTTTGCTCTGTGTAATTATACTCTTTATCATTTTTATAAGTTTCTATTTTTTCTGAATCAAATTGTAACGGTGATACACTATCTTGGGTGTCATACTGTACAGTTTGTTTAGTCTCGACAGAAAGGGAATCCTGTGAAAAAACTTCAGGTGAAATAAATAGAATAAAAAAAAGTAAAAAGACTTTATGCATGTGTTGTATCACGATTACCTAAGTTTTCTATGGTTTCCATAGTACCGGTAAAGTTTTTACGTTCGTTAAGATTAAAATATATAAAAGCAGTACTTATAATAATTAATGAATATAAAATATATTGACCAATCATACCTATTACATTAAGTGAGATATACACCCAATCAAACATATCTGCCGGGTTGGCGGTTATTTCTTGACTTAAAGTAAACATATGTATAAATGAATAGATAAAAGCCGGAATACTAAAAATAAAAGATATCATATAGTACAAAATAAAGATTACTATAAGAGTAGCAAAGGTTATCCACCATTCTCCCTTTATAAGCTGAAAACTATAACTAATAGAATCTGTTACACCTCTATTTTCAAAAACGTGGATGGCATATGTAGTTGCTAATACTGTGCCTAAATACACACCAGGAAAGAAACAACAAATAATCCCAACACCGGTGATAATACCAACTAAGAAACCTATACCTATTAACCTCCAAAAGCTTTTTCTAATACCTAATTTTACTTCTTCTTTATTTACTGTACCATTATTATTGACATAAGATTTTATATAATGTAAAACGCTTCCGTACATTAAAGCATAAAATGAAACGCCCGAAATAATCATAACGAAAAGTGCAATAAAAACATCTATCTCAAAAATATTGTTTGACCCTCCAGAAGTAAGAACATCAAAGCGTCCCATAGTGACTTGCATATAATAGATATAAGAAAGTAAAACAATGAGAAGAGCAGGACCGGCAATTTTTAAAACTATTCCTAATAATGACTTACCTTCCAGACGGACAAATTTAAATGTGTCTGTTAAAATGCTTCCCAACTCCCGTTGTTGTTTAAAATTGACGTAGTTATTGTTCATGTTTTCTTTTTAATTTAATAGGGTAAATAACGTAGTAAAATAAAATGAGGCTTAAAGAACCGCTTATGATTAAAATAGCGAGCCAATCTGGCATTTCGGTATGGCGTGTTACAAATCCTTCTAGAAAGCCTGCTATAATAAAAAAAGGTATGGTGCTTATTAATATTTTAATTCCATCTTTGGCACCTCTCACAAAAGATTGTAAACGTGTATAGGTTCCGGGAAATAAAATACTGTTTCCTAAAACGAGACCTGCACAACCAGCAACTATAATTACTGAAATTTCTATAGTACCGTGAATCCAGATTGTCCTGGCAGATTCCCAAAGTAATCCTTTATCATAAAAGAAATATTGAAAAGATCCTAGCATTACAGCATTACGCATAAGTATTGCCAATGTACCAATACTTAAAAAGACACCAAGTGTAAATGCATATAATGCCACCTTGATGTTATTAATGGTAATGCCCAAAAACATATCTAATGCCTCCATTTTTTTATAAACGGCCATAGGATCACCTTTTTCAATATTGGCAAGCGTCATATTAACGTAGCCATTGCCCATAATTAAGCGTACAAAATCACCGTCTGTAGTGGCAGAATATGCACCAACTATAGAAAAAAGCAAAAACGTTACAAATGAAATAACTAACTGTTTATGATATTTTGCAAAAAAAAGTGGAAACTCTTTGGTGTAAAAAGTGATAAATCGATTGCGAGACTCTCTTTTGGTTTTATAAATTTTTTGATGTGCTAAAACAGAAAGACTATTTAAGTAATTTGCTGTGTTACTATTAGGGTAAAAGGTCTGTGCGTAACTAAGGTGATCAGTCACTTCTACATACAATGAACTTAATTCATCGGGATCAATTTGAATATTATTCCGAAGAACGCTTTCAAATTTTAACCATTTGTCTTTATTTTGTTTCGCAAATGCGGCCTCGCGCATGGGGTTGTAGTTTTGTTTCAAAGAAACAGTTTTCATGGATAATTTTCAAATAGAAACTGCGCAAAATGTAAATATTGTGCAAAATGTAGCTGGGGTGGGCGATCGCATATTGGCGTATTTAATAGATTCTACCATCATGGTTATTTACGTGATATTAATTTTTATTCTTTTTACGGCTGTTAGCATATCATCACCAGATATGGTTCTTAGCTTGACCATTGGACTTCCTTTATTTTTGTACCATCTGCTATGGGAAATGTTCTGGAATGGTCAAAGTCCAGGTAAAGCAGTTATGAAAATTCGTGTTGTAAAACTTGATGGATCAAAACCTGCATTTTCAAATTACTGTATACGTTGGTTATTACGCCTTATAGATATATCAATTTTAGGTGGTGCAGTAGCTTTAGTCGTTATTCTCTTCAACGGAAAAGGGCAGCGTTTGGGTGATATAGCTGCTTCAACTACAGTTATTTCTGAAAAGAAAACCATTAGTTTTGCTCAAACCATTTTGGCAGATATACCCGAAAACTACATGCCTGAGTTTCCTCAAGTAACCGTTTTTAGTGATTCAGAAATGCAAACTATAAAAAATTTATTTCAACAAGCTAAAATTAAAGGAAATCATAATGTAATTTTAAAGCTCTCAAAACGAGTGTCTAAAGTAATGGATGTTTCCTTTGAAACAACCCCTATTGTATTTATAGATACCGTAATCAAGGATTATAACTATTATACACAGCAGGTATGACACTCACTTTTATTATTGATATTTTAGGTACTGTAGCATTTACAATCTCTGGTGTTCTAGCGGCTATGCGTAAAAAATTAGATCCTTTCGGAATTTTAATTATAGGCTTTGTTACAGCTGTGGGAGGTGGGACACTTAGAGATGTATTAATCGATGCTCAAATTGCTTGGATGCGCAACCTAACCTATCTATATGTCATAATTGTTTCAGCAGTTTTTGCAGTAATTCTACGAAAAAAATTAAGCTATGTACGTCGTTCGCTTTTTTTGTTTGATACAATTGGTATTGCTTTATATACTGTCATTGGGGTAGAAAAAGGAATTTCTGCTGGTTTGCCACCTCTTATTTGTGTTGCTTTAGGAACTATGTCTGCTTGTTTTGGTGGTGTGTTACGTGATATTTTATGTAATGAAATACCTATTATTTTCAGAAAAGAAATTTATGCAACAGCCTGTATAATAGGAGGTTTGGCTTATTTTCTCCTTTTAAAAACACCATTAATGGTAGATTGGGTTGTAGTAATTTCTGGGGCTATTGTAATTACAGTACGTCTTTTGGCGGTATCGTTCAATTTATCGTTTCCTAGTATTTATAATGAAAATGAAGAAATTAAATTATAATACTTCTGCATTAATATAAACATTTTGTAAAGGCCAATCTCCTTGATCTGAGGGTAACGCAGCAATTTTTTCAACTACATCCATTCCTTTTGACACACGACCAAAAACTGTATAATTACCATTAAGGTGGCCCGTAGAAGTTTCAGGGCCTAAAAAAATAAAAAACTCATAAGGAGCTGTTTTTTTATCAGGATTTTCACGATATTCTTTTGCACCACTTACAGAACCGTAAAAGTGGTTTCTTCCATTAATTTCGGCAGGTAATAAAAATTCATCCCCCAACTTAAATCTTTTTTTATTGGTTGAAGGCAAATCACTGTTTCCGCCTTGTATGATAAAGTTAGGCACAATGCGGTGAAAGAAGGTTTCATTAAAATATCCTTGCTTTATCAAATAGATAAAATTGGCTCGGTGCAATGGTGTATCATCATATAAATCAATATAAATATCACCAAGTCTAGTAGAAATTTTTACTTTGTTTTCTGGGTTGTCTTTTCCGTAGTTTGTATAAAAATCTACAACATTTTCCTGCGTGATTTTTGGATATCCGGCGCCAATTTCATCTTTTTTCTTCTTCTTTTTTTCTTCATTGGCCTCTATAGAATCTTTATTCTGTTTTTTTGCATTGGTTAGTGTAGTTGTATTTTCAGAAGTATTTTTTACTTTTTCTTCGGAAGTGTTTTTCTTATCTTCACAACTTGCTAAAACGAGAATAGCCAATATTAAAACGTAACCTAGGTATTTCATAATGGATTTTTCAGAATTTGAAAAAAGGATTGTAAAGGTAAAAAAAATGGAGCTTCCTGGCGAAGCAATTCAGCTTAAAATGGCACCAGTTGAACGCTTGAAAGAATTGAAAGAACAAGCAAAACTTAAAAAAAGTGCTCGTCAAGCCGGGGTGATGGCTTTGTTTTATCCTTCAAAAAATTTTGAAACACATCTTATATTAATTCTACGTAAAACCTATAAAGGCGTTCATTCTAACCAAGTTGGTTTTCCAGGAGGAAAAGTAGAACCAGAAGATGCTTCGCTTAAAGATACTGCTCTTCGAGAGACCGAGGAAGAGGTAGGAGTGTCGAGTAAGGTGATTTCAGTACTAAAAAAGCTAACAGAAATTTATATTCCGCCTAGTAACTTTTTTGTTCACCCCTTTATAGGAATTACACCACAAACACCTAAGTTTGTCGCTCAAGATGACGAGGTTGAAGCATTGATTGAAGTACCGCTACCATTATTTATGGATGATCGTATTGTCACCACAAAAAAGATTACAACATCATATGCTACCAATATTGATGTTCCTGCTTTTATTTTGAATGATCACGTAGTTTGGGGTGCTACTGCAATGATGCTGAGTGAGGTACGCGAACTGCTAAAACAAGTGTTATAAGCACTTAAAATTCGTATCTTTGCAATTCGCTCTTTTTTATTCTAGAGTTAATTTTAAATTATTTGGAGATTTTTCATGGGGCTTTTTAAAAAAAATCCTTTCGGACATATTTTATTCTTAAAAAAGTGGCTCATTCGTTTAATGGGAGCTGCTACGCATAGACGATTTAAAGGTTTTAACACCTTGCAAATTGACGGTAGTGAGATCATAAAGGAATTACCAGATACAAATGTCCTTTTTGTTTCAAACCACCAAACATACTTTGCAGATGTAGTTGCTATGTTTCACGTTTTTAATGCAAGTTTAAGCGGTCGTGTAGATACTATTAAAAATATTGGTTATCTGTGGAACCCAAAATTGAATATTTACTTTGTAGCTGCGAAAGAAACAATGCAATCTGGATTGCTACCAAAAATTCTTGCCTATGCAGGTTCTGTAAGTATTGAACGTACTTGGAGAGCTAAAGGAGAAGAAGTAAATAGACAAGTAAAAATGAGTGATGTAAGTAACATTACAAAAGCGTTGAATGACGGTTGGGTAATTACATTTCCGCAAGGAACAACAAAACCATGGAAACCTATACGTCGCGGTACAGCTCATATTATAAAGCAGAATAAACCTCTTGTAGTCCCCATTGTAATTGATGGTTTTAGACGTTCTTTTGATAAAAAAGGGATTCGAATAAAAAAAAGAGGTATCCTACAATCCATGGAAATAAAGAAGCCGCTTGATATTGACTACGAGAATGATACCGTTCAACAAATTGTTGAAAAGCTAGAGTATGCCATTGAGCAGCATCCATCATTTTTAAAAGTAATTCCTACAGAAGAGATTAAAAAAGAAGAAGAGTTGAATAAAGAACGACAGTGGCGCTATTAATTTATTTTTTAAATATAGGTATTAAGTAAGAGATTGTATATCCATAACCTACGCCAAACTCACTATAATCATACGTTCTGTTGAATCCCGGAATGTATAAATTTCCAAAATTATCAGGTTTATCCTCACTTATTTTTCGTTTTAACTGAAGATTAAAAGATAGATATAAATTGTTTAACACTTCGGTTTTAACGCCTACAATTAACTCAACCCAATGACCGGTTAGTCCTTTATACTCAACAGGTTCATTTTTAAAAGTAGTAGGAAAAGTAGGTGTTGTAGTGTAGATTTGATAAGCCAACAACTCTTGTTTAAAAGTAGAAAAACCATATCTAAGGCCACCAAAAATGGCATTTTCCATTCCTAGCCAGTTGTTGTATGCGTTGTAATCAAAACCTATTTTTGCATAGCTACCACTTGTAATAGAGTTTAAATTTTCTTCAAAGCGTTCTTTTTTTTCATTACCTATTTCAGCAGCTACATAAAACTTATCTGAAATACGAAAATCTCCTACAACTTCAAACCCTGAATATCCTTTTTCAAAAGCTGAACGTGCTAATTTTGATAAATCTGCACCCACACGCAATCCATATTTATTATTTATTGCAGAAATGGTATCAACAGCAGTTGAATCATTAGAGTTTGTATTTTCTTGCGCCAAAATTGTAAACGACGCACAAAAAATACTAATGTAAAATAGTAATATGTGTTTCGTTTTCATTTTCAACAGAGTTATTTAAAGCGGTTATTTCTATATTAAAAATCCAATTGGCGGTACCCTCATCTTGTAAGTTAGCATTTAGATTTGTAAAAATACTTTTAAAAGAACAAGCTCGGTTTACGTAAATATCTTCACGATTATATGAAAAATCTACAAAATCTGAATTTGCACTATCAGTATCGCTATTTCTGGTAAAACGATAGTTTGTAATATCGGCTCCAGGATTTAAAGGGATTGCAATACTATCTGTAGTTTGGTTATCAATTACAATTTCACTATTTACTTCAGCAGTTTGTATGGTTAAACCGGGAACTTCTTTAGATTCTGAAGAGATAGCTGCGTTTTTAAACACGATGATAAGCCTTGGGGTAGTAGGAGTGTCTTCAGGGCAAATATCATCACGTGTGCAACCATTTACAGCTATTAAAATGATGAAAGCAAAACAAATTTTTTTTATCATATTTTTATTTCGAAATAATTCCGAAGAAATTTATCGTTTTTCTAAAAGTACAACATTTTCTACGTGATGTGTCTGCGGAAACATATCTACGGGTTGTACTTTGGTAACTTTATAACGCTCATCTAGTAATGCCAAATCTCTTGCTTGCGTGGCACTATTGCAACTTACATATACAATTTTGTTGGGTGAAAGTTTTAAAAGCTGTTTTACTACATCTTGATGCATGCCATCTCGAGGCGGATCTGTGATTACAACTTCCGGTTTACCGTGTTTGTTGATAAAGGATTCATTAAACACCTTTTTCATATCACCTACGTAAAACTCAACGTTTTCAATTTGGTTTAATTGTGCGTTTTCTTTGGCAGCTTCAATGGCATCTGGAACAGCTTCTACACCAATTACTTTTCCTGCTTTTTTAGCAACAAATTGAGCAATGGTTCCGGTACCGGTATACAAGTCATACACCAATTCATCACCTTTAAGGTTTGCAAAATTTCTGGTGATCTTGTAAAGCTCATATGCTTGTTCAGAATTGGTTTGATAAAAAGACTTTGCGTTAATTTTAAATTGAAGTCCCTCCATAATTTCGGTGATGTGGTCACTTCCATGATAGCAAACTACTTCTTGATCATAAATAGTATCATTTCCTTTTGAATTGACTACATATTGAAGCGATGTGATTTCAGGAAATTCAGAAATTATTGCATCTAGTAACTTTTCACGATTTATTTGATCATCAAAGTAAAACTGAATTAAAACCATTATATCTCCAGTGGTAGCTGTGCGCAGCATTAAGGTGCGTAAAAACCCCTCTTGATTTCGTGGGTTAAAAAATGATAAATTAAGTTCTTGCGCTTTTTCTTTAACAAAATTACGGATGGCATTGCTTGGGTCTCTTTGCAAATGACATTTTTCTATATCAATGATTTTATCCCACATACCCGGTTTGTGAAAACCTAGAGCGTTTCTATTATCTATAATTTTGCCGCTATCTATTTGTTCTTGCGTAAGCCACTTACTATCACTAAATGAAAATTCCATTTTGTTTCGGTAAAAGTAAATTGCTTCAGAACCTAAGATAGGTGTAACCTCTGGAAGGTCTATTTTACCAAGACGTTCAAGGTTATTAACTACTTCTTTTTGTTTAAAGAATAATTGATCTTCATACTTCATATTTTGCCACTTACAACCGCCACACGTGTCAAAATGTTGACAAACCGGTTCTGTTCTTCTATTAGAATAAGAAGAAAAAGAAACCGCATTGCCTTCATAATAAGACTTACGTTTTTTATAGGTTTCAATGGTTGCTACATCACCGGGAATAGCATTTTTTATAAAAATAACGCGGCCATCAGGAGCTTTTGCAACTGCTTTTCCTTTGGCCCCGGCATCAATAACTTCAATGTCTTCAAAAATTTTGCGTTTATTACGTCTTGCCATAGATGGCAAAAGTACTATTTATAACTTTTTTATAACAACTTGAACCTTCAAAAAACATAGAATATTTAGTAACTTGCGACTTTATGGATGATTTCTCTCCGCAAAGCAGGAATCAATGCAGTTACACGATAAATAATTATTAAAAATGGCAGTTTTAGAAAAGAAAGCTACACAAAATGCAATTGACTTAGAAAACAAGTATGGAGCTCATAATTACCATCCGCTACCCGTTGTTTTAAGTAGGGGAGAAGGAGTATATGTTTGGGATGTAGAAGGAAAAAAATATTATGATTTTCTTTCGGCTTATAGTGCAGTTAACCAAGGGCATTGTCACCCAAAAATTGTAGGGGCAATGACTCAACAGGCAGAAACGTTGACACTTACCTCTCGTGCATTTTATAACGATATGCTTGGAAAGTATGAAAAGTATGCTTCTGAATATTTCAACTTTGACAAATTGCTACCTATGAATACAGGAGCTGAAGCAGTTGAAACAGCTTTAAAAATTTGTAGAAAATGGGCTTATGAGAAGAAAGGAATTTCTGAAAATGACGCTGAAATTATAGTATGCGCTAATAATTTTCATGGACGAACAACAACCATTATTTCATTTTCTAACGATGAAGTAGCTCGAAAAAACTTTGGTCCTTATACGCAAGGATTTTTAAAAGTAGAATATGATAATCTTCAAGCTTTGGAAGAAGCAATAAAAAGTAATAAAAACATTGCAGGTTTTTTAGTTGAGCCTATACAAGGTGAAGCTGGAGTGTATGTTCCTTCTGAAGGATATTTGAGCAAAGCAAAAGCATTATGTGAAGAGCACAATATTTTATTTATAGCAGATGAAGTACAAACTGGTATAGCAAGAACCGGAAAACTGTTGGCAGTAGATCATGAAAATGTAAAGCCTGATATTTTAATATTAGGAAAAGCATTAAGTGGTGGTGCATATCCTGTTTCAGCTGTATTGGCAGATGACGAAGTTATGAATGTGATTCGTCCCGGAAACCACGGTTCTACCTTTGGAGGAAATCCTGTTGCGGCAGCTGTGGCTATGGCGGCTTTAGATGTTGTAAAAGATGAAAAACTAGCAGAGAATGCTGAAAAACTTGGGAAACTCTTTAGAAGTGAATTAAGTAAGTATATTGAAAATAGTTCAATTGTAAAGTTAGTTCGAGGTAAAGGGTTGCTAAACGCAATTGTAATCAACGATACTGAAGACAGTGATACAGCTTGGAATATGTGTTTAAAATTACGTGATAATGGTCTTTTAGCAAAACCAACTCACGGTAATATTATAAGATTTGCTCCTCCTCTTGTTATGAATGAAGAGCAATTACTAGATTGTGTTTCAATAATTATTAATACTATAAAAGAATTTGAAGCATAATTTTATAAAAGTATTTAAATTAAAAAAAGCGGCTGAAATGATCAGCCGCTTTTTTATGTATAATTACTCTGGTATACGAGTTTACATTCCGTACTCGCGTAGCATTTCTTCTTGCATTTCTTGAATACCTTCCATACCAATTGTAGCGTAGAAATAAATATTCACAAGTAGATAGATAGCGCTTAAAATAATACCTATGATAGCCAAAATTTTACCAATTTTCACATTTTGATATCCTGAATAAAGTTCAGGGCTTGTGGTATAAAGTGTAGTTGCTTTTTTTGCCATTACAATAGCAATAATACCAAATATAAGTCCTAGAACTCCATAACAACAACAAGTTATGATTGATAAAATCCCGAAAACAAGTATAAGGGTTGAATTAGGTAATGTTTGTTTTTCCATAATTGGTGGTTTAGTTAGTTACTATAAATTAAAAATACTCAAATAAATAATACTACCGAAAAATACGATATATTTTAAAGGTAGGGGCTCATTTTTATAAAATAGCTAATAACAATTACAGCAACATTTAAGAGTAGTAATCCAACTTTTATTTTAAAGTCGTGTTTAAACTTTACAAACAAGTTAAAAACTAAAAAAAGGAGTAGAAAAATTATAGTATAAATAGCAGGATACATATGAAATGCTGCTGCAAACTCTCCTTTAAAAAATAAAACTGTGGCACGTTGGGTGCCACAGCCTAAACATTCTACACCGAAGAGCTGCTTACTCGTACATTGCAGCATATAGTCTTCGATTCCGTCAACTGTCATTGAAGGTTAATTTTTATTGTAAACTGATGTTTTATAGGATATATCTACATTATCAACTGTTTGTAGCTTCACTAAGTAGACTCCATCACTTAGATTTGATGTTGGGAAAGAGAAACTTTTTTCAGTTCCTATATTTGCTTTTTCAAAAACTAACTTTCCGGTCATATCAAATACAAGTGCTTGTTTTATGTCATACCCTTCAGGATTGCTTACCTCAAGTACTCCAAGTCTGTTATTTTGATAGAACTCAACCGTTTCAGCTGTTCTTCCTTGAATTTCTTTAATAGTATTAAGAGATTCTTTTTCATCTTGAAATACTACAAAAAATCTATTATCATACGTTCCTGCTGGTAAGTTGAATGTCGCAGAACGACCATTAGTAAACTCTTGGAAAGTTTTTTGTTCACTATCAAAAATATAAGCTTTTCTACCTTGCATTTTTACTGCTTCAACAGTATTAATGGATAGTTTAGTTTGTTTTGTCAGTTTAAACCCAATAGGGATTTCATTATCAGAGCTATAATTTAAAAAATTTATAACATATGGTTGCCTATCGTTATCATCTCCAATTAAAAAATAAGCCTCTCCATTTTTAGCGTCCATAGGACTTTTTCCATCCCAGCCTAAATCAAAACCAAGAGAAGTATTATCATCAAAGCCTAAAACCAATTGACGGCCATATTTTGCCTCCATAACTACATTAATACGTAAATGGGGGGCACGATCATCATTTTCAGTAATAACAGCACCATTTGAGTCTGTAGCATATTTAGATTCTAAATTTTCATTTTCAATATTCCCACTATCATTCTGTATAGGTCTATGAAAAACTTCTGTTGCAGATTTTGAGCGAAATACTCGCTGACTATTATTAAACTCGATAGTACCAGCTGTACCATCAGTCACAATAATAAACCCTTGACCAATTGGGGTAAATTGTTGATTAATATAACTAGCTCCACCGAAAGGAGTATTACTACCAACGCCACTAGCACTATAATTAGCAAAAGTTGCTGGAGCATACGTATTTGAAGCTGGTGTATAAACCCCATACCCTCCAGATTTATCACTATAAAAGTGACTAAATTCATCACCTTTTGGTTCATCCCAAAATTGGAAAGATGCAATTCCAGCAGAACCGAGCGTATTATTATCATAATATAGTTCTCTTAGGTCCAGTACAGAAGGGTATGGGTTTCCTGATAAAACTATTTCATCCCCCGGTCCCATATTAATTTGTATTGTTCCTGTTTTAGGTCTTCCTCTCAAGTCATATATAACATCGGTTTTTAAGTCAGTGAGGTCTCCAGTATTTCCGGTAATTGGATTTGGGCTAATTCCCTTCATTATAAAACCAAGTCCTTCTCCAGGAGCTTGGTTGCTATTCATTCTTCTCCATACAGCTTCATCTTCTCGATAAGGACTTGGCAATAAAGCATAAATCCATCGAGTAGAAATAGTCATTGGATTACCTTCATACCCATTTCTACCTGTGGTTCTGTTTGATTGGGTTGCGGCAGTGTCTCTATCTCCACAACCATCGCAATCATAAACTACTGCTACACCACTTGAAGTGTTTTCAGCATTTGAATTGGGTGCTATTCCTACAGGCATTCCCCAATAATTATAATGAAAAGCAGAAGTTGAATCTATTTGTTGATAAACAGACAACATACCAGTTCCACTATTGTATGCAGCATCATTACCTTGTAATAGCTGTCCATTATTTCTTAAGTAAATACTAGCTTCAGTATCAGGATTATTGGTGTTTCGCTCAAGATTAACATTGTCTTCTACATACAACACAACATCATTAACATACACATATGAGTCTGAGTTGTTACTTGGGTTTGGTCTTACAAATAAATCAGCTTGTGCTGTAACAGTAATACTACTTAATACAAGTAGAGATAGTAGTAGGTGTTTCATAATTATTTGGTTTTAAGAGCTATACGATTTGGGTTGGTATAGCCAAAATTTGCTATAAAAATATAATAATTTTTTTAATATCAGGATTTTTGTTGCTAAAAACAATATTTTTTAGGTTTTAATAACGTATATATCATATATTCTAAACATATCTACGTAAAAATTTAAGATAAAGTTTTGTATGAAAAAAGGTGATTCGGTTTCGGTTATTGATGATGCTATTTCGGGCATAGTTACTGGGGTTGATGGAGATTTGATAACGGTTTTAACTGAGGATGATTTTGAAATGCAATTCGGTAAAAATGAATTGGTTGTTATTACAGGTGCTATTTCAGAAAAAAATATGATGCAAGAAGATATTTCAACAATTCTTTCAGAAAAACAAATTAAAAAGCCTAAAAAGTCAAACAGAATTAAACCAAAAGATAGAAAACGACCGCCTATGGTTGTTGATCTTCACATTCATCAACTTACTAAATACCCAAAAAAAATGAGCAATCACGATATGTTGCTCTTACAAACAGATACCGCAAAGCGTAAACTTGATTTTGCGATTGATAAAAAAATTCAAAAAGTTGTTTTTATTCACGGGGTAGGGGAAGGTGTGCTAAAGGCAGAACTAGAATATCTTTTCAGACGATATGATAACGTAAAGTACTACGAAGCAGATTATAGAGAATACGGCCGTGGTGCTACCGAAGTCTATATTTACCAAAATAAAACACCTTAATCTTTTGATGGTAGAACAAATGCCGGAGTAAGGGTAACGTTTTCGTCTGTGAAGACATTTTCTATATCTCCTAACAGTAGATTTTCTTGAATAATCGTTTCTTCGCCATTTACCAAAACTAAATTTGAAAGTCGTATCACAACGTCGCTTGATAATGAGTATGAATGCTCACGAAAAGCGTCAATTTCATATGAAATACTTATTGCACCATTTAGATAATCAGGCCCTACATCCGGATTTGTGATATCATCATTAGGATTTAGGTTTTGGTTTTTATCCTCATAAATGGTTAATACACCATCATTATCATCGTCTATGTCTAAATAATCATATATTCCGTCACCATCAGAGTCTCTTGGTTCTTCATCTGGATAATTAGGACCTAATTCAACAGAGGTTGGTACGTTATCTCCATCATCGTCAAAGTCAAAGCTATCCGGAATTCCATCACCATCTGTATCACCTGTTTCATCGTCTATACGATCACCATCGTCTCGGGTTATAGTCGTGTTTAAAGTGGCCGTACCAGAAGTAGCTACATAATCAATTGCAACGGTTGGTGTAGTGGGAGGTACAGAATTACAAAAGTAAGCCGAAGTGATGTCACCGTTGAATCTTCTGTAATTTACAATGTTTCCATTTCCGTCAAGCTCGTATGATTTCGTTTCACTTGTTGTAAATAAGGTGTCTGCTGTTGTTATTTGAAGCGAAATGCTTTCTGAAACATTTGTATTTATTTTATAAAAAACATATTGATTACCATTTCCGCAAAGGTTTAAATCTGCATCTTCAAAGTCAAAAGTAGTTACTATAACATCACCATCATCACAAGATTGAAAGGCAATTACAACTATAAGGATTAATAGAATCTTTTTCATGAATTTTTTCTGAATCTCACAATTTTTACAAAGTAACATATTTCTTTGTACTTGAAACTTATTTAAGAATAATTTTAATACGTATTTTTGAAAACTTAAACGCAAAACCATTGTGTTTTCAATATTTTAATTCTGAAATAAAACAAAGTATAACGGTAGTTTTTACCACAAATTAAACAACCCACAAACGCCATATGAAAAAAGTATATTTTGACAGCGCAGCCACAACCGAATTGAGAAGCGAGGTAGTGCGATGTATTACCGAAGTGTTAAAAACTGAATATGGAAACCCTTCCTCAACACATTCTTATGGCCGTTCTGCCAAGTCATTGCTTGAAAATGCTCGAAAAGAAATTGCAGGATATTTAAATGTTTCAGCAGCTGAAATCATCTTTACTTCAGGAGGGACAGAGGCTGATAATTTAATTTTGAACAGTTGTGTGCGTGATTTGGGTGTGGAGCGTATTATATCAAGTAAAATTGAGCACCACGCCGTTCTTTATACATTAAATGAATTAAAAAACGAATATGGTACTCAAATAGAATATGTAAAACTAGATGAATGTGGCCATGTAGATTTTGAGCACCTAGAGTCGCTTTTAGAAAATAGTGACCAAAAGACACTTGTAAGTTTAATGCACGTAAATAATGAGATTGGTAATATTTTAGATATTGAGCGTACGGCCAATCTTTGCAAAAAAAATAACACTTTATTTCATAGTGATACAGTACAGTCTGTAGGGCATTATGAATTAGATTTTTCTGAAATCCCTATTGATTTTGCTGCAGTAGCGGCCCATAAATTTCACGGTCCCAAAGGAGCAGGGTTTGCTTTTATTCGTAAAAACACAGGCTTAAAACCGTTGATTTTTGGTGGTGAACAAGAACGAGGAATGCGAGCAGGAACCGAGTCTGTTTACGCCATTGCAGGAATGGCAGAAGCTTTGAAAATTTCATATCAAAACCTTGAAAAAGAACGTAAGTACATAGTTGAACTTAAAAACTATTTTAAAGAAAAACTTACCAAAGAAATCCCGGGAGTAAAATTTAATGGTGCTTGTGATGACGATGATAAAAGTACGTACACACTATTAAATGTTTGTTTACCTATTTCAGAAGAAAAAGCGATGATGTTGTTATTTCAAATGGATTTAAACGGAATCGCTTGTTCAAAAGGAAGTGCTTGCCAAAGTGGAAGTGGCAAAGGTTCACACGTTTTGACAGAAATCCTTTCTGAAGATGATATGAAAAAGCCGTCTATTCGGTTTTCATTCTCGAGTTTTAATAAAAAAGACGAGGTTGATTATGTAATAGACGTGCTTAAAGAATTTATCGATAAATAAGGTTTCTTAAAACTTAGCTGTAAGTCTTACGTTGTACACTCTTGGCGATAAATAGTTAGGGATGGCGTATTGAACTTTAGTATACACATCACGCACAAACGTATTGGTTATTGAGTTTTGAACATCAAAAATGTTGAATATTTCGGCACCAAGTGTTAGTTCTTTAAAAGGCTTTAACCAACCTTTGTCTCTTAACTTGTCTTCATTTACAATAACATATGAAACTCCTAGATCGGCTCTTTTATAATCTGGTAAGCGTATTTGGTAGTCATAGGGGTCTGCATAGCTAGGAGAGCCACCAGGTAAACCTGTGTTGTATACTAGGTTTAAATACATCTTTAAATCAGGAATAATTTTTACATAATCCTGAAATAATACAGCAAATTTTAATCGTTGGTCGGTAGGTCTAAAAATATAACCACGATCATCAATATTTTCTTCGGTTTTCAAGTAACCAAAACTTACCCAACTTTCGGTACCCGGGACAAACTCCCCAGCCAAACGCGCATCCAATCCATAAGCATATGCGACAGCATTATTATTGGCTCTGTAACGTATACGAACATTTTCAAGAGTATATGGGTTTACATCGGTTAGTTGTTTGTAATAAATTTCAGAGTTTAAACGAAAAGGTCTTCCCCAAAGGTCAAAACTGTAATCATTGCCTAAAACGACATGAACCGCTTGTTGAGCTTTTACACCCGGTCTTACAGTTCCTGTTGAATCTCGTAATTCTCTATAAAAGGGAGGTTGGTGATACAATCCACCAGAAAGGCGAAAGAGCATATCCATATCCCAATCTGGTTTTAAAGAAACTTGACCACGCGGACTAAAAACCGTTTGCGAGGTGCTTTCTATCCCGTCGCCGCTTACATTCCAGTTATGAGCTCGTACTCCGGCATTTAACCAAAGATCATTAGATCCTAAAGTAGTTCTGCGGCTCCATTGTGCATATCCTGAAACACGATCTATTTGTACATCGTTTGTTGCTCGTATAGTTGTATAAGGAACAATGGGGGATGTGTAAGGCTCATACGGTTGGTCGTTTGCAAAATCTCTTATGGGTGGTCTTATAGAAAATCCGGCAGAGTCAATAATTTCATATTCTTGTACGCGATCACGAATGTCTTCATGAGTATATTTTATACCATATTCAATTGTGTTTTCACCCACTGTGGCAATACCTTTGTGTTCTACATTAAAAATTAAGGCATCTAGATCATTACGAGCGTGAGTTAATTGGCCGCCTATGCCTTCGGTAAATTCTACTTCACCTAAATCTTCATCACCAATACTAGTATTTACTTCGCCTAAGCGATATTCGGCTAAAATATCATAATATTCTTGTTCGGTTGTTTGATATGCAGATGCAATAAGTTTTGCTGTGTAATTTTCAGAAGCAACATAGGTTCCTTTTAAAGCTCCAAAATACGTTTTATAGCGATCTTCTTCTTGACCTTCGTAGAAAACAACAAGTGCTCTAGGATCTGAAAGTGTTCCAAAATTTGTTTGTCTAGTTAATGGCTCATAATCATAACTATTGAGTGAGATATTTCCGAGGAATCCTAATTCAAACTTATTACTGAATTTATACGTTAAATACGTTTGTGCATCTGCAAATCGAGGTTTAAAGTTGGTTTCAGTTTGTTTGGCATCTACAAATAGGCTGTTGTCTCTATATCGCAGTCCAACAATACCGGTTAACCTTCCGTTATTTGAAATTCCTCCGGCTGAAACGCTAGCCCCTAACAAACTTAAATCTGCAGTAGCGCTAAAATCAGCAGGTCTTCTATAGGTGATATCAAGAACCGAAGAAAGTTTGTCTCCATATTTTGCTTGAAATCCTCCGGCAGAGAAATCTACATTGGCGGTTAAATCACTATTTACAAAGCTTAGTCCTTCTTGTTGGCCGCTTCGTATTAAAAATGGACGATACACTTCAATTTCATTTACATAAACCAAGTTTTCATCATAGTTACCACCACGAACGGCATATTGTGTACTCAATGCATTATTGCTATTTACACCGGGAAGCGATTTTAGTAAATTTTCTACACCGGCATTGGCACCCGGTATTTTTCGTATTGCTTCAGGGCTAATGGTAGTAATTCCTTGTACGCGTTTACGTTCTCTTCCAGAAATTACTACTGTAGCAATTTGTTCAACATTGGTACTCATAACGGGATTAAGTTCATAATCTTCATTGGTGCCAAGGTTAAGTGATAATTGTACTTTTTTGTGACTTACGTGTGAAAAGGTAAGCGTTACATCTTGATTAGCCGGAATTTCTATTAAGTAATATCCATTAAAATCTGAAAGCGTCCCTTCGTTTTCATAGGATACGGAAGCACCAACAACGGGTTGGTTTTCTTCGTTTAGAATAACACCTTTAACAACGGCTTTTTGAGAAAATAATGCCGTAGAAATAAACAAAAGAACAAAGAGTAGGGGTAGTGATTTAGTTTTCAAAAGCAGTGATTATTATTGTTTTCTGAAAAAAGTTGCTTCAAATGTAGTACTATTTCCCACATTATCGGTAACAATTACTTTCAAATTATTTTCGGTTTCTGAAATGATATTATCATCAAAATTATACTTTATAACGTCTTTTTTGTAATCATATTCCATTAAAATGAATTTTCCGTTAATAGTTGCTCGGTATGAACTAATTCCGCTTAAATCATCATTAATAGAAAGTTCTAGTGTTTTATTGCTACTAATCCACTTGCCATCATCAAAATTTATAGGGTTAATAGTGGGCCCTGTGGTATCACTTGCCAAAACATAGGTGCCAAACGTTCGGGTTTTTGCAGATAACTTGTCACCTTTTCTATAAGTTGTGTTGTAATAAGGTTTTCCGTAGTAATTTAACCTTCCTATGTAAAGTTTGTCTTTATCTGTTGTTTTATAATTTGAAATATCTGCTGTAATAGTAATATTTTTATGAATAGGAATATGATCTTCGTGTAAATGAAGCGTATCACCTTTTGTGTCAATTGCTAAGAAGGAATCTTCATACAAGCTATTAGCAGGGATGTACACACTGTATTTTCCTTTGGTAATTGATGTAGCTTGATTTGAATAGATATAATCGTCTGTTTTGTTTATTTGTTTTGGTGTGCTATTTTCACTTTTTTTGCCTTCAATAGGTATGACTATTGATGTTTTATTTCCTTCAAAATCTGTGATAGTAATAGTATAATTTGAGTTAAAGCCTTCTTGCACGTCTATATAGCCATCTGTATCTTCATTTTTTATGATACTTAAGGGGTTATTGGCTTCTCTAAAAAGTTTTTGAACCCGACTTCTATTTTTCATCCAATATTCATAATCAATATATCTATTGAGATAGCGAGTTTCTGCAAATGAAAATTTCTCAAAATGGATATTGATTTTTTCGGTGCCGTTGTAGTTGGTTTTAATTTGATACACACCATTTTTATTGGAAGCTCCGTCCAATTGATCATTGGTAGATACTCCAAATCCTATTTTTCCAAAAGCCTGTACGTTTTCAGCTTTATAATTTCCATCTTTTTGTAAAATTAATCGAAGTTTTACAGGGTTTTGATCATTATTTACTTGTGCGTCTTCACCTATAGGATAGGCAATAACACTGCTTACTAAAGGTCTTTTTGAATCTGGAACATTAATACCAAAAAGCAATGGATTCATAGGGCGTGATGCAGCGTCTCGTATTTCAAAATGTAAATGAGGACCACCGCTCCCGCCTGTATTGCCAGTATAAGCAATTAAATCACCTTTATTAACTTTCAGGTCTGCTGCATTAGGAAATAGTTCAATTTCAAACTCCTCCTTATTGTATTGTCTCTCTTTTACATATTCTGCAATTGCACCTGCATAATTGTCTAAATGAGCATAAACAGTGCTGTATCCATTAGGGTGTTTTATGTATAACGCTTTTCCATATCCATAATGCGAAACTTTAATTCGGCTTACGTATCCATCTGCTGGAGCATATACCGGAAGCCCGGTTCGTTGTTGGGTTTTGATGTCTAGACCACTATGAAAGTGATTGCTTCTTAGTTCACCAAAACTACCTGATAGTATCATGGAGATATCAAGCGGATTGCTAAAATAGTTTTCAGGAATCGATTTTTGCCCAAAAGCGGAAATGCTCGCTAATAAAAAGCATAATAAAAATTTATTCATAGTTGTAAAAATACTAATATGCTTATTTAAAAAAGGGAGTAAGAGAAATTTATTGTGTAATAATTCAATATTACAAAAAATTAAAGAAAACTGTTGTCTTATTGAAACGTGAATGTTAACTTTGTGTAAGAAGTATTGAAAAAATTTTTAATGAGCAACCTTTCAGAAACTGTTGATTCTCTTGAAAATAGAATTAGTAAGTTACTGCATCGATATGAAAAACTGAAGCACGTTAACGCTAATCTAGAAGAAGAACTAAATAATTTACGTTCACAAAAAGAAGAATCTGACAACGAAGTTGAAATGCTTAAAGAAAAGTGCAACTCATTGAAAATGGCAAATTCAATGCTTGGCAGCGACCAACATAAAAGAGATACAAAGCTCAAGATAAATGCTTTAGTTCGGGAAATAGACCAATGTATAAGTCAACTTTCTGAATAAAAGAAAAAAATAATATGTCAGACCAACTTAAAATAAAGCTTTCTATTGCAGATCGTGTATACCCGTTGACAATTAATCCTTCCCAAGAAGAAGGGCTTCGGTTAGCCACAAAAAAAATAGAAGAAATGATTAAGCGGTTTGAAAAAAATTATGCTGTACGAGACAAGCAAGATGTATTAGCTATGTGTGCATTACAATTTGCAGCTCAAGTAGAGCAAAAACAGATTGATAAAACAAATGACAAGCAGGAAATGGAAGAAAAGCTAGAAGCTTTAAACCAATTACTGCACGAGCACTTGTCATAACGTTCTTTACATAACAAAGGTTACTGCCTGCATTAATATCTTTTTGGTAAACTCAACACAAATTCCGATAAGAAGGGTGAGTTTAAGCTGTTAAAACGAGCCGCCATCGAGCGGATGTTTGACCAGTTTGTTAGCCCTAAACTTTACTTATTAGGAGTTTATTCAAAACACATTAGTGCAGGCTTTTTTTATATATAAAGTTTATAATTATGGACAATATGGTTACCCTATTAATTGTTGGGATTGTCGCTTTAGCATTAGGCTTTTTAATAGCCAAATTGATAGAGCGAAACAACTCATCCCAGCTTATAATGTCAGCAAAAAAAGATGCTGCTTCTATTATAAAAGAAGCAAAAACTGAAGCTGAAGCAATAAAAAAAGATAAAATACTTCAGGCAAAAGAAAAGTTTATTGAACTAAAATCTGAACACGAAAAAGTGATCAATAAACGTGAAAAAAAGATGTCTGAAGCTGAAAAGCGTACAAAAGACAAAGAGTCTCAAGTATCAAGTGAATTAGCAAAAACCAAAAAGCTAAACGCACAAATAGAAGGAAAACAAAAGGAATACGATGAGCGTCTAGAATTTTTGGACAAAAGACAAGCTGAAGTAGAAAAATTACACAAAAGCCAAATAGAACAGCTAGAAGTAATTTCATCACTCTCTGCAGATGAAGCAAAAGCACAACTAGTTGAAAGCCTCAAAGACGAAGCAAAAACCGATGCTATGGCTTACGTGCAATCTTCAATTGAAGAAGCCAAGATGACCGCTCAACAAGAGGCCAAAAAAATTATTATTAATACAATTCAACGCATAGGTACCGAAGAAGCCATTGATAATTGTGTGTCTGTTTTTAACCTAGAAAGCGACGATGTAAAAGGTAGAATTATTGGTCGTGAAGGTAGAAACATTCGTGCCTTAGAAGCAGCCACAGGAGTAGAAATTATAGTAGATGATACCCCAGAAGCTATTATATTATCTTGCTTTGATTCTGTACGAAGAGAAGTAGCTAGACTTTCATTGCATAAACTGGTTACAGACGGTCGTATACACCCAGCTCGTATTGAAGAGATTGTTAAAAAAACATCTAAGCAAATAGAAGATGAAATTCTTGAGGTAGGTAAGCGTACGGTTATCGATCTTGGTATTCACGGTTTGAGCCCTGAATTGATTAAAGCTGTAGGTAGAATGAGATACCGTTCTTCATATGGTCAAAATTTATTACATCACTCACGCGAAGTAGCCAGATTGTGCGGTGTAATGGCTTCTGAATTAGGACTGAATCCAAAACTTGCCAAACGCGCCGGATTATTACACGATATTGGTAAAGTACCCGAAACCGAAACTGAAGTACCTCACGCTATTTTAGGAATGCAATGGGCTGAAAAATATGGAGAAAAACCTGAAGTATGTAATGCAATTGGTGCTCACCACGATGAAATTGAAATGACAAGTCTTTTATCACCAATAGTACAAGTTTGTGATGCTATAAGTGGTGCTCGTCCAGGAGCACGCCGTCAAGTTTTAGATAGTTATATTCAA
Source organism: Marixanthomonas sp. SCSIO 43207 (assembly GCF_019904255.1). Lineage (GTDB taxonomy): Bacteria > Bacteroidota > Bacteroidia > Flavobacteriales > Flavobacteriaceae > Marixanthomonas. The sequence goes on from NZ_CP063203.1 coordinate 2,211,087, forward strand.
CGATTGAAAGATCTAGAGGATATTGCTTTTGGCTTCAATGGTGTTAATAAAGCCTATGCTATTCAAGCAGGACGTGAATTGCGTGTTATGGTAGAAAGTGAAAAAGTAAGCGATGACAAAGCAGCACAACTTTCTTTTGAAATTTCTCAAAAAATACAAACAGATATGACCTATCCTGGTCAAGTAAAAGTTACGGTAATACGCGAAACAAGAGCTGTTAATGTAGCTAAATAAATAATTGTTAATCCATAAAAAAGGCGCTGAATTTTCAGCGCCTTTTTTGTTTAGCTTGACCTAATGATTAATCATTGTAAATATTTTCATATCCTTTTTCTGGATTTTCAAAAAATTTACCGGTGATAAAACGGTAATTTTTATTTAATCCGGCAATTTTTTTCATATCATCTTCATCAAGTTCTACAGCTGCTGCTTTAAAGTTATCTTTAATGTGTTCCTTACTAGCAGATTTTGGAATGGTTGCAATATCTCTCTGTGTGTGCCAATTGATAAGTACTTGAGCTGCTGAAGCACCTTGCTTTTTGGCAATTTCATTAATCTCATCAATTTCCATTAAATTGGGTTCATCTTCACCTTTCATAGCGGCACTTCTATCACCTGATCCTAATGGAGAATAAGCTGTCATCAATATATTTTCTTTTTTACAAAACTCAACCAAATCATTTTGTTGTAAGTAAGGATGCATTTCTACTTGATTCATTTCAGGTTTAATTTCAGCAGAATTTATTAAATCTTTCAATTTTTCTTTACTGAAATTTGAAACACCAATATGCTTAGTATGGCCGGTTCTTTTTGCTTCTTCCATTTGTTTCCACGTAGTGCTTATAGGTGCTTCTTCAGGAGTTAAATAATCTGATGATTTTTCAGGAAAACCTACTCCCGGTTTAAACGCTACAGGCCAATGAATCAAATATAAATCTAAATAATCAAGTTTGAGTTTTTTTAATGTGTCTTCAATTGCCGGAATTACATAGCCTTCTTGGTGGGCATCATTCCAAAGCTTTGAGGTAACAAAAACATCTTCTCGTAAAATATTTCCTTCAGCAAAAACTTCAGAAAGTGCTTCGCCTATTACTTCTTCATTTCCATAAACGGCTGCTGTATCTATGTGTCTGTATCCGGCATAAAGTGCTTCTTTTACAGCGTTTTTTACATCGTTTCCTGTGGCTTTCCACGTTCCTAGTCCTATGGCGTGCATAGTGTCGCCATTATCAAATGTTAGTTTTTTCATATCTTAAATTTTTGTTTTAAGATACAAAACCGTTGTTTTTTCTGAAAAGACTTACTTGTTTTTAGCGTTTTTTTAACCCTATTTCCGTGGATGAAATTTGTGTATTACTTCTGCCAGATGTGATGCATCTACGTGTGTATAAATTTCAGTAGTAGTAATGCTTTCATGACCAAGCATTTGTTGAATAGAACGCAAATCTGCACCATTTTCTAGTAAATGTGTCGCAAAAGAATGCCTAAATGTATGCGGACTTATCTTTTTAGAAATTCCTGCTTTTTCAGCCAATTGCTTTACAATTGTAAAAATCATAGCTCGAGTTAATGGATTGCCTCTTCTGTTTAAAAATAAGGTGTCTTTTGCCTTGGGTTGAATTGAAATATGATTGCGTACTTCGTTTTTATAAATGTTTATAAACTTAATCGTATTACCGCCAATAGGAACAAAACGTTCTTTATCACCTTTACCTGAAACTTTTATAAAGCCTTCTTCAAAAAACAAATCTGAAAGTTGTAAGGATGTCAATTCGGAAACGCGCAAACCACAAGCGTATAGGGTTTCAATTATTGCTCTGTTACGTTCTCCTTGCGGATGTCCCAAATCTATAGCTTGAATAAGGGTATCTATTTCTTCTGTAGAAAGTGTATCGGGTAATTTTCTGGCAATTTTTGGGCTTTCTATTAACTCCATAGGATTGGTTTCTCTATATTCTTCAAAAACCAAATAATTAAAAAACCCTCGTAATCCTGAAATGATTCTACTTTGCGATTGAGGCTGCATTTCTTTTGCAATAGTATAAATAAATTGCTGTACAGTCTCTTCTGAAATGGTAATGGGTGTTTTTTGTATAGATGCTGCATCAATCCACTTTATAAGCTTCTCTAGGTCTAATGAGTAATTTTTTATGGTATTTTGAGAAAGACCTCGTTCAATGCGTAAATAGTTTTTATAATCTTCTAGAGCTTGTTGCCATTTCATACCGCTATATTACTAAATAATCATCTATTTGAAAATAATTATATGTGTAACACGTTATTTGTATATTTATAAACCTAACTTAAAAATAAATAACTATGAAAAAATTAATTTTAGGAATTTTAACCGTATTTACCATTACAGCAACACAAGCTCAAGGTCTAGACTTAGGTATTAAGGCCGGTGTAAACTTTGCAACTTTAAATGATGCAACAAACCTAGACAATAGAACTGGATTTGTAGCAGGAGCATTTGTGGGAGCAAAACTAAGTGATAATGTAGGTATTCAAGCAGACTTGCTGTATTCACAACAAGGAGCTGAGTTTGAAGGTAAAGAATTTGATTTAAATTATGTAAATGTTCCTGTAGTAGCAAAGTTTTTTGTTTTTAAAGGCTTACATATACACGCAGGACCTCAATTTGGTTTCAAAATAGATGATAATACACAGTCTTTATTTGGTGAACTTTTTAATGATGCAGCTGTAAAAGACTTTGATTTATCTGGAGTAGCCGGTATAGGTTATGATTTACCTTTGGGTATTAGAATTGAAGGAAGATACAATTTTGGCCTTTCAGATGTAGGTGAAGAAGATGAATTTGAATTTGGTAAAAACAGTGTTTACACGTTGTCAATTGGTTACAGTTTCCTTTAAGAATCTTTAATAAAAGCTTATCTATTCATTAATACTTTTTTTGTAGTCCTAAATTTAGATTTGTCCTAAATTTAAAAATTAAGACTATGAAAAAAGTATTTTTTATTGCGGTATTAGCCGTATTGGGTGTAACTACAACACAAGCTCAAGAAGTAAGACTAGGAGCTAAAGGTGGTGTTAATTTCTCATCTCTATCAGGCGACGGTTTTGACGCCTTTGATGATCCTGAGGGCAGAACAACCTTTCATATAGGTGCATTTGCTGAAATTCCAGTTACTGAACGTTTCTCTGTACAACCAGAGGTATTATACTCAGGACAAGGATTTGATTTAATAAGTAGAGAAGGAGCAGATGATGTAGAAGTTCAACTAGACTACATTAATGTTCCTGTAATGGCTAAATTTTATCTTGTGGAAGGATTATACGCCGAAGCTGGGCCACAAATCGGTTTTAACGTTAAAAATGAAATAGATAGCGACCCAGATGATGTAGGTTCTGGATCTACTGAACTTGACGGTGATTTATTTAATGATATTGATTTTTCTGTAGGAGTAGGTGCAGGATATCAATTTAATAATGGATTGTTTTTTAACGCACGTTATAACTTCGGTTTAACCGATATTGTAAATAACGAAGACATTCCTTTTGATGTTGATGCAAAAAACTCAGTATTTGCTCTATCGGCAGGATACTCATTCTAAAACAAGATATTATAAACAATATAAAAAGCAGGGTTATAATCCCTGCTTTTTTTATATACCCTTAAAAATCTGTTTAATAGAACCCTAAATTTTTATAATCATGTCAAATTTTTTAGTACATTTATTCTATTAACTAATTAAATTTAAACTTTTTATTATGAAAAAACTATTACTAGTAGCAGCATTGGTTGTATTCGGTATGGGTACTTCTTTTGCACAAGGACAGTTTAAAATTGCAGCAAACGGAGCAATTCCTGTAGGCGATGCAGGTGATTCTTACACATTTGGTGTAGGTGTTGATGTTGCTTATTTATTTGAAGTAGCAGATATGGTTTGGATAGGACCTCAAGCTAGCTTTTTCAACTATTTTGGAGATGATGTTGATACACCTATAGGAACTTTTGAAGTAGAAGATGCCGCCTTTTTACCAATTGCTGCATCAGGTAGAATTGGATTTGGCGAATCTTTTTATGTAGGTGCCGATTTAGGATACGGAATAGGAATATCTCCAGACGGTAACGATGGTGGCTTTTATTATAGACCTAAAGCTGGATATAGCTTTGGTACAGTGGGAGTTATCGCATCCTATTCAGGAGTTAGTGTTGATGGAGGAAACTTCTCATCAATTAATTTCGGAGTAGAATTTGGAATTTAAGTTAATAGTCAAATAATTGTTTTAAAGCAGGAGTTTAAAGGCTCCTGCTTTTTTATTTTTTATATTTGAATGATGAAAATAATTATAATCAACGGCCCAAACTTAAATCTCCTTGGTAAACGTGAAACCGATGTGTATGGAGATCAATCATTCAATGATTTTTTTACCAAGTTACAGTTTAAACATAAAACAATTGAGCTAGAACAGTTTCAATCAAATATTGAAGGTGAATTAATTAATAAACTTCAAGAAGTTGGGTATGAATATGACGGTATAATTTTAAATGCAGCAGCCTACACACATACTTCGGTTGGTATTGGTGATGCAGTAAAAGCTATTGAAACTCCGGTGGTTGAAGTACATATTTCAAACACGTTTTCACGAGAAGACTTTAGACATAGATCATACGTGTCACCCAATGCAAAAGGTGTAATTGTAGGGTTTGGTCTCCAAAGTTATGAACTGGCTTTAAAAAGTTTTATTACAGATTAATATGAATAAAACATATGTAAACTGGAGCTCTGGGAAAGACGCAGCATTAGCATATTATCTTCTGAAACAAAACCCCAAGTATCAAGTTTCAAAATTACTTACAACAGTAAATAAAGACTTACAGCGCATCTCTATGCACGGATTGCAAGAAGCGTTACTAGACGCTCAAGCTGAAAGTATGGGAATTTCACTTCAAAAAATATACTTACCCCAACAAACCTCAATGCAAGTATATAATACCAAAATGCTAGAAGCAACAAAAGCATTAAGACTTGAAAACTTTTCACACGCAGCTTTTGGTGATATATTTTTAGAAGACTTAAAAAAATACCGAGAAGAGCAATTAAAAAATGTAAGTTTAAAAGCTGTTTTCCCTCTTTGGAAACAAGACACATCAGTGGTAATGCGTCAATTTTTAAAATTAGGCTTTAAAGCAATAACCGTTTGTGTGAATGCAAAAGTATTAGACAAATCATTTGTAGGAAGAGAGGTTAATGAAACTTTTTTAAATGATTTACCTAAAACTGTAGATCCATGTGGTGAGAATGGTGAATTTCACACTTTTGTATACGATGGCCCTATTTTTAAACATCCGATACCTTTTAAAATAGGAGAGAAGGTGTTAAAGTCATATAGCCCTTCAAAAAACGATGATGACGACTGCTTTACAAATGATACCAAAAGTTGGGACACAGAGTTTTGGTACTGCGATTTACTTCCAAAATAAAAAAACGCTTCATAAATTGAAGCGCTTTTTCTTTGGGTGTATATTTTATTCAAACTTATAAATGAATCACTTCATCATAAGCAGCAGCAGTTGCTTCCATTACCGCTTCACTCATCGTTGGGTGTGGATGTACTGCTTTTAACACTTCGTGTCCTGTTGTTTCTAGTTTTCTACCTAGAACAGCTTCAGCAATCATATCGGTTACACCGGCGCCAATCATATGGCAACCTAACCACTCGCCGTATTTAGCATCAAAGATTACTTTTACAAAACCATCTTTTGTTCCAGCTGCACTTGCTTTACCACTGGCAGAGAACGGGAATTTACCGATTTTAAGCTCATATCCAGCTTCTTTAGCTTGTTTCTCTGTCATACCTACACTTGCAATTTCTGGCGTTGCATAGGTACAACCTGGAATGTTACCATAATCAATAGGTTCAACGTTCATTCCGGCAATTTTTTCAACACAAGTAATCCCTTCAGCTGAAGCAACGTGCGCTAATGCTTGTCCGGGAACAGCATCCCCAATAGCGTAATAACCAGGAATGTTCGTTTGGTAATAATCGTTTACCATAATTTTACCTTTATCGGTAACGATACCAACATCTTCAAGGCCTATGTTTTCAATATTTGCGGCAATACCTACAGCAGAAAGTACAATGTCTGCCTCAAGCGTTTCTTCGCCTTTTTTAGTTTTTACTGTTGCTTTTACAGTTTTACCAGATGTATCTACTTTTTCTACGGAAGAATTAGTCATCACCTTAATTCCTGCTTTTTTGAAGGATTTTTCAAACTGTTTTGAAACCTCTTCGTCTTCTAGTGGAACTAAATTTGGTAAAAACTCTACGATGGTAACTTCGGTACCCATTGCGTTATAAAAATGAGCAAACTCAACACCAATGGCACCACTACCAACCACAATCATTTTTTTAGGTTGCTTGTTTAGAGACATTGCTTCGCGGTAACCAATTACTTTTTTACCGTCTTGTTTTAAGTTAGGCAATTCACGAGAACGTGCACCGGTTGCAATGATAATGTGATCTGCAGAATATTCTTTACCGTCAACATCAACTTTTTTACCGGGTTTCAGTTTTCCGAAGCCATCAATAACGTCAATTTTATTTTTCTTCATTAAGAATTGAACACCTTTACTCATTCCGTTGGCAACGCCACGGCTACGTTCAATTACTTTTCCGAAGTCTTTATCTGCACCTTTTACCGTAAGACCGTAATCTTCGGCGTGGTTTAGATAATCAAAAACCTGCGCACTTTTTAATAATGCTTTGGTTGGTATACAACCCCAGTTAAGGCAAACGCCTCCCAGGCTTTCCTTTTCAATAACAGCTGTTTTTAAGCCTAATTGTGAAGCCCTGATTGCAGCAACATAGCCACCGGGACCACTTCCTAAAACGATTACGTCGTATTTACTCATTTCGTTGTTTTATGTCGTTATTTTGAAGCTACGAATTTACAAAATGTTAGGGGTACGTGCTAAAAAAAGAGGCATCAAATTCCAAATAATCAATTTTTGGAGCTTGATGCCGTCTCGATTCTTGGAAGGAATCTTATTTTTCTTCAAAATTAACTGAAAGCGAATTTACACAATATCGCTGTCCTGTTTGCGTAGGACCGTCATTAAAAACATGGCCTAAATGACTTCCGCAGGTAGCGCAAAGAATTTCTGTTCGTATCATCCCGAAAGAAGTATCGCGCACATATTCTACGGCGCCATCAATGGCTTCGTCAAAAGAGGGCCAGCCGCAGCTACTTTCAAATTTACTGTCGCTTTTAAAAAGTGGGGTATTGCACGCGCCACATTTATAGGTGCCATCTTCAAAGTGAATGTTGTACTTACCCGTGTGTGGGCGTTCTGTACCAGATTCACGAAGAATGCGGTAGCGTTCATCACCTAATTCTTCTCGCCATTGAGCTTCTGTTTTTTGTATGGGATATTCTTTTTTATTCATTTTCTGCTGGTATAAAATCTAACGCTGCACCATTGATACAATGTCTTTTTCCGGTGGTTTCTCTTGGGCCGTCATTAAAAACGTGGCCTAAGTGTCCGCCACAGGTAGCACAATGTTCTTCATTACGTGTGTAGCCTAACTTGTTATCGGTTGAAAATTCAACATTTCCTTCTATAAATCGATCAAAGCTTGGCCAACCTGTACCGCTGTCAAATTTATTTTCACTTTTGTAAAGCGGCGTACCACACGCTGCGCAAACGTAAGTTCCTTTCTTTTTGTTACTGTTTAATTCACTTGAAAAAGGACGTTCGGTTCCTGCTTCGCGAAGCACATAATACTCTAATTCGGTTAATTCTGCTTTCCATTCAGCTTCAGTTTTGGTAACCGAAAACTCTTTTTGTTCTTTCTTCTGCTGTGCCTTTGAATTGCAACTAAGCAAAACTAGACTGCAGATTAAAAAAAGGATCTTTTTCATAGTTTATTTTTCAAGTTTTTAAACAATTTTAATTAGTAGTCGTCATAGATAGCTAAACCTAACAGTTTTAGAATTGAATGTTAAACCTTTCAATGGCTTCGTCCATGCTCATTTGAGCATCAGCAAACTCTGCTGGAACTACTACAAACCTGAAAGTTTGATTATCTGTTAAATCTAAAGGAAGCGTTTGAGGATCATAGTTTCCATCAATTAAAACTTGAACATCTACAAAAGTTTGTAGGTGTATGTACTGAATAACATCGCCATTACTTATGTAAAAGTTTTGAGGAAGTTGTGTCCATACATCAAAACCATCTTCATCAACGGTTTCTAACCTATAGGCTAATACCGCGTCACTTTCAAAAACCTCAAAAGGATATGAAATCCTATTTGTTTGATATAGATTGCTTTGAGGATTAAATGATAAAGTAGTAGTGACTTCAAAAGTTTGGGCTAAAAAATCATCTCCCGGAGGTCCTGGAGGTCCCGGATCGCCTTCACATGATGAAAATAAAAAGGTGCTTGAAAGTGCTAAAAATAAAAGTATTTGTTTCATAATATCTTGTTTTTTTAATTGATATATCAAAAGCTATTCCAGTTTTTATATAAATTTTAATAAAAAGAAATACTTTTATATTTAACTTTAATTCTGAAACAGCAAAAAAGAGTATAATGATATACAAAAAAACACTATCCTTACTAGCAGTTATGGCATTTGCTATAGCTTGTAGTACAAATCCTTTTACTGGCAAAAAAACGTTGGCACTTGTACCCAATTCTCAAATTTTGCCTATGGCATTTGAGCAATACAATCAATTTTTGGCAGAAAATAAGGTTGTTAGAGGTACAGCAGACGCCCAAATGATACAACGTGTTGGACAAAAAATAGCCAAAGCTTCTGAACGCTATTTAACAGCAAACGGATATGCCGGGTATTTAAAAAATTATAGGTGGGAATATAATTTGGTTCAAGATGAAGCTGTAAATGCTTGGTGTATGCCGGGAGGAAAAATAGTTTTTTACACAGGAATTTTACCGGTAACACAAAACGAAGCCGGCGTTGCAGCCGTTATGGGGCACGAAGTTGCCCACGCATTGGCCAATCACGGACAGCAGCGTATGAGCGCAGCGCAATTACAGCAACTTGGAGCAGTTGCTGGAAACCTAGCTTTGGCAAAAAATCCTGAAAACCAACAAATGTTTAATCAATATTATGGAGTAGGAACTCAAGTAGGAGTAATGTTACCTTTTAGTAGAAGTAATGAGTCTGAAGCCGATAAAATAGGATTAACATTAATGGCTATTGCTGGGTATGAACCTATGGCGGCAGCAGAATTATGGCAACGTATGAAACAACAAGGTGGAGGAGCACCTCCAGAAATATTAAGTACGCATCCTTCTAGTGATACTCGTATTCAAAACATAAAAAGTTGGGTACCTACTGCAAAAGCAGAAGCTAGAAAATATGGAGTTACTTCTTTTAAGAAATAAATTTTAAGAAACAATAATTTCAATTACTTTTAAAAGCTGTCAATTTTGACAGCTTTTTTAGTATTCTCAATTATGATCAATTTACCAAAAGGAAGTAAAAAACTACTAAATGCTTGGGCATTTTATGACTGGGCAAACTCTGTGTATAGCTTGGTTATTGCATCTGCAATTTTCCCAATTTTTTATGGTGCTTTAACATTAACCAAAGATGAAAACGGAACCATATTAAATGATACCGTTACTTTTTTGGGAATTGATTTTAACAATGATACGTTAATAAGTTACGTAACCGCAGCAGCTTTTTTAGTGGTTTCAATCTTGAGCCCGTTATTGAGTGGTATCGCCGACTATGTAGGTAATAAGAAGGTATTTATGAAGTTTTTCTGCTATTTAGGAGCGGTTTCTTGTATTGGATTATATTGGTTCTCACTAGATTACTTATGGTTTGGACTGCTTTGTTATTTTCTAGCTTTAATTGGCTTTTGGGCTAGTTTGGTTTTTTACAACTCCTATTTGCCAGATATTGCTTTTCCGGAGCAGCAAGATAAAATAAGCGCAAAGGGATATTCCTTGGGTTATGTAGGGAGTGTTGTGCTTTTAGTTATTTGTTTGGTGATGATCCTAATGTATGAAACATTTGGGTTTGAAGACGAAGGATTGCCTACTCGTTTATCATTTGTTTTAACTGGAATTTGGTGGATAGGGTTTAGTCAATACACCTATTATTACCTTCCGAAGGGAAATAAAAAACAAAAATTTACCAAACATCTTTTATTTAACGGCTTTAAAGAATTACAGAAAATTTGGCATAAGCTAGGTCATACAAAAAGTTTAAAACGATATTTAGCTGCCTTTTTTGTGTATAGTATGGCAGTACAAACCATTATGCTTGTTGCTACGTACTTTGGTATTGAAGAATTAGACTGGGGTAAAACAGATGCAACCACAGGATTGATTGTAAGTATTTTGCTAATACAATTGGTGGCCGTTCTAGGGGCATTTCTTACATCAAGAGCTTCAGCAAGATTTGGAAACATCAACACATTGATTGTGTTAAACATAATTTGGATTTGTATTTGTGTGTACGCCTATACCATTACTAGTCCTAATCAATTTTATGTAACTGCTGGATTTGTAGGTTTGGTTATGGGTGGTATTCAGTCTTTATCGCGTTCTACGTATTCAAAATTAATACCCGAAGGTGCTGTAGATACTGCTTCATATTTTAGTTTTTATGATGTTTCTGAAAAAATAGGCATCGTAATAGGAATGTTCAGCTATGGTTATGTGGCACAGGTTACAGGTAGTATTCGGTATGCGGTATTATTTTTTATTCTGTTTTTTGTGATAGGGCTTATATTGTTATTTAGAGTGCCAAGAAAAGAAACAGTATAAAAAAAGCCTAAAAAGCATTTGGAAGAAAAGGTTGCTTTTTAGGCCACTTTTTGATTGATGAGTACGTTACATAGATTTGATTGTTCCGCTTCCCATTACTTTGGTATCGCTATTTGAAGGGTTTCCTTTATACGAAATATCACCAGATCCATTTACGCGGGCTTTTAAGCTCTTCTTGGCCGAGACCATTGCATCTCCAGAGCCGGATACGTATACTTGAGTATCATTGGCATCAAAACTTCTACCATCAAAATCACCGCTACCGCTTAGTTTTAACTCAAAGTTTTCTGTTTTTCCGGTTAATTTCATATCGCCAGACCCTGTAATTTTTGCATTTAAGGAGTTGGTTTCAACTTTTAAAATTACATCACCAGACCCTGTTACACTTGCGTCAAAATCATTGGCTTTAATAGTTTTTGTTGCCGTTATATCTCCAGAACCTACTAAGGAAACTTCAGAAAGATCTTTAAAAGGCACTGTTATATCAATTCCTTTTTTGGTACTTATTGACCGGTCTTTTTTTACTGAAATAGTCAACGTATTTCCATTGCTGCTTATTTCTAGATGCTCGTGAAGGTTTTCATCAGTTTTAACAGTAATAGTTCCTTCATCACCATGTACCAGGGTTACATCCATAGAACCTGTAACGTGAATATGATCATAATCGCTAGTTGAAACGGTTTTGGTTGTTACATTTCCATTTCCTTTAATTTTTGATTTGTTCCAGCTTTGCGCTACTGTTAGTTGAGCAGTTAACGCTATAAAAGCTATGAGAATAGATTTTTTTAGTGTTTTCATTAGTCTTGAATTTTAGTTTTTATTGAATGTTACTCCACCATAGTTTGAGTTGATATTTACAGAATTCCCGGAGCTTTGTTTGCCGTGATAACCACTATATATACTACTAGTGTAGTCTTTTGAAGATTTTAAAACTGTTACATCATTGTCTCCTTTAAAACTAGCATATGATAAATCTACAACAAAATCAAAGTTATAATTACGATCAAAACCCATTTTAACACCTGTATAATCTGCCTTTATAGTTATACTGTTTGCCTGTGAGCTAACATTATCAATGTGAATTGACCCATAATCTGTGTTTAAGTTTAAAGATCCTTTTATTGTACCAATTTTATTGTTTACATAGTCACCACGCCCTATTATATCTTTTGCTTGACCAATGATAACTTTACCATAATCACAATTGTAATTTATACTTTGTGCATCAATTATTTCAGATTGGGTGTAATCTGCATTGAGCTCTAATCGTTCAGTTTTTTCTAGCGTAAACCCAGAATAATCTGCATTGATACGACCGCTTTTCATATAACTAATGGTTGATTTATCTGTATAATCAAATGTTAAAAGGTTGTTTTCGGCTAGTAATTCACCAATTATCAATTGACCGTAGTCACAGCTTATTTTTGCGTTTCCTTTGAGCTTGTTTATGTGTATAGCTCCGTAGTCATTATTTAGATCAACTGTGTTTGTGATGGGTATTTTAATAGAGTAGTTAACCTCTACAGAGACGTTGTTTTTATTGCTTCCCCACCAGCTCCAGCCAGATTTTTTATTATTAAAAACAGTTTCTGCTGAAACAAGTGATGCGCTTGCATCAAAATCAACTTGTATTTCTTTTAAGCGATCCATTACTTTTTCTTCATTATCTCCATTTGCTTTAATAGTGACTTCAATGACTGTTCGGTTTTCATTCCAGGTAACAATATCTAGGTTGCCATAACTGTTTTTTACACGTAAACCTGCACCTGAGTTTACATTAAATTCTTTCTTTATTGTTTTTTCTTTGGTGTATTTGCCTTTCAATTTATCTGTGCCGGCTAACGCCACCAGAGGTAATATTAAAAAAACAAGTAGTGTTTTAGATAGTAGTTTCATTTTCAGTTTCTTTAAGTGTTTTAATTTCTTCAATAGTGTTAATTACATTTTGTAATAAATCAATTCGATTTTGAAAATTGGTAATCATAGCATAAATAACACGCTTATCATTACCGCTTTCTACAAGATCTTTTTTAAGTGCTTCATATTCTTGTTCAAGTATGTCAATTTGTATTAAGGCATCTTCAACAAGCTCTTTTGCTTCCGGGCTTTGTAGACTTTTTAAAGTCTTTAGTTCTTTATTAATGGTTGCTGTAAAAAATGATTGTGTACGTTGCATTTCTGGCGACACGCTTGCTAGGTCGTTGGCTTTGGCTTCGGTATTCTGAAAGAAAAATCCAATAGCAAGTAACACGGCGATGGTTGCAGCTATACTTAATGGTTTTAACCAATGTGTACTCTTTTCAGTTTTTTCTTCTGAAATCTGCTTTTCAACTTTGGTTTGAGCATGTAACTTGGCCAAAAATCTTTTTTGATGGCCTTGAGGCGTATCGTGTATATCAAAACGCGTTTTATTTTGTTCAAATAAAGTGTCTATCTCATCTTTCTTCATGACGCTATTTTTAATTTTTTACGTAAACTTTCTTTAGCTCTAGAAACAAGTGTTCTGCAATTGGCATAACTTATATCAAGTATTTCGCATATTTCTTCATAATCATATCCTTCAATTAAATGTAATGTCAATATTTGTTGATAACTGTTATGAAGCGTTCCCATACAGCTGAGTATTGAGGCAACTTTGTCATTGTTATAGTCATCTTCACTCACACCGGCACTTTCTTCAAGAGTTGTTTCAATTACTTCATCTTGTACATCAATAAAGCGTTGTTGTTTTTTGTATTGTGAAATACTATTGTTGATAACAATACGCTTTAACCAAGACCCGAATGTGGCTGTACCCTTAAAGCTTTCCAGTTTATTAAAAGCTGTAATAAAAGATTCTTGCATAACATCTTCTGCTTCTGCGGTATCTTTTACAATACGCACAGCAACATTATACATAGCACGTTGATAGCGATTATAAACCTCTAGTTGTGCTAATTGGTTTCCTCTTTTACAGAGTTCTAATAATGAATCAATATGTTGGTCGGTTAATGTCAAAAACAAGCTTGTTTATAATAAAGATAGTCTTTGTTTGAAAATGTTACACTTGTCAATAAAAAAAATGCAATACTTAAATAAAACCTTTGTTTCTTGGCATAACTATTGACTATTAATAAGTGAAAATCAAGAGGTTGGTTGATAAATCACTGATTTTCAAATTGAAATAAACTAATAATCTTTTAATAAATCGTTGTGTTACCATTTTTGTGGTGACACAATGTCTTAAAATACTATATGGCCAATTCAAAAGTAAAAACATTAGACAGTTTGTCATTACAAGAATTAGAGCAAGATGCAGAATTAATTCCTTTAATGACTGCCGAAGATGAAGATGCAATGAATAAAGAAGAATTGCCGGAAATACTTCCTATTCTTCCGTTACGAAATACAGTGTTGTTTCCGGGAGTAGTTGTTCCTATTACCGCTGGGCGTGATAAATCTATCAAACTTATAAACGAAACCAATAAAGGCACTAAGACCATTGGTGTAGTTTCACAGAAGGATGAAGATGTGGAAGACCCGGGTTTAAACGAAATAAACACTATAGGTACGGTTGCAAAAATTTTGCGCGTTTTAAAAATGCCTGACGGAAATACAACTGTTATTATTCAAGGTAAAAAACGCTTTGAAGCAACAGAAGTCATCACGACCGAACCCTATATGACGGCAACCATTCGTGAAGTAAAGGAAGCTAAACCTGCAAAAGAAAACGAAGAATTTTCTGCAATTATTGATTCTATTAAAGAAATAGCTCTCGAAATAATTAAAGGAAGCCCCAATATCCCTTCTGAAGCGGCTTTTGCAATTAAAAACATTGAAAGTAATTCGTTTTTAATCAATTTTGTTTCTTCAAATTTGAATATTTCAGTTCAAGAAAAACAAACTTTACTAGAGATAAATGACCTTAAAGAACGCGCTTTAGAAACTTTAAAACATATGAATGTTGAATTGCAAAAACTTTCCTTGCGCAATGACATTCAATCAAAAGTGCAAAGTGATATCAATCAGCAACAGCGCGAGTATTTTCTTCAGCAACAAATGAAAACCATTCAAGAAGAGTTGGGTGGAAATTCAAATGAAGCCGAAATTGAAGAAATGCGCCAAAAAGCCAAAGAAAAAAAATGGGGTGAAGAGGTGCAGCAGCATTTTGAAAAGGAAATTACCAAGTTACAACGTATGAATCCGCAAGTTGCAGAATACAGCATACAGCGTAACTATCTAGACCTATTGATTGAATTACCTTGGAATGAATTCAGCAAAGATAAGTTTGACCTTAAACGAGCTAAAAAAATTCTAGATCGCGATCATTATGGACTCGATGATGTAAAAAAACGAATTATAGAATACCTTGCAGTATTAAAAATCCGAAATGACATGAAATCACCTATTTTATGTCTTTATGGTCCTCCGGGAGTTGGTAAAACATCTTTAGGTAAATCAATAGCCGAAGCTTTAGGTAGAGAATATGTGCGTATGTCTTTGGGTGGTTTACGTGATGAGGCCGAAATAAGAGGTCACCGTAAAACATATATTGGTGCAATGCCGGGACGAATTATTCAAAACCTAAAAAAAGCAGGAACAAGCAATCCGGTTTTTGTTTTGGATGAAATTGATAAACTAGCGGTTGGTAGTCAGGGAGATCCTTCTTCTGCAATGCTTGAAGTACTAGATCCTGAACAAAACAGCGAATTTTACGATAACTTTTTAGAATTGGGTTATGACCTTTCAAAAGTAATGTTTATCGCAACGTCAAACAGTTTAAGTACTATTCAACCTGCGCTTCGTGACCGTATGGAAATTATCAATGTAACGGGTTATACAGTAGAAGAAAAAGTTGAAATAGGAAAAAGACACTTATTGCCAAAGCAATTGGAAGAACACGGATTGACAAAGGATGATCTTAAAATAGGGAAGAGACAATTAGAAAAAATAGTTGAAGGATATACCCGAGAAAGCGGTGTTCGTGGATTAGAAAAACAAATTGCAAAAATGGTTCGCTATGCTGCTACCAAAATTGCAATGGAAGAAGAATATGAGAAGAAAGTAACCAATGATATCATTGTTGAAGCACTAGGAAGTCCAAAACTAGAACGTAATAAATATGAAAACAATGATGTTGCGGGAGTAGTAACCGGACTGGCTTGGACACGAGTTGGCGGAGATATTTTATTTATAGAATCTACACTTTCAAAAGGTAAAGGGCAATTAAATATGACCGGAAACCTAGGAAAAGTAATGAAAGAGTCTGCTACGATTGCTTTGGAGTATATTAAATCTAATGCTGAAGTATTGGGTATTTCTCCAGATATATTTGAGAAATATAACGTTCACGTTCACGTTCCTGAAGGGGCAACCCCAAAAGATGGTCCGAGTGCGGGGATTACAATGTTAACTTCTCTGGTTTCGTTGTTCACCCAACGTAAAGTAAAGAAAAGTATCGCTATGACAGGTGAAATAACCTTACGAGGCAAAGTACTTCCCGTTGGCGGAATCAAAGAAAAAATCTTAGCTGCCAAACGGGCGCACATCAAGGAAATCTTGTTATGCGAAGACAATAAGCGCGATATCGATGAAATTAAACCTGAATATTTAAAAGGGTTGACATTTCATTATGTTAAAGACATGAGTGATGTTCTAGATTTAGCACTTACCAAACAAAAAGTAAAGAACGCTAAAAAATTATAAACTCTTAAGTAATACAATCCCCTTGAATCATTTAGTAAAAATGAATATTCAAGGGGATTTTTATATCTATTTTGTAAAACCTTTTATTCCACTTAAAAATAAATTAATATTGCAGTCGTTAAAAGGTATAGAAAAAGGTAATTACTGTACATGAACCAAAAGGTTTACTATTTACTATTTATAATCTTAATTTCAACTTCTGCACTTTCACAAGTAGGAGGTCGTGCCACATACCAGTTTTTAAACCTTGTCAACTCACCACGCCAAGCAGCATTGGGAGGTAAGACTGTTACCAATTATGATTATGACCCTACCCAAGCACTTTTTAATCCTGCTGCCATAAACCCTGAAATGGATAATCAATTTTCACTTAATTATTCAAATTATATAGGTGATGTTAATTATGGTACAGCAGCATACGCATATGCTTGGGATCGTCGTACACAAGTAATCACAGCAGGTGTAACTTATATTAACTACGGAAAGTTTGATGGCTACGACGAACAGGGAAATGCCACAAACACCTTCAGTGGTGGAGAAGTAGCTGTTTCATTTGGGCATGCTCGCAATATTGCCTTTACAGATTTTTATGTTGGCGCCAATCTTAAATTTATTTCATCAAAGCTAGAACAATATACTTCTTTAGGCGTAGCAACAGATATTGCATTAATGTATGTGTATGAAGAATGGGATTTGCACATAACAGGAGTAGCTAGAAATTTAGGTACCCAAATAACTCCGTACCAAGAAACGTATGAAAAATTACCATTTGAAGTTGTTTTAGGAATTTCTCAAACACTTAAAAACATTCCTATTCGGTGGCATTTCACATTAGAAAACATGCAACGATGGAATGTAGCTTTTGCAAATCCAAACCGAGATGAAACCGATTTAGAAGGTAATACCACAAGTGAAAAAATTAATTTTATTGATAATGCTTTTAGGCATATGATTTTAGGTGTCGAGATATTCCCTGAAGGCGGTTTCAACTTAAGATTAGGATATAATTTCAGAAGAGCAGAAGAGTTGCGTATTCTAGAACAAAGAGCATTTGCAGGTTTAAGCGCCGGTTTTTCTATAAAACTTAATAAACTTCGGTTAAGTTATTCCTATGCACAATACAGTTTAGCTGCATCAACCAGTACCTTTGGGCTTAATATTGATTTACAATAATGCGTAAAATTACCATTGCCATAGACGGATATTCATCAACAGGTAAAAGTACTGTTGCTAAGCAACTGGCAGATTGGCTTGAATATGTTTATATCGATACCGGAGCAATGTACCGTGCTGTGACATTGTATGCTTTGGAACATAATTTTATTTCAAAAGAAAAGTTTGATAAAGAAGGATTAATTAAAAGTCTTTCTGAAATTCAATTAGATTTCAGAAAAAAAAGTCCTACACATAAAGCTGAAATATTTCTGAACCAACAAAATGTTGAAGACAAAATAAGAACGTTACATGTTTCAGAATTTGTAAGCCCTGTTGCAACCATATCTGAAGTACGAAAAAAGCTCGTTGAGCAACAACAAAAAATGGGTTCAGAAAAAGGTGTGGTAATGGATGGTCGTGATATTGGCACTGTTGTATTGCCCAATGCCGATTTAAAAATCTTCATGAACGCCTCTGCCAAAGAACGTGCTAAGCGACGCTATCAAGAACTTGTTGAGCGAGGAGAAAAGGTTACTTATGATGACGTACTCAAAAATGTAGAAGAACGCGATCGTATTGATACCACACGTAAAGATTCACCATTACAAAAAGCTACAGATGCCATAGAAATTGATAACAGTGAGATGAATCTTGAAGATCAATTTCATATTATTCTTCAATTAGCAAAAGACCGCATTGCCGGTAGAGTTTAGTACTTAGTATATATTCAGCCTCTTACCTTTAAAATATTTCCAAATACTTTGATTATCAAAAGAAAAACTGTAATTTCGCACTCCTTTTAGCGATGAGGCAAGAATAAAAGGATTTTTAAAAAAACAGATGTAAATCCTTCTGTGGGATAATCGCGATACTTTCTTGTAACAACACAGAATACAAATTGTAGAAATTCATCTTTTGAATTTCACAAACATTTTATAAATGGCTGATAAAGCAAACAAAGAAGCAGCAAAAGAAAAAGCTGCTAAAAATCAAGAAGAAGTAGCTGTTGCAGAACAAAAGGCTACAGAGGAAACTACAAAACCTCAAGAAGAACTTTCACTTAAGCAAAAAAACCCAGAGAAGTTTTTAGAAGAGTTCAACTGGCACAATTATGAAGAAGGAATTGATCCTATTGATGATGGTAAGCTAGAAGAGTTTGAAAAACTAGTTGCTGAAAACTTTGTTGATACCTTAGATGATGAGGTAGTAGAAGGAGAAGTAGTTCACATTACAGACCGTGATGCAATTATTGACATCAATGCAAAGAGTGAAGGAGTTATTTCGTTAAACGAATTTCGTTACAACCCAGACCTTAAAGAAGGAGACAAAGTAGAAGTATTAATTGATGTACGTGAAGATAGTACAGGTCAATTAATTCTTTCTCACCGTAAAGCAAGAACTATCAAAGCTTGGGAGCGTGTAAATACAGCTCACGACGAGGGTACTATTGTTAATGGTTATGTGAAGTGCCGTACAAAAGGTGGTATGATTGTAGATGTATTTGGTATTGAAGCATTCTTACCTGGTTCTCAAATAGATGTGAAGCCTATCCGTGATTATGATGCATATGTAGGTAAAACAATGGAATTTAAGGTTGTAAAAATTAACCACGAATTTAAAAACGTTGTTGTTTCGCATAAAGCTCTTATCGAGGCAGATATCGAAGAACAGAAAAAAGAAATCATTGGTCAACTTGAAAAAGGACAAGTACTAGAAGGTGTTGTTAAAAACATTACTTCTTATGGCGTGTTTGTTGACCTTGGAGGTGTTGATGGATTAATCCACATTACAGACCTTTCTTGGTCTCGTATCAACCATCCAAATGAAATTGTTGATCTTGATCAAAAATTAAACGTAGTAATCCTTGACTTTGATGAGGATAAAACACGTATTCAATTAGGTCTTAAACAGCTAAAAGCACACCCTTGGGATGCTCTTGGAGATGACCTTAAAGTAGGCGACAATGTAAAAGGTAAAGTTGTGGTTATTGCAGACTACGGTGCATTTATTGAAGTTGCTGAAGGAGTAGAAGGATTAATTCACGTAAGTGAAATGTCTTGGTCAACCCACTTACGTAGTGCACAAGATTTTGTAAACGTTGGTGATGAAGTTGAAGCACAGATTCTTACTATGGATAAAGAAGACCGTAAAATGTCTCTTGGTATTAAGCAATTAACTCCAGATCCATGGACTGATATTACAAGTAAATACCCTGTAGGTTCAAAACACACTGGTATTGTGCGTAACTTCACAAACTTTGGAGTATTTGTAGAATTGGAAGAAGGAATTGATGGACTAATTTACATTAGTGATCTTTCTTGGACTAAGAAAATCAAGCACCCAAGTGAGTTTACAAACATTGGTGATGAGCTAGAAGTAGTTGTACTTGAACTAGATGTTGAAGGACGTAAATTAAGTTTAGGTCATAAGCAAACAGAAGACAATCCTTGGGATAAATACGAAGATGAGTTTGCTGTAGGTACAAAACACACTGCTACTATCGATGATGTAGTAGATAAAGGAGCAACAATAGAGTTTAACGACGATATTACTGCTTTTGTACCAAAACGTCACCTAGAAAAAGAAGATGGAACAGATCTTAAGAAAGGTGATGAAGCAGAATTCCAAATTATTGAATTCAACAAAGAATTCAAGAAAGTGGTTGCTTCACATATGGTAATTCATAAAGAAGAAGAAGCTAAAATAGTAAAAGCTGCTGCCAAAAAGCAAGCTGCACAAGCCGAAGAGTCAAAAACTACTCTAGGTGATGCTAACCAAAAGCTTCAAGAATTGAAAGATAAAATGGCTGGAAAATAATCCATCATTTTTGTTATAAAATGAAAAAGCCCTTCAGAAATGAAGGGCTTTTTTTTATAATTTAATTAAGCAAATTCTGGTTCTAAGACTTGAACATTGCTTTTTAAACGATCAATAACAATATTCATCATTCGCTTGTTTAGAGCAGAAGAATCCTTGATATACATTTCGTATTCATGAATAGTAAATTGACCAATGATCATACCTTTTAACGAATTTCTAAACTTCATATCCTTTTGAATTGCATTATCTATGTAATCCAGTCGTTTTTCAATAGAAAGATCATAAAAAACATTTTTGTGCTTTCTTACATAATTTCTGAAAGCAGAAACCAATAAATCATTCTGAAGTTTAACAACAGGGCGCAATGTATTGTTTTGAAAATACTCACCATCGCTCATGTGTTCATGAAATCTAGCGGACGGAATTTCTGGTCTTATTTGTAAAAGAACTTCATCTCGTGTGTTCATAATAGAAGGGTTTTATTAAAATTATATATTTTAAAACCTTCCTTTTTCTCAAATACCAGATAGTTATAAACGGTTTTTCAACAAATAGTGCCGTTAAAATCATCTTAATCCATCCCTTTGTCTATCTAGTTTTAGGTACTTTTAAAAGAAAACTATGGGCACAAAAACCTCGATAAATCCCTATACAGGAAAAAAAATTGATTCTTTTAAAACGCATACCAAGACCGAAGTAAAAGAAATTTTATCACAAGCAGATAAACGGTTTTATAAATGGCGAGAAACCTCATATTCAGAACGAAAAAAACTGATGTTAGCTGCAGCTTTAGAATTAAAGAAAAATAAAAAAGAGTATGCTCAAACGATGACAAACGAAATGGGAAAACCCATTAAGCAAGCCATAGCTGAGATTGAAAAATGTGCTTGGGTTTGTGAGTATTATGCCGAACATGCCGAAAAGCAGTTATCAAATGAAACAATAAAAACTGATGCACATAAAAGTTATGTGAGTTATGAGCCAATAGGAGTTGTACTAGCTGTGATGCCTTGGAATTATCCCTTTTGGCAAGTTTTTCGTTTTGCAGCCCCTGCTTTAATGGCAGGAAACATAGGAGTGCTAAAACACGCTTCAAATGTTTTTGGGAGTGCTTTAAATATTGAAAAAGTCTTTAAACGAGCTGGTTTTCCTGAGTATTGCTTCACTACCTTAAAAGTTGGTAGTGATATGATAGAAGAGATTATTGAAAACCCCATAGTTAAAGCGGTTACATTAACCGGAAGTGGTCCAGCAGGTTCATCAGTAGCTTCAATAGCGGGGAAGAATATAAAAAAATCGGTTTTGGAGTTAGGCGGAAATAATGCTTTAGTTGTTCTTAACGATTGTGATATAGATACAACCATTGATACGTGCGTACAAGCTCGCTTTCAAAACACAGGACAAAGCTGTATTGCCGGTAAACGTTTACTGGTTGATGCTTCAATTTCAGAAGAATTTATTCAGAATTTGATAAAAAAAGTAAGAGAGCTTAAAAGCGGAGATCCTATGGATGAAGAGACTTACATTGGTACTTTAGCGCGAGAAGATTTGGCACAAGATCTAGAAAAACAAGTTAGCGCCACAATACAAGCAGGAGCCAAGCTAGAGATAGGGGGAAAGCGCCAAAATGCTTACTTTGAGCCTACTGTTGTGAGTAGTGTTACTAGCGACATGGCTATGTTTAAAGAAGAAACGTTTGGACCGGCTTTATCTATAACTACTTTTGAAACCATTGAAGAAGCTATTGAACTTTCTAATACATCAAAATTTGGATTGGGTGTTTCTATTTTTTCTGAAAATATTGAAGCTGCTGAAAAACTAGCATATCGATTTGATGAAGGAGCTGTTTTTATAAATGAATTGGTTAAAAGTGATCCTCGGTTGCCTTTTGGTGGAGTAAAAGAAAGTGGATACGGACGTGAATTAAGTAACCACGGTATTACAGAATTTGTAAACAGAAAAACGGTATACATCAATAAATAAATAAAAAAGCTCGTAAAAATTTACGAGCTTTTTAGTAGTATTTTTTTTCTGACTTAATTTGATGATAGAAATTCCTCTTTTGATTTAATAGTTGGCTTTTCTATATCATTTTTATCCAAAAACTTTATAAACTTTTTACCTTCCTTGTCTTTAATAGCTGCGTAGCGTTTTTTGGCTTCTTCAAATTCTTCAGAGATTAATTCTAAGTTTTGTTTTTGAGATGCTGTTACACGACTAAAAGAGCCAGCAATATTCGAGTATAAATCAGCCATACGCTCTCTTAACTCTGGTTCAGCAGCAGCAACGTAATTATCACCGGTTGTAATAACCAAATCTTTCCGAAGGTTTTCTAATGCATCGTATAGTTTTTGAGCTTCCTTTTTGCCTTTTGGCTGCTCTTCAATTACAGAATTGGCTTTGTCTTGCAGTTCGCCCAACTCATACACCATATATGCTAGGTCTTCAACCATATTAAATAATTGTTTGGTCAATTTTTCTTGCTCTTTACGCTCAGCTAATGTAGTTAAGGACTTTTCATCATACTTTACATCAATTTCAGTTTCATACGTATTTTTACCTTTTGTCAATACTACTTTGTATGTTCCTGCAGGTACTCGAGGAGCCGTAAAACCTCCATATGACAGTGTCTTACCAGCTGCCATTTTTGGAGTAGCACTCGTATAGTTCCAGTTTACAATATTGATTCCTTTTGATTTTCCAGGGGATAGGGGGGCTATTTTGTTTCCTTCCATATCTTGAATTTCCATTTCCATTTTTCCGAAGGTATGCCGCTTTTTTAAATAGTATACTATTCTAGCGGACGTTGGTTTATTGCCACCTACAAATTGTGTTTCTGTTCCAAAACTTCCGCTAAAACCACTTTCTTCTGGCATATTAAAAGCTTCTGTGTCGAAAAAGTGAACGTCTTTTTCTAAAATCGATGCGTTAAGTTGACGTAACGGACTTATGTCGTCTATAATGATTACGCCGCGTCCATGTGTGCCCATTACAATATCATTGGTTTGCTTTTGCATATCGATAAAATGAACGGCAACCGGTGGCATGTTATTTGTAAATTGCGACCAATTACTTCCGCCATCAATAGTAACATACAATCCCATTTCGGTTCCTAAAAACAATAAATCTTCATTTTCATAATCCTCTTGAATATTTCGGACAAAAGCATTTTCTTGAATGTCTTCTGAAATGATTGACTTCCACGTTTTACCATAATCGGTCGTTTTTAAGACGTATGGTTTCATATCACCTGTTGTGTGGCCTTCAAAAACTGCATAAGCTGTTCCTTTTCCATGCACACTGGCTTCAATGTGATACACCCAGGTATTTGCTGGAATACCTGTTAAGTTTTCAGTAACGTTGTTCCAATTTTTTCCACCATCGGTTGTTACTTGTACATTTCCGTCATCGGTTCCTACCCAGATTATATTTTCATCTAGTGGTGATTCAGCGATTGTAAAAATTGTTGTATGGTTTTCAGCTCCGCTATTGTCAACAGAAAGCCCTCCAGAACTTGATTGATCTTGCTTCTCTGGATTATTTGTTGTTAAGTCTGGTGAAATGATTTGCCAAGTTTCGCCCATATCTTCACTTTTGTGAACAAACTGGCTACCCATATAAAACCTATCTGGGGCGTGAATACTTACTGCCATAGGAGCATTCCAGTTAAAGCGTAATTGGGCATCACCTTTTTTGGGCAATGGCTGGATAGTTCTAGTGCGGTTGCGGTCTGCATCATATCGCCATACGTTTTCTGCACCTTGCATTTCAGAATAAATAATATTTTTTGTTGGGTGTTTTAGTACTCTAAAACCATCTCCATAACCAACGCTATTCCAATCTCGAGCATTAACTCCGCCAGGAGAAGAAGAAGGGCCATACCAGCTTCCATTATCTTGTAAACCGCCATAGACATTGTAAGGCTCAGCATCATCAGTACTAATATGATAAAACTGTGAAAGTGGAAGATCTTCCACAATTTCAAAAACCGAACCACCATTCCAAGAGCGATATAATCCGCCATCTGTTGCAGAATATAAAACATCACTATCATTTATATGAAACGTAACATCGTGAATGTCACTGTGCATATTACCTAAATTTTTAAATGTTTTACCTCCATCACGGCTTATCGATCCTGTAAGACCTCCTTTTACTACTACATCTGGATTTTTAGGATCAACTGTAATTCTTGAAAAATAGAAAGGACGTACAGTTAAACCAAAATCATTATTTAGGTGTTTCCAACTTTTTCCTGAATCTGTTGATTTCCAAAGTCCGTTTTTGTCTTTTTGTTCAGTTTCTAAAACGGCATATAAAATAGAGGGATCACTTGGTGCAAGAGCTAATCCTATTCTACCTAAATCGCCTTGGGGAAATCCATTGTGAATTTTATTCCAAGTTTTACCAGAATCTGTAGACTTATATAGACCGCTGTTGGGTCCGCCTGAGTTAAAACTCCATCCTGTACGTCTAAACTGCCACATAGAAGCATATAAAATTTCAGGGTTTTTAGGGTCCATAATTACATCTGCCGCTCCTGTTGATGCATCTATGAATAAGGATTTTGTCCAGGTTTTACCTCCGTCTGTAGTTTTGTAAATTCCGCGGTCGTCACTATCACTCCATAAAGCTCCTAGTACGCCTACGTATATTTCGTTTGAATTTTTTGGGTTGATTACAATTGAAGCGATTCGTTCACTTTTTTCAAACCCTTCAATTTCTTTCCAGTTATTTCCTCCGTCAGTAGATTTATACAACCCATCGCCAATAGAAACTGAATTACGAGTCCAAGTTTCTCCTGTTCCTACCCAGATAGTTTGATCAGGGTCATTAGGGTCTAGCGTTACTACTCCTATTGACTGTGCATAATCATCAAAAATAGGAGCGAAGGTTGTACCTGCGTTACTAGATTTCCAAACGCCACCACCAGCTGTACCAATGTAGATAATTCGCGTATTCGTTGGGTGCATTTCTATATCGTTAATGCGACCACTCATTAATGCAGGGCCTATGTGCCGTGCCTTCATATCTCCAAATAGCTCTTTTCCTTTTAAAGCGGTTTCTTGGGCTGAAAATGATAGAGGCAAGAAAGCCAATATCAATAGGGTGTAGAATATTTTTCTCATTTGGTGTTTTTTTTAATTAGTTATTGTTAAAAATAAAAAAATCCCTGATGAACAGGGATTTAAATACTTAAACTAAGGTTATTTTTTTTCTGGCATCGAAAAGTCTATACCTTCAACACTTGGGTTTATTTCAATATTATCCATTTTGATAGATTGACCAGTTTGCCCATTGTAACTTGTTTCGAGAGCGTAAGGAAAAAAGATATCTCCTGCTTCCTGATAATCACTATATTTAGTTTGAACGTTCATGCCTTTCTGTGGTCCTACAGGCATTACCATTTCGCTTACAATAGGGACGAAGTTTTCTTTGTCAAAATAGTAATAAGAAATATTTTCTTCCTCAACACCGTCTGACATTACTTTGTTTTTGGTAAGCTTTATTTTATAGGTCTCAGTGCCTTCTTTTGTTTCTTCCCCCATTAATTCAACTTGGTATCCTTTTTCTTCATAGTTAAGAAAAGGATCTGGAAAATCGTTAGCTTCATTTTTTTTATAATTTGCCGATGCTTCTGCATCCTGAGCTTCAGGTTGCATGGTTTGAAAGTTTAGGCCCCAAAGCTGTTCCCCATCAAAAGCTTGAGGGATTAGTTTTTGTCCTTGAAATTCAATTTCAGTTAACATTTTTCCATCTGTCATTAAATATTGTGTAAACGGAAATGATTGTGGTCCCATAGAGGCATCCCCCGTCATTTTTATTGCTTCAATTTTATTCCAGGCATCTTTACCACCAGTATTTTCAAAATAATTGTCAATAATTTCATCCGCTGTTTGTGCTGTAAGTGGTGTTACAGCTATAACTAATAAAGCGATGATTAATGTTTTTACAGTTTTCATGATTTGTTTGTTAT